>CALWXL010000068.1 GCA_944385485.1 uncultured Oscillospiraceae bacterium
CCGCCCCGCTCTCACCGTCCGGGACTCTCTGAAGGTTCGCCACACTGGGTACTACTCTCCGTCAATGGTTTGCTGTAATGAAGTTGTTGTAGCCATTATACGCACCCACCCCCCGGTTGTCAACCCCTTTGGCAAAAATATTTTTATCACGCTAATGTGATACAATAGTTGGGTGAGGTGGTTTTCTCCTTGCAGCATGTATGATAGAATGAAGTGAACATGGAGGTGACGAGTATGAATGAACCGGAGCTTGACTTTCCGCTCTACCAACAGCCCAACCAGCTCTCCTCGGAAGATTCCTCTCCCTGGCGTGGGGCATTGAAGCAGGTGTGCTGGGGGCTGGCCCTGTGGTCCATCACGCTAGACGTGTTCTACCTCAACTTCCTGCTCCCCACCCTGGGCATCGTCCTGCTGTGGCTGGGCCTGCGCAGTCTACGCCGGCAAAACACCCCCTTCCGGGTGGGTTATGCCTTGAGTTGGGTGCTGTCCCTGCACCATGTGCTGCTTATGGCTGTATTGGCCACTCCTGCCACACAAAATGACTTCCTTCTTCTAGGCCTGGGATGGTTCGGGTCCCTGGTCACCTGGGGAGTATACCTGAGTCTGTGGCTGGGGCTGCGCGGGGTGTTCCGTCAGGCACAACTGCCTCCCAAAACCCGTGCTGCCGGGTGGTTGGTGGTGTGCTATGGGCTCCTGATGGGAATAGGTGTTCTCTCCCTCAACTGGCTGGTTTTTGTGTTGCCCTTCCTTCTGGTTTGGATTCTCCTGCTTGTGGGGTTGTATCGCACCCACCGCAGTCTCGACCAGGCGGGGTATGCCGTCCATCCGGCTCCGGTTCGCATTTCCAACGGGTGGGCTGCCGCCACCTGGCTGGGCATCACTGTTTTGGCAGCGGTGGTAGCACTGTCCCTGTCCCTGCATCTGCCCTTGCAAGGGGTAAGGCCTTTCACTCTCAACACCCAGCAAAGCCAGGCTCGCACCCAGCTGGAACAGCTGGGCTTCCCCTCGGATTTGCTTGCGTTATTGCCGGACGAGCAGGTAGCCCAGCTGGAGGGCGCCACCCAGGTACAGGTGACCACCCAGACTGGCAGCGCGGAATATGCAGATTTGTCCAAGCTATCCATGGATATCGTGGAAGTTGTCCTGACCCAAACCGGCGATATTCGGGTCTATGCCTTCTTTCACTGGGATACTCCTCCCAAACAGCGGATGCTGGAAGGACTTTATCTCATCCCCAACGTACACGAGTTGTCCATTCCTCTCTCCATCGGCAAGCTCCAGGGCATGTTGTTCTGGGATGAGGGCAATCAGACCTTCCAAGCCCCTCTGGGCAATCTATTCACCACTCCCCCGGAGATCCAACTCACACCCTCTTCTCAGGGCTTTTGGAATGCAGACCTCACCTTCTCTCTCCCCAAAGACGGGGAGAACATACGCGGGTATGTCACTTGGACCTTGTATGGCTTTACCACGGCCACCAACTTGAATGCCAAGGTGGTTTACCTGCACCAGGAAACGCCTCTCCTCTACCCCTGGAACACTCCCAGCAATCAGTATCTCACCAACTCCTGGCGCAGCATGGGAAGCGCCCCTTTCTCTGCTTTGGATCGGCCTCTGCTCATCCAGTATCCTGACACCAGCTCATAATTTCCCGGACATGCAAACATCCCCTCCCCTGTGCATATTCATTGCCAGAGGGAGGGGATATTATTATGTTTCGACTGTTACACCGGCAGGCGCTGCGGGATTCTCTGGTCACCATCGCTCTGTTGGCCGCCATCGTGGCTCTGGTATCCGCTCCCACCCAAGCGGTGGATGGGGCCAAAAACGGGCTGGACCTGTGTTGCAACGTCATCATTCCATCCCTGTTTCCCTTCTTTGTTCTTTCCTCCATGGCGGTGGATTTGGGGCTGGCTGCCTATCTGGGGCGGCTTTTAGAGGGGATCATGCGCCCTGTGTTTCGGGTCAGCGGCAGCTGCGCCATAGCCGTGGTGTTGGGTTTCATAGGCGGCTATCCTCTAGGTGCCAAAACTGCCCTGGAGTTGTACCGCCAGGGCCTGTGCACCAAGGTGGAGACCGAGCGACTTCTGGCCTTTTGCAACAACTCAGGGCCTGCCTTCATTCTGGGGGTGGTGGGTGTGGGCGTGTTTGGCAGCAGCACCATTGGGCTGTTGCTCTACGCCTCCCACTGTGCGGCCTCCCTGCTCACCGGTCTTATGTTCCGCTTCTATGGCACGAAGCAAGACAAGCAAGCTCCTTGCACCCACGCCAAGCCCATCGCCACCACCACCATTCCCGCCGCCTTTACCAGTGGAGTGGTACGCTCCTTTTCCAGCACTCTAAACATCTGCGCCTTTGTCATTTTCTTCTCCGCCATGCTTCAGCTCATGACCTCCTGCGGGGTGTTCTCTGCTCTAACTCGGCTGCTCTCCCTGGTAGGGGTCTCCTCCCGCTATGCTCCCCAGCTGGTGGCGGGCCTGCTGGAGCTCACCTCCGGCGTGTCCTCCCTGGGCGGCATGAGCAGCTCTGCCGGTTCCATCTCCATGGCGGCCTTTATGCTGGGATGGGCGGGACTTTCCGTGCACTGCCAGGTGCTGTGTTTTCTCATAGACAGTGACATCTCTCCCCGCACTTACCTTCTGGGGAAACTGATGCACGGTACTATTTCAGCATTTCTCACCTATTTTCTCGCCACCCGGCTCTCCCTGACCTACCCTGTCTCCTTTTATCTGAACTCCCAGACGCAGATATTGACCCAGCTGGACTTTCGCTGCATTCTCCCCGTCTCCCTGTCCATCTCACTGCTCTGCTGGCTGCTGCTTGTCCTTCTGTGTCGGTACTTGACGAGAAAAACAGGTGGAAAATAGCCGCGCCATGTTGTATACTAGAGGGGATCTCGGAAGGACAGGAGACTTGTTATGCTGTTTCAAAAAAACATCGAACCTCGTTGTGTCTACTGCAAGCGAGGCGTGGCCTTGGATGAAGAGCAGATTTTATGCGCCCGCAAGGGTGTGGTGGACCCCGGTGGGGCCTGTCGGGCTTTTCGGTACGACCCCCTCAAACGTGTGCCTCAAAAGCCAGTGGTGGTCAACTTCTCTCATCTAAAAAAAGAGGATTTTATGTTGTAAATTCAATCTCTCACTCTTTTCTGCAAGAGCAATGTCATGAAAGGACCTCAGCGGCTCCATTTGCCGTTGAGGTCCTTTTTGCTTGTCCATTTATTTCCTGTTTTTCAGGATATTTCTTGACATCTATTCCCGCTTTTGGTACGATGAAATTGTATGATACAGAGAGATCGCCTGAGCAAGGAGGATAAATTATGAACAAAATGCCAAGGCGCATTGCGGCGGCAACCATATCTGCCAGCCTATTGCTGAGCTGCTGCTTCGTTGTGCCCACTGCTGTGGCCACCACAAACGCGACACCAAGCAACGACCTTCCCCGCGCCACCATTGAGGCCGGTGATCTGGGCAGTACCGGGATCTCGTATACCCGGGATCAGGACGGCATCGATGCCGGCGGCACCTACGCCATTTTCTACAACACCACCCGCAGCCTTCTCTACCACACCGGAACCGGGAACACCGATCAGGTCACCGGAACCGTGTCGGGAGACAAGCTCACCCTGGCCTCCGGCTTTGATGCCCCCCGACAGCTGTGGACGGTGGAGGAAATCGAAGGGGACGACAGCGGGTACTACATCAAAAGCACCGACAGCAACCGCTATCTGGACCTGAGCCAGACCACCAACGCCAATGGCAACGTAAAGACCTCAGACCAGCCGGTGCGGGTGGACATCACCTTCCATGAGGACACCGGGACCTACTCTCTGTCCAATGGCAGCAACTACCTGACCCACGGCAGCACCGCCGGAAATAAGTACTATTGCAGCACCAGCCAGGATACGGCCCTGACTCAATTCCAACTTTATCTGGAGACCGAAGTTGCTCCCACCGTAGTGGGGGAGAATCCAAAGGGAACCGAGGCCGTGGACGTGCCCTTCAGCAGTGAGGCCACCGGCAGTCGGCATTTCCGCATTCCCTCCCTCTACACACTTGATAACGGCTGGATCGTTGCAGCAGCCGACATCCGCTGGACCACCAGCGGTGACTCTCCCCAAAACCTGGACACCATTGTCAGCGTCTCCAAGGACAACGGACAGACTTGGGAGTGGGAAGTGGTGAACTACCTGGCGGATATGGCGGACACCTCCACCGGCAACGCCAGCAGCTCCTTCATTGACCCCTCCATCGTCCAGGACCGCAACGGCACCGTCCATATGGTGGTGGATGCCTGTCCCTCCTACGTGGGCCTGATGAGCGGCAATCAGATGGGCCAGGAGAGCACCGGTTTTGACGACCAGGGCCGCCTGCTGGTGGCCAAGGGTGAAGCCGGTACCTACGCCCCCAAAACTGCATCTTCCTATACCTACTATGTAGATTTGAACAACAACAACGGCCTGGCCGTGCTGGGCAGTGATGACGGAACCGACGTAGAGCTCTACCCAATCTGCAGCCAGGATGGCACGGCCACCGACACCTGGGTGGATGCATGGCTGAATGTCTATGAGAAGTCCGACCAGGACGATACCTTCACCAAACTCTACGTGGAGCAGCTTGGCAACACCAGCAACCGAGTCCAGAAAAATCTCTTCTTCCAGAAGAGTGAGTGGAAGGTCTATCCTGTGTTCTACATCATGCACCGCACCGCACAGGTCACTGAGGACGGCCTGGTATGGAGTGCTCCCCAGTTCCTGGACATCAAGGCCGCCGACAATGAGAAATTCACCGGCGTCTGCCCCGGCCGCGGTATTACCATGACCTACAACGGCAACGAGCGCATCGTCTTCCCCCTCTATGACAACCGTACCGGCAATGAGCTGGCCAGCGTCATCTACTCCGACGACGGCGGCGCCACTTGGCACCGGGGAGAGCACAACGCCAACCTCAACAATGTGGGCAAGACAAGCGAGTCCCAGATTGTCACCCTCCCCAATGGCGATCTGCGGATGTACTCCCGCAACACCATCAACTATGTCAGCTATGCCGACTCCTCTGACGGCGGCGTCACCTGGAGCCAGTGCCAGCCCGACCAGGCGCTGTTTAGTCAAAAACAAGGCGGCGGATGTATGGTGTCCTTCATCAACCTGGATGGCACCTTGATCGGCCCGGATGACCAAGAATATGACAACCTGATCTTGGGCTCCTATGCCCGCATTCAGCGCACAGAAGGCATTGTCCGTATCGGCTCCGCAGACGAGAACGGCACTGTCACCTGGCTCAATGAGGATGTCACCCGCTATGACGAAAACAACTACTTCGCCTACTCCTGTGTCTCCCAACTGCAGGAAAACGGAAAGGCCACCGACACCTTTGGTATTCTCTACGAAAACCAAGGCAGTCCCTGCCAAATTAAGTATGAGACCCTTACCGTCCAAGACCTGCTGGGCGAGGGCTGGTACATGGTGCAGGATAAGAGTGAAAAGGTCACCCTCTCTCTGGATGCCCAGTTCCTGAATCTGACCGTTGGACAGTCCAGCCAGGTGCAGGCCACCGTTGTTCCCCAGGACGGTGCCACCGTCACTTGGAACTCGGATGACCCCACCGTGGCCACCGTGGACAGCACCGGACTGGTCTCCGGTGTCGCCGCCGGCACCACAACCATTACCGCCACTGCCACCACTCCTGGCGGTATCGTCCGCACCGCACATCTGGATGTGGCGGTCCAGGGCGAAACGGGAGTCAATCTTCCTCAGCGCTTCCAGACAACCATCACCCAGGAGGAGCATGAGGCCCAGACCACCTATGACCTGGATACCGACGGTATCGACTCCGGCAGCGTCTACGCCATCTTCCATGCTGGGGCGCAGAGAACCCTCTACCACGCAAATAACGCCACCAACACAGACCAGGTGACCGGTACTGTGTCCAACGACCAGCTAGCCTTGGATGGACAGTATGCCGCCAGCCGTCAGCTGTGGCGCATCACGAAAACCGAGAATGGATACACCATTCAGAGCATGGAGGCCGACGGTAAATACCTAAGCCTCAATGATACTGCCACCAGCCCTGGCAGCAAAATTCCCGTTCAGGCCGACCCCTTCTACCTGGAAATCCAGGCCGGTGAGACATCTGGGACCTACACCATTTCCCATACCGTCGATGGACAAACACTCTATCTGTCCCATTCCAATACCGCCAGTCAGCAACACAATGTGAGCGTGGACGCGTGCGAGTTCCAGCTGTTCCGTGAAAATACGGTTCCTGCCCACACCACCTATCAAGTCAGCCTCAGCGGCCTGCAGGCCCTGGTGGACTTTGTGGACACTCTGGACGCGCAGGCTTACAGCGTTGACACCTGGGCCACCCTCCAGGCGGCCAGACAGGCAGCCGTAGATTTTATTGCTGCGGACAACTCCCTCGTCTTTGACAATGAGGCCGCTGCGCAGTCCCATTTGGAGCAGATCACCGGCCTGACTGAGGACCTGTATGAGGCTTGGCTGCATCTGGCCCCGCCTGAGTGCCAGCACACCTATGGGACTCCTGAATTCCATTGGTCCAAGGACTACGAGCAGGCGACTGCCACATTTACCTGCACCCAAGAGGGTTGTAATCACCAGGAAGTCATCCCTGCAACCGTGAGCTCTGAAGTCACAACCACCCCCACTTGTACTGAGAAGGGTGCGTCCACCTACACGGCCACCGTGGAGTTTGACCAAAAGACGTATACCGATATCCAAGTCGTCGAAAACTTGGATGCTCTGGGTCATACTACCGAGCTGAGAAATGCCAAAGAGGCCACCTGCACGGAGGATGGGTATACCGGCGATCTGATCTGTTCTCGCTGCGGAGAGACCATTCAGAAGGGTGAGATGATCCCCGCCACTGGCCATCACTATGTGGATGGTGTATGCGATGTCTGCGGCCAGGAAGATCCCAACTTTGTTCCTCCCACGCAGGAGCCCGAGCAGGGCGTCGTGGTGGACAATCAGACTGATGAGCAAATCACTGTTGGCAACGCCCAGGAGGTGTTTGAGGACCACACCGTAATCACCGTAGAGAACATAGAAGACGGCGAACTGTATGAAATCGTAGAGAAGGCTCTGGAGAACGTGGCCGACATGGAACACGTGGCAATTCTGGACATCAACGCCACCTTGGATGGCCAAGAGGTCCAGCCCCGCGGCGCTCTTCAGATGACCATTGAGATCCCCGATAACCTGTCTGCCGACCACCTGAAGCTGTACTGTGTGGCAGAGGACGGAACCAAATCGGAAGTTCCCATCACGGTAGACAAGGACACGAACACCGTCACTGCCAACCTCGCCCACATGGATACCTATGTACTGGCCAATGTCCTGGTGGAACAATCCGAGAGCCATGTGCCTCCCACTGGAGACAGTGCTTCTCTGGCTCTGTACACCATGACGCTGATGGGCGCTGCTGTGTGCCTGCTGTCTTTCGTCACTCTGACCGTCCGCAAGCGCAGAAGCTGATAGCACCCACGGCTTTGAAGTAATGCATGACCCCCGGGACTGGAAAACCAGTCTCGGGGGTCTTATCGTCTCCAATCATCGGTGCCTATCTGGGTTCTCTCAGATGGATTTTATTTTTCTGCCCATGGCGCAGGTCTTTCCCTCTCAGTTTGATCACCTGCTGCCTTCAGGCAAAAAACAGGCTGAACCTCTTGGAATAACCCAAGAGGTTCAACCTGTTTCTCATGTGTCGGCACTACCTATCTTCCCAGGCCGTCGCCAGCCAAGTATTTTCGGCGCAAGTGAGCTTAACTGCCGTGTT
>CALWXL010000069.1 GCA_944385485.1 uncultured Oscillospiraceae bacterium
GAGATCAACACCCTGCCCGGCATGACTCCCACCAGCCTGCTGCCCCAGGAGGCGGCTGTGGTGGGCATCGACTACGGTAGCTTGTGTGAGCGTATCATTACAGCATCCCTGGAAGCCCGCAAGGCGGGACACTGACGGGAGCGCGAAGGAGGCAGCAAGATGGAAGCTTTGACATTGGCCCAGATTCTCCAGGCAGTGGGCGGAACCCTCATCGGCCAGGAGGCCGATCTGAACCAGACGGTCACCGAGGTGTGCACCGACAGCCGCAGCGTGCCCCAGGGTTGCCTGTTTCTCCCCTTGGAGGGGGAGCGGTTTGACGGCCATTCCTTTATCAACAGCGCTCTGGAGCAGGGGGCAGTGGGCTGCATCACTGCCCGGGAGCGGGAGAGCTACCTGCCCGGGAAGTTCTACATCAAGGTGCGCTCCACCCAGCGGGCTCTGCGGGACCTGGCCCGGTATTACAAGGCACAGTTTCCCATTCCCTACGTGGCCGTGACGGGCTCGGTGGGCAAGACCACCACCAAGGACATGGTGGCGGCGGTGCTGGGGGCCAAGTACAAGGTGCTGAAAACCGAGGGCAACTTCAACAATGACATCGGTCTTCCCCTGACCCTGCTGCGTCTGGACCACAGCCATGAGATCTGTGTGCTGGAGATGGGCATGGACCACGCGGGAGAGATCGACTACCTCAGCGAACTGGTGGAGCCGGACGTGGCCCTCATCACCAACGTGGGGGACTCCCACATTGAGAACCTGGGCAGCCGGGAGGCCATTTTTGCCGCCAAGTGTGAGATTTTCAACCACTTGAAGGCCACGGGTACCGCCATCCTCAACGGCGACGACCCCATGCTGGCCACCCTGAAGGGCAAGCTGCCCCAGACCACCTATATGGTGGGCAGCGGGGAGGGGCTGGACTACACCGCCTTTGACATCGACAGCGATGGGGCCAGCCACATCTCCTGCCAGGTGAAGACCCCCCACAGCAAGTTCCAGGCGGACATTCCCGCCCTGGGCACCCATATGATTTACCCCACCCTCATGGCAGCGGCAGTGGGCGAGCTGTATGGCATGGAGGCCGACGAGATTACCCGGGGCATTCGGGCCTTCCTCCCCACCAAGATGCGCATGAATGTGGTCACCTGTCCTGGGGACGTGGTGATTTTGAACGACGCCTACAACGCCAATCCCCAGTCCATGCGGGCGGCCGCTGCCGTGCTGGGCGACGCCAGGGACCGCCGTCGTGTGGCTGTGGTGGGAGATATGAAGGAGCTGGGGCCCAGCAGCGCCATGTTCCACCAGGCCGTGGGCGGCTACTTTGCCCAGGCAGGGGTGGAACGGCTCATTGCCATTGGCGATCTGGCCAAGTATATGGCCCAGGGCGCGGTCCAGGCGGGCATGAGCCAGGAACAGGTCTCCTATTTCCACGACCTGGAGGAAGCCAAGGAGGCGCTGAGCCGGGAAATTCGGGCGGGTGTGACCATTCTGGTCAAGGCCTCCCGGTCCATGGCTTTTGAAAAGATTGTAGACTATCTGACGGCCCAGACCCAGAAGTGAGTTTCTGGGTCCTTGGCCGGAGCATGAGGAGAACGGCATGATTGACATACAGCTAAGCGGCCTGGTCAAGGAATTTGAAGTGGGCAAAAAAATCCTGGACGGATTTTCCCTCCAGGTGGATACCGGGGAGCGGGTGGGCCTTCTGGGCCGCAATGGCGCCGGAAAGACCACCATCTTCCGCATCATCACCGGCGAGGTGGAGGCGGACGAGGGTACGGTCACCATCGCCCCCGGCAAGCGGGTGGGCCTTATCTCCCAGATTCCCGTCTACCCCGAGGGGTACACGGTAGAGGACGTGCTGGACACCGCCTTTGAACGCCTCCACAAGATCGAGCAGGAGCTGGCCGAGCTGGGGATGAAGATGGGAGACCACCCCACCCAGAGCGTCATGGAGCGCTACGACAAGCTCACCGCCGCTTTTGAGGCAGGGGGCGGATACCACACCAAGACCCAGCTCAACAAGGTGTGCAACGGTCTGGCCATTGACCAGGATATGAGAGGGCGGCTCTTCTCCGCTCTGTCCGGCGGCGAGAAGACCCGCATCAACCTGGCTCGTCTCATTTTGGAGGATACGGATATCCTCCTGTTGGACGAGCCCACCAACCACTTGGACCTCAACGCCACCGAGTGGCTGGAGGAGTATCTGGAGCACTTCCCCGGCACTGTCCTGGCCATCTCCCACGACCGCTGGTTTTTGGACAAGGTGGTGCGCCGGGTGGTGGAGCTCCAGGACGGCAAAGCGGAGCTGTACTCCGGAAACTACACCTTCTATGTGGAGGAGAAGGAGCGGCGGTACCAGGAGCGTCTGCGCCAGTATGAGAAGGAGCAGGCCAAGATCGCCCAGCTGGAGCAGGCCGCCCAGCAGATGCGCCTGTGGGCCTTCCAGGGCAACGACAAGCAGTACAAGCGGGCCATCAACATGGAGCGGCGCATCGAGCGCATGAACACCACCGCCAAGCCCACCCGGGAGAAGAAGATGACCACCCGGTTTGGGGAGCGGGAGTTCCATGGAGATGAGGCTATGGTGGTCACCGGACTTTCCAAGAGCTTCGGGGACCGCACCCTCTTTTCTAACCTGAATCTGGAGGTGGCAGGTGGCGAGCGCATCGCCCTGTTGGGGGACAACGGGACCGGCAAGTCCACCTTCCTGAAAATCCTCGTGGAGGAGGAACACCCCGACCAGGGCAGCATCTATCTGGGCCCCTCCATCCGGGTGGGATACCTGCCCCAGATCATCCACTTCAATCACCCGGAGCGCAACCTGGTGGACACCATGCTCTATGCCCAGAACTGCACCACCCAGGAGGCCCGGGACCGTCTGGCCTCCTTCCGGTTCCGGGGGGACGACGTGTTTAAGTCCGTGTCCACCCTGTCCGGCGGCGAGCAGTCCCGACTGCGGCTGTGCATGCTCATGGACAGCAAAATCAACCTCCTAGTGTTGGACGAGCCCACCAACCACCTGGACATTGACTCCAGAGAGTGGATGGAGGAGGCGGTGGCGGAGTACGGGGGCAACCTGCTCTTTGTCTCCCACGACCGCTATTTTATCGAGAAGTTTGCCACCCGGGTGTGGATGTTGGAAGACGGCAAGATTCAGGACTTCCGGGGCACCTACGGGGAGTTCCGGGCTTGGCGGGAGCGGCAGGCCCAGCTGAAAAATGTGGCCAAGGCTCAGGTACAGCCGGAAAAGCCCAAGGCGGAGGATAAGCCCCGCCGCCCCGGCGGCACCAAGGAGCTGGAAAAGCAGGTGCGGAGTGCCGAGCGGGCGGTGGAAAAGGCGGAAATCCGCTTAGACGAGCTCACGACCGAGCTTGAGGCCGCCGCCAGCGACTACCTCAAGGCTCAGGAGTTGTACGAGGAACGTAGCCGCCTGGAGGACGAGCTGGCCCACCTGTATACCCAGTGGGAAACCCTGGCCGCCCAACTGGAAGAGGCCAAGGGCTGACAAGGAGGCACTATGACCGACAAACTCAAAGGCATTGAGCTGCGATACGGGGAGATTGAGGCCCGTTTGGCGGCCAATGAGACCTATAACGACCCGGATCTGGTGTCCCGGCTGAACAAAGAGCAGCGGGAACTGGAGCCCCTGGTCACCGCCTACCGCAGCTGGTGTAAGGCAGGGGAGGACCTGCGGGGAGCAGAGGCATTGCTCTCCGACCCGGAGTTCAAGGACCTGGCCCAGGAGGAGATGGCGGCGGCTAAAGAGGAGCTGGAGCGGCTGGAGCAGCTGATCCGGGAGCTGCTGCTGCCCCGGGACCCCAACGACGACAAAAATGTGATTGTGGAAATCCGGGCTGGTGTGGGCGGAGAGGAGTCCGCCCTCTTTGCCCACTCCCTTACCCGCATGTATACCATGTACGCGGAAAAGCGGGGGTGGAAGGTGGAAATTAACAGCGTCAGTGAGACGGAATTGGGGGGCGTGAAAGACATCTCCCTGACCATCTCCGGAGACGGGGCCTATTCCCGCTTGAAATTTGAAAGCGGAGTACACCGGGTGCAGCGAGTGCCGGAGACGGAGTCCGGCGGCCGGGTACACACCTCCACGGCCACCGTGGCGGTGCTGCCGGAAATGGAGCAGGTGGATGTGCAGTTAAACCCTGCCGATGTGGAGATGCAGGTCTACCGGGCCTCGGGCGCAGGCGGTCAACACGTGAATAAAACGTCTTCGGCGGTGCGCCTCATTCACAAGCCCACCGGGCTGGTGGTGGAGTGCCAGCAGGAGCGCAGCCAATTCCAGAACCGGGAGAAGGCCATGCGCATTCTGGCCTCCATGCTCTACGACCAGGAGCAACAGCGCATTTCGGAGGAGTACGGAGACCAGCGGCGCAGCCAGGTGGGGTCCGGCATGCGCAACGAGCGCATCCGCACCTACAACTTTCCCCAGGGGCGGCTCACCGAGCACCGCATTGGGCTGACCATTTACAAATTGGACGCGGTCATGGACGGAGACCTGGACGAGATCATCGACGGGCTCATCACCGCCGACCGGGCCCAGCGGCTGAAAGAAGGAGAGGGCTAGACAGATGTATACCCATGTGATTTTTGACTTAGATGGAACCCTCCTCAACACCATCGACGACCTGGCCAACGCCGGAAACTGGGTGTGCACTCAGCGGGGCTGGCCCACCCACACGGTGGAGGCGTACAAAACCAAGGTGGGCAACGGCATCCCCAAGCTGGTGGAGCGGTTTGCCCCTGCGGGGACTTCTTCGGCAGAATTGGAAGAGGCCCTGGCCCAGTTTATGGAGTACTACGGGGCCCACAAAGAAGACCTCACCGCCCCCTACTGGGGGATGGCCCAGGTGCTGGACGCTTTGAAACAGGCCGGGGTGGGCATTGGTGTGCTCACCAACAAGGCTCACTATCTGGCCGGGGCGGTGATGGAGCGGTACTATCCCGGGGTGTTCACCCACATCCAGGGCGCTCTGCCCCACCAGCCCACCAAGCCGGATCCCACCTTGCTCTATGCCCTCATGGAGCAGATGGGGGCCAAGCCCGAGACCACCCTCTTTGTAGGGGACAGCAACGTGGACATCCGCACCGGTAAAAACGGCAAGCTGGACACCTGCGGGGTGCTGTGGGGCTTCCGCAGCCGGGAAGAGTTGGAGCAGGAGGGCGCTCATCATCTGGTGGAGCGGCCCGGACAACTGCTCTCCCTGGTGCTGGGCCGTCCTGAGACCCAGACCTTGGCCCCTCATGAGGTGGAGGCAGCGGCAAAGCTGCTCGCCCAGGGCCAGCTGGTGGCGGTGCCCACTGAGACGGTGTACGGCCTGGCCTCGGACGCCTACATCGAGGAATCGGTGCGGGCCAACTACGAGGCTAAAGGCCGCCCGGAGGAGAAGCCCTTGAACGTGCTGGTGGACGGCATGGAGATGGTGGGGGGGGTGTGCCGGGATATTCCGGCGGAGGCCTACACCCTGGCCAAGGCCTTCTGGCCTGGCCCTCTGACTATGATTTTGTGGGGCAAGGGCACCTTGCCCTCCATTGTCCCCGCCGGAGGCGCCACCCAAGGGGTGCGCTGCCCCGACCACCCGGACACCTTGGGGGTCATCCGAGCCCTGGGCCATCCTCTGGCCTGTCCCTCTGCTAACATCTCCGGCCATCCCAGCCCCAAGAATGCACAGCAGGTGCTGGAGCAGCTGGACGGCCGCATTGGAGCCGTGCTGGACGGCGGCCCTTGTTCGGTAGGAGTGGAGTCCACCATTGTAAACCTTACCGTGAAACCCTTCCGCATCCTTCGCCAGGGCGGCCTGAGCCGAGCGGCCATTGAGCAGGCCCTGGGGTGTGAGGTGGAGGGATGAGCTTCACCATCATTGGCCTCACCGGCCCCACGGGAGCAGGCAAGACCACGGTCCTCCGTGTCCTGGAGGGAATGGGAGCGGCGGTGCTGGACTGCGACGCCATCTACCATGACCTCACCGTGTCCAGCCAGCCCATGCGGGAAGAGCTGCAGGGGCGGTTTGGGTTGGATATCTACGATGCCCAGGGGGTGTTCCTGCGTAAGAAGCTGGGGGAAAAGGTGTTTGGTGATGCCAAGGCCCTGGAGGATTTGAACGCCATCACCCACCGCTACATCCAGCTGGAAATCCAGCGTCGCCTGGATCAGGCCCAGGCGGAGGGGAAACCCATGGCGGTGGTGGATGCCATAGCCCTCATTGAGAGCGGGGTGGCGGAGAGGTGCCACGTCACGGTGGCGGTGGTGGCCCGTCCGGAGACCCGGATTGGACGCATCATGGCCCGGGACGGCATCGACGAGGCCTATGCCCGCAAGCGGGTGGAGGCCCAGAAGCCAGAGGAGTTTTTTGAAACTCACTGTCAGTACACCCTACATAACGATGGAGACGACCCCAGTTTGCTGAGGCAGCAGGCTGTGGCGTTGTTTGACCACATATTGCACAGATAACATATAGGAGGTAATACCCATGGAAGAGACAAACAAGGGAAAGCTGCTGCGCGAGCAGTTGCTCAACCAGAAGAAGAATGGCTGGGACAAGGTGGACGAGGCCACCGAGCACGCCATTTTTGACTACTGCGAGGGGTACAAGGTGTACCTGGATCGGGGCAAGACCGAGCGCACCTGCGTGGACTACACCTTGGAGCTGGTGGAGGCTGCCGGCTTTGTGCCCCTGGTGCGTGGCATGGAGCTGCGTCCCGGCATGAAGGTGTACCGGGTCAACCGGGGCCGGGCCATTAACCTGGCCGTCATCGGCTCCGCTCCTCTGGATCAGGGTGTGTCCATTGTGGCCGCCCACATTGACGCCCCCCGTCTGGACCTGAAGCCCACCCCTCTCTATGAGGACAGCGAGATCGCTTTCCTCAAGACCCACTACTATGGCGGCATCCGCAAGTATCAGTGGGTGACCATCCCCCTGGAGCTGCGGGGCGTGGTGGTGCTCAAGGACGGTTCCGTGGTGAATGTGTCCGTGGGCGGCAACCCCGGCGATCCCCAGTTCACCATCAACGACCTGCTGCCCCACCTGGGTGCAGACCAGTCCAAGAAGCCCCTGGGCGAGGCCATTCCCGCCGAGAGCCTGAACCTGGTGGTGGGCAGCCGCCCCCTGAAGGGCGACGAGGGCGACGGCCGTGTGAAGCTGGCCGTTATGCAGATCCTCAACGAGAAGTACGGCATCACCGAGGCCGACTTCATCTCCGCCGAGATCGAGGCTGTCCCCGCCTTCAATGCCACCGACATCGGCTTTGACCGTACCCTGCTGGGCGCTTACGGCCACGACGACCGCGTGTGCGCCTACGCCGGTCTGAAGGCCATGCTGGACCTGGAGGGCACTCCCTGCCGTACCGCCGTGTGCGTGCTGGCAGACAAGGAGGAGATCGGCTCCGAGGGCGTGTCCGGCATGCAGTCCGCCTTCTTTGACACCTTCGTGGAGGACCTGTGCGACAGCCAGAACGTGCCTCTGCGCGCCTGCTATGAGAAGTCCTTCTGCCTGTCCTCCGACGTCACCGCCGCCTTCGACCCCAACTTTGCTGAGGTCTATGA
>CALWXL010000070.1 GCA_944385485.1 uncultured Oscillospiraceae bacterium
TACTGGATTCGTTTTTGCTGTTGAGAGTAAAAAAGGATGTGCCACAAAACTTACGTTTTGCGACACATCCTTTTTTAGTCTTTTTTCATGCGCTGTAGAATGGCTTGCTCTAGTTTGTCCCCATACCGCATGGCCACGAGAAACACCGCCAGCCCCACCAAGCCCATGAGAACCATGGCCCAAGGGGGGACGGAGAGGGCGGAGCCACCCACGCCGCAGGCCACCAGTAGACCCCAGGGCCGGGCCACCAGGCAGAGGATGAGAAAGCGTTTCAGGCTCAGGTCGGTGAGCCCTGCCAGGATGCACAGCAGGTCGTCGGGGAAGAAGGGAAAGAGAAAGGCCAGGAAGAGGAACACATCCCGCTTGCGCTCTATGAGGTCCAGATACTTTCCAGACACCTTTTCATTGACAAACTGGTGGACAAATTTGTGGCCCAGCACCCGGGCCAGGAGAAACACAATCACCGAGCCCAGCACCACAGCCGCCCAGGTGAGGAGGAAGGTGGGCCAGAACCCAAACATCATGGAGCCAACCAAAGCGGTGATGTTGCTGGGAATGGGGGCGACGATGACGGAAATGAGCTGAATGGCGAAGTACATCAGGTGGGACCAGGGGGAGTAGCTGGCAATGTAGGCCTCCATGGCCTCTTTGGAGTGGAGGGTCTGGAAAAAGCCAGTGGCATACAGGGCGTATACCGAGCCGCCCAGCAATGCCAGGGTGAAAAGCCACAACAGGGCTTGTTTCAAACGTGGATTCACAACATTCTACCTCCTGGGAGAAGATAGGAATATTGTAGCAGATGGAGTCGAAAATAAAAAGACGACAAACCGTTAGGATTTTATAAAGAAATGGTTAAGATGCGAAAGAGCCGCCCATGTGTGGGCGGCTCTTCTTTGCAGTGTGAGATCAGTCGATGGCGGTCACCTTATATCCGGCCCCCTCCACGGCGGCCTTTAGGGTATCGGCGGACACGTCGCCGGTGACGGTGGCAGTCCCACTTTCCAGATCCACCTGGGCGGACACGCCGGGAATGGCGCCCAGAGCCTGGGTGACGTGGTTGACGCAATGGGGGCACATCATGCCCTGGATGTGGATGGTTTGAGTCATAGTAGGTTCTTCTCCTTTCAATTCACAGCAGGTGTTGTTGCATACCGCTGGGGTATTCGATTGGGTGGGGCGGAAGCGGCGCAGCCGGAGGGCGTTGGTGACCACGCACACCGAGCTCAAACTCATGGCAGCCGAGGCCAGCATGGGGGAGAGCTGGAGGTGGAACAGGGGGAAGAACACCCCAGCAGCCACGGGAATACAGATGGCGTTATAGCAGAAGGCCCAGAACAGATTTTCCTTGATGTTGCGCAGGGTGGCCCGGGACAGGCGCACGGCGGTGACCGCGTCCAGCAAGTCGCTTTTCATCAGCACCAGGTCGGCAGAGTCCAAAGCGATATCCGAGCCCGCCCCGATGGCAATGCCAACTTCCGCCCGGGCCAGAGCGGGGGCATCGTTGATGCCGTCCCCCACCATGGCCACCTGGTGCCCTTGGGCTTGCAGCTGAGCAATGTGGCCCTCTTTCTGGGTGGGGAGCACTTGGGCGATGACCTGAGACACACCCACCTCCTGGGCAATGGCCTGGGCGGTGGCGGGATGGTCGCCGGTGAGCATCACCACCTCCAGCCCCAGCTTGCGCAGTTCGGCCACGGCCTGTGCGCTGGTGGGCTTTACGGTGTCCGCCACCCCGATGACTCCCACCAGAGTAGAGCCCTGGGCGAAGTACAGAGGGGTGTGGCCCTTTTCCGTAAGGGCTTGGGTGCGGGAGAACACAGGGGATAGGTCTACCCCGGCTTCCTCCATCATGGCCCCGTTGCCAGCCAGGAAGGGCAGACCCTGGAGCGTTCCGGTGACCCCCTTGCCGTGGACGGCCTGGAAGTCCGCCACCTCCTGAAGAGGCAGGTTCTGTGCCTGGGCGTGGGCCACAATGGCCTGACCCAGGGGATGCTGGGAGGGGTGTTCCAGGCTGGCGGCAATGGTGAGCAGCTGCTGCTCCGACAGCTGGCCCACTGGGTACACGCCGGTGACCTGGGGCTTGCCCTGGGTGATGGTACCCGTCTTATCCAGCACCATGCAGGTCACCTTGCCCAGCTGCTCCAGGGCCTGGGCGGACTTGATGAGAATGCCGTTCTGGGCGCCCACGCCAGTACCCACCATAATGGCCACAGGGGTGGCCAGCCCCAGAGCGCAGGGGCAGGAGATGACCAACACCGCCACGGCAGAGGTGAGGGCCTGGGCCACCGTGTGGCCAGTGACCAGCCACACCAGAGCGGTCACCAGGGCGATACCCATGACCACGGGGACGAAGATGCCGGCCACCCGGTCTGCCAGCCGGGAGATAGGGGCCTTGGAGGAGGCGGCCTCCTCCACCAGGGCGATCATCTGGGACAGGGTGGTATCCTGGCCCACCTGGGTGGCCCGGACGGTGAGCACGCCGGCCCCGTTGAGACAGCCGGACATCACCCGGTCCCCCTCTCCCTTATCCACGGGGATGGACTCTCCGGTGAGAGGGGACTCGTCCACACTGGACACCCCAGACACCACCACGCCGTCCACCGGGAGGGCAGAGCCGGGGCGGATGAGAAGCAGGTCGCCCACCTGTACCTCCTGGGTGGGGATGGTCACCTCCTGGCCGTCCCGCAGTACGGTGGCAGTCTTGGGACTTAGATCCATGAGCCGGGCAATGGCCTGGCCCGTTTTGCCCTTGGAACGGGCCTCCAGATACTTGCCCAGGGTGATGAGGGTGACAATCATGGCTGCCGACTCAAAGTATAGATCCATGGCGTACCGCTCCACCAGGGCGGTATTCCCGTGTCCCAGGCCCCAGCCGATGGCATACAGGGCGGCAATGCCATAGAGAACGGCAGCAGAGGAGCCCACGGCAATGAGGGAGTCCATATTAGGGGCCCGGTGCCACAGGGAGCGGAAGCCGTTTACAAAATAGCTCCGGTTGATGACAAGAGGGGGCAGGGTGAGCAAGAACAGGGTGAGGGCATACATCATGGCATTCTGGGTGCCATGGAAGAAGTGGGGGATGGGCCAGCCCATCATATGCCCCATGGACAGGTAGAACAGGGGGAGCAGAAAGACCAGGGAGGAGATGAAACGCACCTTCATGGACTTCTGGGCATCGGAGGGGGGAGCGGGTGTGGGAGCGGATTTCTCACCCATCACCGTAGCTCCATATCCAGCTTTGGCCACCGCCTCACAAATTTGCTGGTCGATGAGAGGCTCTTCATAGGTCACCGACATGGAGTTGCCCAGCAGGTTCACCTGCACGTTCTGGACCCCTTCCAGTCCCTTCACCGCCTTTTCCACGTGGGCAGAACAGGCGGCGCAGGTCATGCCAGTGACGGCAAAACGCTGTTTCATGGCGAGGCCTCCTTTACAGCAGCTTGCCCAGGGCGGCCACCAGCTCGTCCACCTTCTGGGCGCGCTCCTGGGGGGTGTCCGCCTGCTCCACACAGTGCTTCAGGTGGGCGGTGAGCACCTCCTTGTTGGCTCGGCGCACCAGGGCGTCCACCGCTAACAGCTGCTGGGAGATATCCATGCAGTAGCGGTCCTCTTCTATCATGGTCAAAATTCCGTCCAGTTGTCCACGGGCGGTTTTCAACAGGCGAGTCACAGTTTTGGCATCGGCCATCATGACACATTCCTCCTTATAAGCGGGATAATACCCCCCTGGGGGGTAGGGTTATCCTAGCACAAAAGTAGGAGAAAGTCAAGAAAAAACGGTGACGCAAAAGGTGCATCTTTTGCGTCACCGTGGAAGGTTAGCCCTCCAGCTTGCTCTGGGCCTTGGACAGGAATTTCTCCCCGTTGATGATAAACCGCTCGTGGGTGCCGGAGCCGATCTCCCCGCGTTCGTCAAAGGCACGGACCTGGAAGGTTACTTTTCGACCCTCCACGCAGGTGACCACGCTCTCGGCCCACACCTTCATTCCCACAGGGGTGGCGGCGGAGTGAGCCACATCCAGATGGGTGCCCACAGAGCCCTCGCCCTCGCTGAGGTGGGGGAGCAGGGAGGTATAGGCGGCGTTTTCCATCAGGGCGATCATATGGGGAGTGGCAAACACGGGCACCAGACCGGAGCCGATGGCTGTGGCGGTGTTCTCGGTGGTGACCATGGTCTCAGCACGGCCTTTCAGGCCAACTTCAATGGACATGAGGGATTCCTCCTTGTGTAGTGTCTGGACTCAGTGTAACTGAAATAGGTTTCATTTGCAAGAGAAAAGAGCGGTGCCAACTGGCACCGCCCAAATCAAGAGGACTCCGCTTGGCATAGGTGCCTCGCAGAGTTCCGTCACCCGCAGGTGACGGAAACATTGAGATCACGTCATTTCCACGGACATGTGCCGGGGAAATGACACTTCTTATGTGGGGTGGAACGACTTTTTCGTGAGAAATCGAGTTCCACCCAACATGCAAGCCTTCCCACATAGAAGTCCGTGGACTTCTATGTGAAGTTTAAAGTCCCAGCTGAATCCACAGATCGTTGTAGAGGGTACGGGTCTCCTCAGGGAGCACCACGTAGTTCTCGCACTTCTTGAGCACATCGGTGGAGGGAGCCATGATGTTGTACAGCTCCATATCCAGCTCCTCGCCGTAGGTCTCCTTGTAGTACTCGGGGTACTTCTCCAGAGCCTCGGTGTTGGGAGAGGCGTACCAGATGTAGTCCATGTTGGCCAGAGAGGAGTCGGTGGAGGCCAGGAAGTTGATCCACTCCTCGGCCTCAGAGGTGTGCTGGGCGTTCTTGAGAATGCACCAGGCATCCACGAACCAGTTGGCACCCTCCTCGGGGAGCACATAGGCCAGGTCGGGGTTGTTCTCGTACATGGTCAGGTAGTCGCCAGCGTAGTAGGTGGCGATGGCAGCGTTGCCCTGCTCCATCTTGTTGAACACCTCGTCCATGACCTTGCCCTGGAAGATGCCACGCTTGGCAGCGTCGGCAATGAGGTCATAGGCCTCACGGATCTCGGTCTCGTTGGTGGTGTTCACGGAGTAGCCCAGGTAAATGAGGGCGTTGCCGAAGGCGTCCCGGGAGTTGTTGATGAGCAGGACGTTGCCCTTGTTGGCATCATCGTACAGGGAGGACCAGCTGGTGATCTCGCCGTCCACCATGGTCTTGTTGTAGATGATGCCCAGGGTGCCCCAGGTGTAGGGCACGGTGTACTTGTTCTCAGGGTCAAAGGCCAGGCTCTTAAACTCGTCGCCAATCTTCTCGTAGTTGGGAATGTTGTCGTAGTTCAGGGGCTGGAGCATGTCCTCCTCGATGAGCTGGGAGATCATATAGTCGGAGGGGCAGATGACATCGTAGTTGGCGCCGCCGGTTTTCAGCAGGGAGTACAAGGACTCGTTGCTCTCGGCGGTCTGGTAGTTGACCTTGATGCCGGTCTGCTCCTGAAATTTGGCAATCAAATCCGTGTCGATATACTCGCCCCAGTTGCACACATTGAGCACTCGATTGCCGTCGGTCGAGGTGTTGTTACCGGAGTTGCCGCTGTCGTCTACGCGCTCCACCGAGCAGGCGGTGAGGGACAGGCTGGCTGCCAGAGTGCAGGCCAGGGTCAAAGCCGTGAGTTTTTTCAATTGATCATTCCTCCAAACAAAAATATATTTACCCATGCCCTTTGGGGGCAGTGAGCGCCTCAATAGACCCGCTTGGCAGCGGCTTTTTCCGCCCGGGCTTCCCGGACGTTGACGATGATCAGCAGGGCCAGAACCACCACAAAGAGGATGGTGGATACGGCGTTGATCTCGGGGGTGACACCCTTTTTGGTCATGGAGTAGATCTGCATGGCCAGGGTGGAGGTGGCGGAGCCGGCGGTGAAGTAGGAGATGACGAAGTCATCCACACTCATGGTAAAGGCAATGAGAGCGCCGGAGACAATGCCGGGCATGATTTCCGGCAGGATGACCTTGAAGAAGGCCTGTCTCCAAGTGCAGCCCAGATCCTGAGCGGCATCCACCAGGTTCTTGTCCATCTGCCGCAGCTTGGGAGCCACGGAGAGGATCACATAGGGAATGTCGAAGGTGACGTGGGCGATGAGCAGAGTGCCAAAGCCCAGAGACAGCTGGGGGAAGGTGATGCGATAGGTGGAGCCAAAGATGTTGACCAGGAAGCGGTAGTTGGAGGCAAAGTAGTTCCAACCACCCAGCGCTGCCACAAAGAACAGACACATGGCCACACCGGTGACAATGTCGGCGTTCATCATGGGGATGTTGTTGACGGTGAGCAGAGGCTCCCGGAACTTCCGGCGCATGGAGTACAATCCAATGGCGCTGAGGGTGCCCACGATGGTGGCAATGATGGTGGCCAGAGCGGACACCAACAGGGTGTTGTACACGCTTTTGATGATCAGCTGATTTTGGAACAGCTTGGCATACCACCGCAGAGAGAAGCCCTTCCAGATGACGCTGGAGTCTGCAGCGTTGAAGGAGTAGAGGATCAGCAGCAAAATAGGGGCATAGAGGAAGAAGAAAATCAGACCGATGAAGATCCGGTTGCCCAGGCTGTTTTTCTTGTTCATGCTCATAACATCACCGCCTGTTCTTCGCCCTCACCGAAGCGATTCATGACCCACATGCAGGCCACCACAATGACCATCATCACCAGGGCGATGGCAGAACCCAGGTGGGGGTTGTACGCGCCCCCCAGGAACTGCTGCTCAATGAGGTCGCCCAGCAGCATCTGGATGCCGCCGCCCAGCAGGCGGGAGATGGCAAAGGTGGACACGGAGGGGACAAACACCATGGTTACGCCGGAGAGAATGCCGGGCAGAGACAGAGGCAGAATCACCTTGCGGAACACCGTGGCGGTGTCGGCCCCCAAGTCCTGGGCAGCCTCCAGCAGGGTGTTGTCCATTTTGAGGAGGGTGGAATAGATGGGCAGCACCATGAAGGGCAGGTAGTTGTACACCATACCCACCACCACGGCCCCCTGGGTGCCGATCATCTTGAAGTATTGAATGTTGGTGCCAAAGACGTGGTTGATGAGATCAAACAGGCCAATGGCGGCAAAAAATTGGTTGATGAGGCCGTTGTTCTCCATGATGGACATCATGGAGTAGGTGCGCAGCAGGAAGTTGACCCACATGGGCAGCATGATCAGCAGCATGGCCACCCGCTGGAAGCCCTTGCCCTCTTTGGCCATGGCATAGGACAGGGGGTAACCAATGAGCAGGCACACCAAGGTGGCGATGATGGCCAACTTGAAGGAACGGGTAAAAATGACCGTAAACGTGCCCATACGGGTAAAGTTCTCCCCGGTGACGGAGAAATCAGCGGTGGTAAAGGCGTAAATCACCACCATGATGATGGGGGCCACCACAAACAGGGCCATCCAGCCCACATAGGGGATGGCCAGGAGGGAACGCTT
>CALWXL010000071.1 GCA_944385485.1 uncultured Oscillospiraceae bacterium
ATCACCACCATGATGATGGGGGCCACCACAAACAGGGCCATCCAGCCCACATAGGGGATGGCCAGGAGGGAACGCTTATTCTTCATGCCCGTTCTCCTCCTCCTCGGGCTCATAGTCCGCGTCGCCGATCTCTTCGTATTCCTCGGAGTAGGAGGAGTAGTCACCGAACATGCCGGAGTACTCGCTCTTTTTCATCACGTGGATGGCATCGGGATCCAGGTGGATGCCGATGACCGTGCCCACGGCGTGGAACTCGGTGGTCTGAATCAGCCACTTAAAACCATAGAAATCCACGATGGTGTCATAGTGCACGCCCTTGAAGGTCACCGAGGTGACGGTGCCCTTGAGCTGGCCCTGGTTTTCTGCCACGATGTCCACGTCCTCGGGGCGGATGACCACGTCCACAGGCTCGTCCTTGGCAAAGCCGCGGTCCAGGCAGGGGAACTTCCGGTTGAAGATCTCCACCACCTCGTCGGCACGCATGATGCCGTCAATGATGTTGGACTCGCCGATGAAGTCGGCCACAAAGGCGTTTTTGGGCTCGTTGTAAATGTCCTCAGGAGTGCCGATCTGCTGGATGCGGCCGCCGTCCATGACCACCACGGTGTCACTCATGGCCAGAGCTTCCTCCTGGTCGTGGGTGACGTAGATAAAGGTGATGCCCATTTCCTGCTGGATGCGCTTGAGTTCGTTCTGCATATCCTTGCGCAGGCGCATGTCCAAAGCGCCCAGAGGCTCGTCCAACAACAGCACCTTGGGCCGGTTGACCAGGGCGCGGGCAATGGCTACACGCTGCTGCTGACCACCGGACAGAGCGGAGATGGACCGCTTTTCAAAGCCCTTGAGGTTTACGATCTCCAGCATTTCCATGACCCGCTCATGGATCTCCTTCTCGGGGATCTTCACCTTCTTGGCGGTGGACTTGCCATTCACCACATTGGTGACGGTTTTGCCCAAACGAAGGCCAAAAGCCACGTTTTCATACACATTCAGGTGGGGGAACAGGGCGTATTTCTGGAATACGGTGTTCACCTCCCGCTTGTGGGGCGGGACATGATTAATCCTCACGCCATCAAACAAAACGTCCCCGGAGGTAGGCGAAAGAAACCCGCCGATGATTCGAAGCGTGGTTGTCTTGCCGCACCCACTGGGACCCAGCAGCGTGAGGAATTCTTTATCGTTGATATACAGGTTGATGTGGTCCAGCACCACGCCATCGTCGTAGGCCATGACGCAGTCTTTCAGGCGGATCAATTCCTTGGACATTTGTCCTCCCTCATTTCTATGGTTGTTTTCTAAAATGTCAGCTCCCTCGATTTTTGTCCCGGCAAGTGCCCTCCAGCGGACAGCCCAAAATGGGCCCGGGGTTTCACGGATAGCGAGTAAAACTATATTATGTCGATGGGGAAATGTCAATCATTTTTTTGAAAAAATTTTTCGGTCTCCAGGAAAGGAAAAAGGCCGCCCTTTGGGCGGCCTGAATGGGAGATTGAGGCTCAATTCTGGGGGCACCACAGAGCGGAAAATTTGGGGAAATACTGGGGGACAAAGTCAATGTCCCGCACCGTCCATTCCATACCGTTTAAGTGGGCCAGGCACCCGGCATTGGTGGTAAACTCGAACCGCAATTTATAGGAGTACAGAGCCTGATAACTGCGGCCAAATTGGCGGTTGTCCCGCTCCCGGCCATACTTGCCGTCTCCCAGCAGGGGATGCCCGGCAGCGGCGAACTGGGCGCGGATCTGATGGGTGCGCCCGGTGATGAGGTCGCACTCCACCAGGGACAGCCCACCCTCACTGGCCAGTGTATTATATAAGGTAAGGGCGGTCTTGCCTCCCGGCACCGGGTGGTCAAACACTTTCACCTGGGCCTTGTTCTCGTCTTTGAGGATAAAGCCCTTCAACTCTCCCTTGCGGGGACGCATTTCGCCCCGGATGACACACAGGTACAGCTTGGTCAGCTCCCGATCCTTGATCTTCTGGTTCATCACGCGCAGGGCCTCGGCAGTCTTGGCGGCGATAACGATGCCACCGGTGTTGCGGTCGATGCGGTTGCACAGGGCAGGGGCAAAGGAGTTTTCCCAGTAAGGGGACCACTCCTTCTTTTGGTAGAGGTAGGCCTGGATGTGGGTGAGCAGGGTGTTGACTCGCTCCTGCTCGTCCGGGTGTACCACCATGCCGGGGCGCTTGTTCAACAGTAGGATGTGCTCATCTTCATAGACAATGTCCAGCTGGGGCTTGAACACCGAAAGGAAGGCATTTTCCCGATTGGGGGTTTGAAAAAATTCATCGTTGATGTATAATTGTAAGGTATCCCCCACCGACAAGCGCACATCCCGCTTGGAGCCCTTGCCATTGACCTTCACCCGCTTGAGGCGGATGTACTTCTGGGCCAGGGGAGCGGGGAGGAGGGGGACGGTTTTGGCCAGCCAGCGGTCCAGCCGCTGCCCGGCGTCATTCTTTCCAATGGTAAATTCCTTCAACCATGATCACTCCTGGATGGTTCAAAATGATTGCCTCCAGTGTACCATGATTTCCTGCGAAAAAAAAGAGCGAAAAAAATGAAGAAACCATTTGACAAGTGAGAGGGTATTGAGTATAATACCATTTGTGTCGTTATGCGAGGTGTACCGATGAAACTGGATTTGAAGCGAATCGCCCGAGAGCCGGGCAGTACCCTCCCCTTTGCCTTCCAGATGGACTTAAGTCAGCTGGAGTGGAATGGGGAACACCCTGTGTCCCAACCTGTCACTGTGGAAGGCAGCGTGCGGAATATGGCGGGGGTTCTTTTGCTCCAGGCCACCATGGTTACCACCCTGTCGCTGATCTGCGACCGCTGCGCTCAACCCTTTTCCAAGGAGAAGACGGTGGACTTCGAGTCCATGCTGGCTACGGAATTGGAAGATGAGGAAAATGATGATATCATTTTGCTGGACGGGGAGATGCAGTTGGATTTGGATGAGCTGCTGGGTGATGTGTTCCTCCTGAATATGGACACAAAGAATCTCTGCTCTCAAGACTGCAAGGGGCTGTGCCCAGGCTGCGGTGCAGACCTGAACCACGAGCCCTGCCGTTGTAAGAAAGAGATCGATCCCCGTCTGTCCAAGCTGGCCCAACTGTTGGGTCAGGACGGATGATAAGTTATTATATGTCTGCGGACATTGACCGATAAGGAGGTGTCAAAATGGCCGTCCCTAAGAGTAAAGTATCCAAGCAGCGCAGAAACAAGCGTCGCAGCTCCGTGTGGAAGCTGGAGACTCCCGGTGTCAACACCTGCCCCAAGTGCGGTGCTGTCCGCCTGCCTCACCGCGTCTGCAAGAACTGCATGACCTACAATGGTCGTGAGGTTACTGTCAGCGAGTGATCGCCTGTGATGAAAAAGAGGCTGTTGCAAAGTCCGCTTTGCGACAGCCTCTTTTACGCTGTTCGCTGGGAACTGGGCTGAAATGCCACATGATGTCAAGAATTGCTTTTCATACCCTATGAAATTTGATATACTAAAAGATAAGTGTAAAAGGAGGGATTATCATGGCAAGACCTTTGGTGGCCATTGTAGGCCGCCCCAACGTGGGAAAGTCCATGCTGTTCAATAAGCTGACGGGAAAGCGTCTGTCCATTGTAGAGGACACCCCGGGCGTCACCCGCGACCGTCTCTATGCCCAGGCTGAATGGCTGGGCCGCACCTTTGACCTGGTGGACACCGGCGGCATTGAGCCGGGCACCGACAATGAGATCCTGGCCTTCATGCGCCTTCAGGCGGAGATCGCCATTGAGGCTGCCACTGTGATCATCTTCGTGTGCGATATTCGCACCGGTATGACTGCCGCCGACCAGGAGGTGGCTGGGATGCTCCAGCGCTCCAAGAAGCCGGTGATTCTGGCGGTGAACAAGATGGACTCCACCGGGCCCACCAACCCGGATATCTATGAGTTCTACAACCTGGGTCTGGGGGATCCCTATCCCATCTCCGCCGTCCACGGACATGGCACCGGCGATCTGCTGGACGCCTGCCTGGCCTACTTCCCCCCTGAGGAGGAGGAAGAGGTGGAGGACGATGTGGTGAAGGTGGCCATCATCGGCAAGCCCAACGTGGGCAAGTCCTCCCTGACCAACCGCATCCTGGGCCAGGACCGGGTGATTGTCTCCAATGTGGCGGGTACCACCCGAGACGCCGTGGACAGCTACTTTGAAAATGAGACGGGTAAGTATCTCATCATCGACACCGCTGGTATGCGCAAGAAGTCCAAGGTGGACGACCGCATTGAGAAGTTCTCGGTGCTCCGGGCCACCATGGCCATTGAGCGCAGCGACGTGTGCCTCATTATGATCGACGCCCAGGAAGGTGTCACCGAGCAGGACACCAAGGTGGCGGGTCTGGCCCATGAGGCGGGCAAGGCCTGTATCATCGTGGTCAACAAGTGGGATGCCATTGAAAAGGATGGTAAGACCATGAAGCACATGGAGGACGAGGTCCGCCGGGATCTGTCCTATATGACCTACGCCCCCATCATTTTCATCTCCGCTATGACCGGCCAGCGGGTGGATAAGCTGTTCCAGCTCATCCAGAATGTGGTCAATCAGGCGGCCATGCGCATTCCCACCGGCGTGCTCAACTCGGTGCTGGCCGATGCTCAGACCCGGGTGCAACCCCCCACGGACAAGGGCCGCCGGCTGAAGATCTACTATATGACTCAGATCGGGGTAAAACCTCCCCACTTTGTCATTTTCTGCAACGATGCAAAGCTATTCCATTTTTCCTATCAGCGGTATCTTGAAAACCAGATTCGTGCCACCTTCGGACTGGTGGGTACTCCCGTGCGCATCACCATCCGGCAGAAGGGCGATAAGGAGGAGTAAACCATGCTGAACCATGTGATGGAATCTGCCCATGTGTCCGGTGGCTGGCTGACCCTGGCAGCGGTGGGCATTGCCGTGCTGTCCTATTTTCTGGGCAGCTTTAACGGGGCCGTGGTGGTGTCCCGGTATATTCTGCGGGACGACGTGCGCAACCACGGCAGCGGAAACGCCGGACTGACCAACTTCTACCGCACCTTCGGCGGGCCTCTGACCCTGGTGGTCATCCTCTCCGATGCAGTCAAGGCGATGTTGGCGGTCCTCTTTGCCATGTGGATTGCCGGAGCCATGTCCCCCGAGCTCATCACTCTGAGCAAGTACTGGGCGGGCCTCTTTTGCCTGCTGGGCCACATGTTCCCCATCACCTTCCAGTTCCGGGGCGGTAAGGGCATCCTGTCCGGGGGTGCCATCGCCCTGATGATCGACTGGCGGGTGGCCCTGGTGGTGTGGGGTGGCTTCCTCATTCTGGCCATTCTCACCCGTTACGTGTCTCTGGGCTCCTGCTGGGCCGGACTGTCCTTCCCCTTTGTCACCTGGTTTGTCTATCAGGACCCCCTTCTCACCGTTCTGGCTGTCATCATCGGCGGCCTGATCCTGTGGAAGCACCGGGGCAACATGGTGCGCCTTGCCAAGGGCACCGAGTCCAAGTTCACCCGCCACAAAAAGCAGGAGGCGGAACCCGTAGAGGAGGAAGCCCCCGCCCAAGAGCAGGAAACTTCCACAACGGAAGAGCCTTCTGTGGAAGAAGTGGAACCCGAGGAGGAGAAACCTGACTCCCAGGAGGGAGAAGGGGAGACCCAGGAGGAGGAAACTTCCACACAGGAGGAAGTTGCTGAGGAAGCGGCGGACGCCGAGGAAGAGACGAAAGAGCAGGAGGCGCAGGCATGAACATCACGGTGGTGGGCAGCGGCGGCTGGGGTACGGCCTTGGCTCTGGTGCTGCTGGAGAACGGACACCGGGTGTCCATGTGGTGCCGCCGGGCGGATAAGTGCCAGCAGATGCAGGAGAGCCGGGAAAACCCGGTGCTGCGGGGGGTCAAGCTGCCCCAGGAGCTGGAGCTGACCTGTGATCTGTCCGTGTTGTCGGACAGTCAGGTGGTGGTACTGGCCACTCCTTCCTTTGCCGTGCGCAGCACCTCCCACCAGATTGCTCCCTACTTGAAGGAGGGCACCGTGCTGGTGAGTGTGTCCAAGGGCATTGAGAAGGACAGATGTCTGCTTCTTCATGAGGTGATCCATGAGGAGATCCCCCACTGTCCGGTGGTGGTGCTCTCCGGTCCTTCCCACGCCGAGGAAGTGGCCCGTGGAGTGCCCACAGGGGTGGTGGTGGCCTCGGAGTCCAAGGAGGCGGCCATGATGGCCCAGGATCTGTTTATGAACAGCCGCATGCGCCTGTACACCTCCCCGGATATCCTGGGAGTGGAGATCGGAGCCGCGTTGAAGAACGTAGTGGCTCTATGTACCGGCTGCTGCATGGGCATGGGCTATGGGGACAACACCAAGGCCCTGATCATGACCCGGGCTCTCACCGAAATGGCTCGCCTGGGGGTGGCCATGGGCGCCCACAAGGAGACCTTTGCCGGCCTGTCCGGCCTGGGTGACCTCATCGTCACCTGTACCTCGGTGCACTCCCGCAACTGCCGGGCGGGCATCGCCATCGGTCAGGGAATGTCGGTGGAGGAGGCTGTGGGCGGCAAGGACGGTACCGTGGTGGAGGGCTATTATGCCGCCGCCTCCGCCCGTCAGCTGGCTCAAAAGATGGGGGTGGAAATGCCCATTGCTGAGGGTGCCTATCAGGTGCTCTATGAGGGCAAAGATCCCCACGTGATTCTGGCCCAACTCATGGTGCGGGAACGCCGCTCGGAGCTGGAGTTGGAAGAGATCTGGCTGTAAAATTCCATAAATGTGTAGAGCAGAGGGATGGAGACATCCCTCTGCTCTTTTTTAGCTCGAAATACAAAATTTACAAATTATGCCCCTTGTGTTACAATGCGTGGGAATGACTATAGTGCTCAGGGGGGTGGTGCGATGGAACCGGCTCAAGACAACTTTTTGGAAGACCTTTTCTGTAAATGCTATCACGATTTGATGGCCTATGCAAATACGTGTCTGGGCAATCCTGATTTGGCGGAAGATATGGTGCAGGATACCTTCCACGAGGCCACCAATCAAGTGGACTGCCTTCTGGAACACCCATATCCAGACCGATGGCTAATCAAGACTCTGAAGTTCAAGATATGTAATTATTCCAGGACCCAGAGCCGCCACCGGAAATACCTGGTGGAGTGTCTGGATTTGACGGTAATTCCGTCGGGGGAATCTGTGGAACAGCTGGTAATGGAACAGGAGGAACAGCCTCTCTTTCAGCGGCTGCGCAAAGTCTTGGAAGAAGAGGAAGTCTCTTTCCTTGTGGATGCCACGTTAAAAAACTACTCTCA
>CALWXL010000072.1 GCA_944385485.1 uncultured Oscillospiraceae bacterium
GCCCCTTGAGGGGCGTTGTCTGTATTATGCCCTTCTAGGGCTTACTCAAGCCCCCGGCTTAGCCGGGGGTCCTGACTTGGTTAGTTGGGGTTGCGGATAGCCGCCTGTGCCGCAGCCAGCCGGGCGATGGGCACGCGGAAGGGGGAGCAAGAGACGTAGTCCAGACCCACATTGTGGAAGAACTGCACGGAGGAAGCCTCGCCGCCGTGCTCGCCGCACACACCCAGTTTTAGGCCCGGCTTGGTCTCACGGCCCAGGGTGGCAGCCATCTTGACCAGCTTGCCCACACCCACCTGGTCCAGGCGCTGGAAGGGATCGAACTCGTAGATCTTCTTGTCATAGTAGGACTCCAGGAATTTCCCAGCGTCGTCACGGGAGAAGCCGAAGGTCATCTGAGTCAGGTCATTGGTACCGAAGGAGAAGAAGTCGGCCTCCTTGGCGATCTCGTCGGCGGTGAGAGCGGCTCTGGGGATCTCAATCATGGTACCCACCTTGTACTGCAGGTTGGTGCCGGAGTCTTTGATAAGCTGGTCGGCGGTCTCCGCCACCACGCTCTTGACGTAGGCCAGCTCCTTGACCTCGCCCACCAGGGGAATCATGATCTCGGGGACAATGTTCCACTCCGGATGCTTGGCCTGGACATTGAGAGCGGCCTTGATGACAGCGCGGGTCTGCATCCGCGCAATCTCAGGATAGGTGACAGCCAGACGGCAGCCGCGGTGACCCATCATGGGGTTGAACTCGTGGAGGCTGGCGATGATGGCCTTGATCTCAGACACGCTCTTGAACATATCGTTGGCCAGCTGTTGAATATCCGGCTCGTCGGTGGGGACAAACTCGTGGAGGGGGGGATCCAGGAAGCGGATGGTGATGGGGTTACCCTCCATGGCCTCGTACATGGCCTCGAAGTCGCCCTGCTGCATGGGCTCCAGCTTGGCCAGGGCCTTTTCCCGCTGCTCGGTGGTGTCGGAGCAGATCATCTCCCGGATGGCGGGGATACGATCGGCCTCGAAGAACATGTGCTCGGTGCGGCACAGGCCAATGCCCTGGGCGCCAAACTTCATGGCCTGACGGGCATCTCTGGGGTTGTCGGCGTTGGTGCGAACCTGGAGGCGGCGGTACTTGTCGGCCCAGGCCATGATGCGTCCGAACTCGCCGCCGATGGAGGCGTCTACGGTGGGCAGAGCCTGGCCGTAGATGTTACCGGTGGAGCCGTCCAGGCTCAGCCAGTCGCCCTGGCGGTAGATGTGTCCGCCCAGCTCAAACTGGCGGTTGGCCTCGTCCATCTTAATGGCGCCGCAGCCGGAGACGCAGCAGGTGCCCATACCGCGGGCTACCACGGCGGCGTGGGAGGTCATGCCGCCACGGACGGTGAGAATACCACGGGAGGCCACCATGCCCTCGATGTCCTCGGGGCTGGTCTCAAGACGGACCAGAACCACGGGCTCGCCACGGCTGGCCCACTCTTTGGCATCTTCCGCGGTAAAGACGATACGTCCGCAGGCGGCGCCGGGGGAGGCGGGAAGGGCAGAGCCAATGGGGGAGGCGTTCTTCAAAGCCTCGGGATCAAACTGAGGATGGAGGAGCGAGTCCAGGTTCCGGGCGTCGATCATCAAAACGGCTTCCTGCTCGGTGATCTGCCCCTCATCCACCAGGTCACAGGCGATTTTCAGAGCGGCGGTGGCAGTACGCTTGCCGTTGCGGGTCTGGAGCATGTACAGCTTGCCGTTTTCTACGGTAAACTCCATGTCCTGCATGTCGTGATAGTGATCTTCCAGGGCCTTGGCGGCGGCCTCGAAGCGGATGTAGGCCTCGGGGAATTTGTCGGCCATCTGGCTGATGGGCATGGGGGTGCGCACGCCAGCCACCACGTCCTCGCCCTGGGCGTTGACCAGGAATTCGCCCATGATCTTCTTTTCACCAGTAGCGGGGTTGCGGGAGAAGGCTACGCCGGTGCCGCAGTTGTCGCCCATGTTACCGAACACCATGGCCTGCACGTTGACAGCGGTGCCCCAGGAGCTGGGGATGTCGTTCATGCGGCGGTAGACAATGGCGCGGGGGTTGTTCCAGGAGCGGAACACGGCGGTGACAGCGCCCATCAGCTGTTCCTTGGGATCGGTGGGGAAGTCAGATCCCACTTTTTCCTTGTACTCCGCCTTGAACTGCTCGGCCAGCTCCTTCAGGTCGTCGGCGGTGAGCTCCACGTCCTGGGTGACCCCACGGGCGTGCTTCATCTGGTCGATGAGCTCTTCAAAATACTTTTTGCCCACCTCCATGACCACGTCGGAGTACATCTGGATGAAACGGCGGTAGCAGTCATAGGCCCAGCGGGGATTGCCGGACTTTTCCGCCATGACTTGAACCACGTCCTCGTTGAGGCCCAGGTTCAAAATGGTGTCCATCATGCCGGGCATGGAGGCCCGGGCACCGGAGCGGACGGAGACCAGCAGGGGATTCTCGTGGTCGCCGAACTTCTTGCCGGTGATCTCCTCCATCTTTTCAATATATTCCAAAATCTGAGCTTGAATTTCCGGTGCGATGACCTGACCGTCATCATAGTACCGGATACAGGCCTCGGTGGTAATGGTAAATCCCTGAGGAACGGGCATGCCCAGGTTGGTCATCTCGGCCAGGTTAGCGCCTTTGCCGCCCAACAATTCTCTCATGTTGCCGTTGCCTTCAGAAAACAAATAGACATACTTGTGAGACATATACATTCCTCCGTTTTCGTGTGGTGCCCTTCACCAGGGAAAAGGTTATGATGTCATTCTAGATAGATATGACCAAAAAGTCAAGAAGAATTTCGTGCGGTTTGTGCAAAGTGGCAATGGATTTTGGGTAAAAATGAGAAAAAGACGTCTCTGTGCAAAAACGCGAAAATAGAGCTTTGAAGGGGTATGAACTTGATTTTTGCGCTGAAATTTTGCATCCGTGCAAAAATCGATTGACAAAAATGGGGTTCATGCTATACTGAACACAGAAAACAAGGATATGAGAGTTTCGCATTTTGTCGTTGCTCCGCCATGATTTTACACATGGGTTTTTTGTCAAATGGAATACAAAGAAAAGGGGTATGGATATGGGTTACACCAAGGAAGACATCATCCGCATCGTCAAGGAAGAGGATATCAACTTCATTCGCATGCAGTTTACCGACATTTTCGGTCAGCTGAAGAATGTGGCTATTACCGCCTCTCAGATTGAGAAGGCCCTGAACAATCAGATCACGTTGGACGGCTCCTCCATTGAGGGCTTTGTGCGCATCAACGAGTCCGACCAGTATCTCTACCCCGATCTGGACAGCTTCGCCATCTTCCCCTGGCGTCCCCAGCACGGCCGTGTGGCTCGCCTGATTTGCGACGTGTACAACCCCGATGGCACCCCCTTCGTGGGCGACCCCCGTGGTGTGCTCAAGCGCGTGCTGAAGAAGGCCCAGGATATGGGCTATGATGCCTTCAACGTGGGACCCGAGCCCGAGTTCTTCCTCTTCAAGACCGATGAGGAGGGCCGTCCCACCACCAAGACCAACGACGAGGCCGGTTACTTCGACCTTGGCCCTCTGGACCACGGTGAGTCCACCCGCCGGGAGATCTGCCTGGCTCTGGAGAAGATGGGCTACGAAATTGAGGCCTCCCACCACGAGGTGGCTCCCGGTCAGCATGAGATCGACTTCAAGTACTCCGACGCCCTCCAGTGCGCTGACAAGATCATGACCTTTAAGCTGGCCGTGAAGACCATTGCTCAGAAAAACGGTCTCCATGCCACCTTTATGCCTAAGCCCATCTTCGGCATTGCCGGGTCTGGTATGCACGTGAATATGTCCCTGTTCCGCAACGGAAAAAATGCCTTCTTCGATGAGAATGGAGACAAGAAGCTGTCCAAGGAGGCCTATGCCTTCATGGCTGGCATTCTCCACCACATGAAGGGTATCACCGCCATCACCAACCCTCTGGTCAACTCCTATAAGCGTCTGGTGCCTGGCTACGAGGCCCCCTGCTACATGGCCTGGTCCGCCTCCAACCGTTCCGCCCTCATCCGCATTCCCGCAGCCCGTGGCCAGTCTACCCGTGTGGAGCTGCGTAACCCCGACCCCGCCTGCAACCCCTACTTGGCCTTGGCCGTGTGCCTGGCTGCCGGTCTGGACGGCATTGAGCGCAACCTGACTCTGCCTGCCGAGATCACCGAGAACATCTTCGACATGACCCCTGCCACCCGCAAGCGCCGTGGCATCGAGGCCCTGCCCGGCTCCCTGGACGAAGCTCTGGTGCTGATGAAGAAGGACAAGTTGGTGATGTCCACCCTGGGCGAGCACGTAGCCTGCCAGTTCATCGCCGGCAAGGAGAGAGAGTGGGAGGAGTATCGCACCCGTGTGTCCAGCTGGGAACTGGACAAGTACATGATCAACTATTGATCGCTCCCGCTGCCTTAGGGCAAATGGTGAAGGGAGGAGTGTGATCTCTTGTGCAAACCGTAATTGTAGCCTTTGAAAATCGGACCACAGCTGCTAACATCTCGGAGGTGTTGGAGAGCGGAGGCGTGGCCGACTGTGTGGTGTGCCACAGCGCCGCTGAGGTGCGCCGCCTGGTGAACAAGCAGGGGCTGGGCGTGGTGGTGTGCGGGTTCAAGTTCCCCGATGGGTCGGGAGAGGACCTGTACTATGACCTGCCGGATTCCTGCGTGATGATGATGGTGGCCCCACAAAATCGCCTGGAGCTATGCGAGACCGAGGAAATTTTTCAGCTGCCCGCTCCGGTGAGCCGAGGCGACCTGTTGGCATCGGTGCGGATGCTGCTGCAATTTGCCCGCCGCCGGGTGTCCCGCTATCCGGTGCACATCCACCGCAGCGAGGAGGAAAACCAGCTGGTGGCCCAGGCCAAGGCAGTGCTCATGGACCGCCACGGCATGACGGAGGAACAGGCCCACCGCTTCCTGCAAAAAGAGAGCATGGATCATGGGGCCAAGCTGGCCGAGACGGCCCGCATCGTACTGGGAAATTCCATATAAGAGACAAGCGAGGAACAGCCTGCCAGCTGTTCCTCGCTTTTTCGGTATCTTGATCCACATCCCCTCATATAACACCAGGGAAGGGAGTGGTGGTATGAAGTTTACCAAAATGCACGGTCTGGGCAACGACTATATCTTTCTCTACTGTCCCCAGGGGGAACCGGAGGGGGCGGGAGCGCTGTCCCGACAGCTGTCCCATCGCCATACCGGCGTGGGGGGAGATGGCCTCATCTGCATCTGCCCCTCTCAGATTGCTGACTTCCGCATGGCCATGTTCAACGCCGATGGCTCCAGGGGAAGTATGTGCGGCAACGGCATCCGCTGCCTGGCCAAATATGTATACGACCGGGGGTATACCCGTAAGACACAGCTCCAGGTGGAAACGGAGGGTGGGGTGCGGGCTCTGGAACTCCAGGTACTGCAGGGTAGGGTGGAACAGGTCACCGTGGACATGGGAGTGCCTCGGGTGGAGGACTTGGTGGAGCTGCCTGTGGATGGGCACAGGATAACGGGTACCCCGGTGTGGATGGGCAATCCCCATCTGGTGTGCCTGGTGGAAGATGTGGAAAATGCGGCCGTGGAACACCTTGGGCCACGTCTGGAATACCATCCTCAACTGTCCCAGCGGGTCAATGTGGAGTTTGTTTGTCCTCGCAGCAGGGAGCGCATTGCCATGCGGGTGTGGGAGCGGGGCAGCGGTGAGACCATGGCCTGTGGTACCGGGGCCAGCGCCGCCCTGGCAGCCTTGGCTGGGGCGGGCATGGTGGAGCGGCAGGCGGTGGTGGAACTGCCCGGGGGAGAACTGTCCATTCGCTGGGGAGAGGATGGGCATATCTATATGACGGGGCCGGCCACCACGGTGTTTGACGGAGAACTTACCCATTGACCCCGAGGGGAAGATGTTGTAAAATGAACAGAGAATTTTAACGCTGTAAACAGCTGAATACAGGAGGAACATCCATGGCCACCATCAATGAAAACTATTTGAAGTTACCTGGCAGCTATCTGTTTTCCGAGATTGCCCGCCGGGTGTCCACCTATGCCCAGGCTAACCCGGACAAAACCCTCATCAAGCTGGGCATCGGAGACGTGACCCGGCCTTTGGCTCCTGCGGTGACCCAGGCCATGCACAAGGCCGTGGACGAGATGGCCACCGGGGCGGGCTTCCACGGCTACGGCCCGGAGCAGGGGTATGAATTTCTGCGCCAGGCCATTGCCCAGTACGACTACGCCGCCCGTGGGGTAGACATTGCCCCGGATGAGATCTTTGTCTCCGACGGCGCCAAGAGCGACTGCGGCAACATTGGCGATATTTTCGGGGTAGACAACGTGGTGGCGGTGTGCGACCCGGTGTACCCGGTGTATGTGGACACCAATGCCATGGCGGGCCGGGCGGGGGACTATGATGTCGATAGCCAGCACTGGTCCAAACTGGTGTATATGCCCTGTACTGCCGAAAATGGCTTTGCTCCCGCTATCCCGGAGGAGAAGGTGGATCTGATCTATCTATGCTTCCCCAACAATCCCACCGGAGCGGTGGCCAGCCGGGAGCAGCTGGAGGCTTGGGTGGCCTATGCCAACCAAAACGATGCGGTGATCCTCTACGACTCCGCCTATGAGGCCTTCATCACCCAGCCTGATGTGCCCCATACCATCTTTGAGATTCCCGGCGCCAAGACCTGCGCCATTGAGTTCCGCTCCTTCTCCAAAACCGCCGGATTCACCGGCACCCGCTGTGCCTACACCGTGGTGCCCAAGGAGCTGGTGCGGGGCGGGGCCTCCCTCAACAGCCTGTGGAACCGCCG
>CALWXL010000073.1 GCA_944385485.1 uncultured Oscillospiraceae bacterium
CGGTTGGCCTTATCGGGAGCCAGGTCCTCCAGACGCTGGTCGTACTTCTCCAGGTTCACCCCGCCGCCCTTACGGGTATCCACGATCTTCTTCTCGGGGGTACGGCTGTGGGGCTTGTGCTCGGCAGCCTTGGCAGGCTCCTTCTCCGGCTGCTTGGCCGGAGCTGCCTGGTTGGACTGGTTGGCCTGGGGCTTGGCTGCGGGAGCCGCAGGCTTCTTCTCATGGTAGACGTCGGCATAGATGCTCTCAATGGACGCCACCTGGTTGTTCTGGGTCAGATGTTCAAAAATCACCGTCAACTCCCGATCGGTGAGAGTCTTGGTGGGGGACACGTTGTCCACCCCATGCTGGGACAGAATCCCCTGGATCTCCTTGGGCTGTACCCCAAAATCCTTGGCCACGTCACGGGCATTGTATTTGGCAAGGCTCAAATCGGCCACCTCCTAAGTTACGAGTTGCGTGGGGTGCGTCGACGCCCCACAGTCTTGGTTGCTTTTCCACCTCTGGATGCTCCCTGAGCCAGACGCTGTGCCAAAGGCTCCAGCTCCGGCTGGGTCTGGGCCAGGCGGGATACCACCGCAGCGGCCAGCCCTCCATCAGTGAGGGCCAGCACGGCGCAGCTGTTGCGCCCTAAGGCGTATCCCAGTTCCTCCTTGGTGCAGGGCAAGCCCACCAGCTCTACCCCGCCCCGCTGGGCCATACGGCCAGCACGGGATACGGAGTTTTCTGCGGCATCCTGGGCATGGAGCACCAGGCGGGCCCGGCGGGTGTTGCAGGCCTCCTCCACCGGGGCCTCCCCGATGGCCAGGTTGCTCCCCCGCAGAGCCAGCCCCAGCAGGCCCAGCAGCTTGTCGCTCACTGCGCTTCACCCGCCTTCATCTGCGCCTCCAGGGCCTCATAGACCTGGGCGTCAATGGGGGCGGAAAAGGCCCGCTCCAGGCTTTTGGCCTTCTTGGCCTTGGCCAGGCATCCCTCATTGGGGCACACATAGGCCCCCCGGCCCGGCTTTTTCCCCTTAAAGTCCAGGGAGATCTCCCCTTCCGGGGAGCGCACCACCCGGATCAGTTCCCCCTTGGGCTTCATCTCCCGGCAGCCCAGGCACTGGCGCATGGGTATTTTTTTCGGCATTCTCCTTCACCCCCAATGGTTGGTTTTCAATACGGTGGGAGGGATTACTCCTCCTCGCCCACCACCTGCTCCTGGGCCTCAGCCTCATCGGGCTCCACCACAGCAGCCTCTTCCTCCACCAGCTCCTCGGCGGGCTCGGGATCGCTGGCGGGACGGATGTCAATCTTCAGGCCGGTCAAACGGGCGGCCAGGCGGGCGTTCTGGCCCTCCTTGCCAATGGCCAGGGACAGCTGGTCGTCGGGCACCACCACACGGCAGCGCTTGCCGGGTTCCAGCTCCACCACACTGAGCACCTCAGCGGGAGCCAGGGCGGCAGCCACATACTCGGCGGGGTCCTCAGAATACTTGATGATGTCCACCTTCTCGCCCCGCAGCTCCTCCACCACGGCGTTGACACGCTGGCCCTTGGGGCCCACGCAGGCGCCGATGGCATCCACGTTCTCGTCCTCGCTCCACACGGCTAGCTTGGTACGGCTGCCCGCCTCACGGGAGATGGACATGACCTGCACGGTGCCGTCGTAGATCTCAGGCACTTCCAGCTCAAACAGGCGCTTGACCAGGCCGGGGTGAGTGCGGGAGATGACCACCTGAGGACCACGGTTGGCCTGGCGCACCTCCACCACATACACCCGGATGCGGTCGCCCTCCTTCACCACCTCGCCGGGCACCTGCTCGTCGGCGGAGAGGAAGGAGTCGGTGAACTCGGACCCGGAGGTCAGACGCACATACACAGACCCGGTGCGGGCATCCACCCGGGTGACCACGCCGGAGATGATCTCATGGGCCTTGGCAGAGAAGGCGTCGAAGATCATGCTCCGCTCTGCCTCACGCATGCCCTGGACGATGACCTGACGGGCGGTCTGGGCGGCAATGCGGCCGAAGTTTTTGGGCTTGATCTCAATGCGCAGCACGTCGCCCAGCTGCACCCGGGGCAGGGCACGGCGGGCATCGGCGAACGCCACCTCGGTGTTGGGATTGTCCACTTCCTCCACCACTTCTTTTTTCACGAACATACGCACCGAGCACTTTTCCTCGTCGGCGTCCACAATCACATTGTCAGTGATGCCGGCGTGGTCCCGCTTGTAGGCGGCCACCAGAGCCTGGGTGATCTTCTCAATCATGTAGCTCTTGGGGATTCCCTTTTCCTTCTCAATGTCGGAGATGGCGGCAAAGAATTCCTTAGCGTCCAGCTCCATGCTCTTTGCGGCAGTCTTTTTCTTGGCCATATCAATGAACTCCTTTAAAATGTGACGTGGAGACGCACCTGCGCCACGTCCTTTTTCTCAAACGTCTTGTCATCCACGGTGACGTTGCCGTCCCCGTCGCAGCCCACCAGGGTCCCGGTGTACTCCTTGCGCCCGTCCACGGGGCGGTAGAAGCGCACATCCACCAGCTGCCCGGCGCAGGCGGCAAAGTGCTCGGGCTTTTTCAGGGGTCGGTCCAGCCCGGCGGAAGACACCTCAAAGGTGTAGCCCCCCTGGATGGGGTCGGCCTCATCCAACAGGTCGGACACAGGTCGGGACACCGCCTCGCAGTCCTCAATGCCTACACCGCCCTCTTTGTCGATGTAGAGACGCAAGAACCACTCTCCGGCCTCCTTGACATACTCCACGTCCCACAGGGTGCAGCCTGCCTGCTCCACCACGGGGAGGGCCAGCTTGGCCACCACATCTGTCACTTTAGCCATGTTACTCAGCTCCTTTCCTTGTGTCCGAAAAGAAAGAGTGAGGCGGATGCCTCACTCTTACCTAAACTACCCTACTTACGGTAGCAGTATACCATACCACTCCAGAGATTGCAAGCCCCGGTGTGTATTTTTTCCTCTCCACCCTGTCCACTCTGGCAGAGTGGACGCTCCGCCAGGCCCGATTTCTCCACGATGAGAAATCGGGGAAAGAATCGCCTAAGGCGTTCCCCCCTAGGTACCCCCCTGAGGTCTCCTTGCATGGCGCTGGAGCATCCCCCACCGACGCTGAGGTAAGGAGGATTGTCTGTCCTCCTTGCGCCGCTGCCGCTCATGCTCCCGGTGTAGAACCGTAGTGCTTCTTTGGCAACAGCGTCTGGATTGGGTGTAGGCTGGCAGTCACTACCGATGGCAGGCCCTGCGCTTCTGGGGCAAATACCCTCCACACTGGGACAGTGAGCGGCAGCGGATGTAGCGGCAGAAGGTATCAGCTTACCCCTGGGCCGTTTTGGGTTCTTCCAGCAGCCTAGGGCTACTGACCCAAGCGGGGTCCTTAGGGGTAAGGCCCCTAAGTGGCTTTTCGTCCATTTTGGCCACTCAAAATGGACCCCAGCGGAGCGTAAACCCTGGCTGGCAAGCCTATGCCATGAAACATGAGAAGACCAGCCCTCCCTGACATCTACGTTCAAAAAACAACTCCCTGGAGTTCACACCCCAGGGAGTTGTTTTGAATGTTAGGTCAAAGAGCCATTCTTGGCCTTCAGGCTGGCCGAAGAGTTGTGGCGGATGGGCTTCCACTCCACCCGGCGCACCAGAGCAGCCAGAGAGATAGGGATGTACGTGAGCATAAACAGGGGGAAGGTAAACAGATACAGGATCTTCTTGGATGCACGGGCATTGACCTGTTTCCACTCAACCAGCAAGGTCATGCCGCCGTAGAGCAGCATGCAGATGTAGAAGTTGAAGAGGTTATCCAGCAGGAACATCATGGAGTCCTGCATCAGCTCGGCTGCCACAGACATGGGCTCGGTGATGGCAGAGAGCAGAATCACCGCATTGAAGCCCAGCACGGCGGTGGTCAGCAGCATACCGGGAGCCACGGTCATCATCATATCATAGCAGGTAAAGCGACCCCTCTTCTGGGTAAAGCAGCCCCGGAACAGGGAGCCCAGATAGCGGGCGGCCACCTGGTAGAAGCCCTTGGACCAGCGCATCCGCTGGGTCCAGGACTGCTGGAAGGTGGTGGGCTGCTCGTCATACACCACAGCCTTGTCGCAGTAGCCAATGCGGCGGCCCTGGACGGCGCAGTCGATGGAGAACTGGATGTCCTCGGTGAGCAGATGGTAGGGCCAGCCACCGTTTTCCCGCACCACCTGGGCGGAAACCAGGAAGCCGGTACCGGAGACGGCACAGCCGGTGCCCATCTGCATCCGGGCAAAGTTCAGAAAGCGGGCCTCCCGGAGGAACCACAGGGAATACCCGGCGGAAATCCAGTTGGAGGCGTAGTTTTTGGAGTTGCGGTAGCAGGTGAGGGCGGCATAGTCCCCGGAGTCGAAGACGTTGTTCATCTCCCGCACGAAAGCAGGGTCCACAATGTTGTCCGCATCAAAGACAAAGTAGCCGTCATACAGCTCGCCCTTGCCCTGCTCCTCCAGCTTGTGGAAGAACCAGTCCATGGCGTAGCCCTTGCCCACACGCACCCGGTCGAAGCGCTCAAACACCATGGCTCCAGCCTGCTGGGCCACCCGGGCAGTGGCGTCAGTGCAGTTATCTGCAATCACATAGATATCCAGAAGCTCCTGGGGATAATCCTGGTTTTTCAGGCTTTCTATCAGTTCCCCGATGACCTCCTCCTCGTTTCGGGCGGAGATCAGCACCGCATAGCGGTGGAGGGTCTGGGCCTGATGGGACAGGGGCCGCTTCCGGCGCACCAGTCCCACAATGACGTAGAACGCCTGATAAACATACAAGACCGCCAACATTAGAGTGAGTACGCCGCAGAACTTCTGTAGCATCATCAACATATTTGACACCTCATATCCTTACTTCATTCTTTTTCATTCATCCTATTTCTTCTATCCGAACCCATCGGTCTCCACACCGATTGGTTGTACTACTTTATTCCCTTTTGACGCAAGTTGCAAGGGGTTGTTCCATTTCTTAATAGATTCTTTAGAAGTTCTCCATATTCTATTCAAGTTGCCATAAATAATTGGCCTCTTTTTGGCTATTCTGCCTATTTTTCCCGCAAAAATCCGCCCCCCTCCTGCAAGCCGGGGGGCGGATGGGGCTGTTACATCTTTTCGGGTGCGGTGACGCCCAGAAGACCCAGACCGTTGGCCAACACCAGGCGCACGGAGTGGGCCAGCTTCAGACGGGCCAGCTGCACCGCGGGCTCCTCTCCCTTGATGCGGCAGGCGTTGTAGAAGCGGTGGAAGTCTCCGGCCAGAGCGGTGAGATAGCGGTTGATGCGGCTGGGGTCATAGTGCTGGGCCGCCAGAGCAATCTCATTGGGGAACTGAGCCAGGTTCTTGATGAGGCCCCGCTCCTCCTCAGTGGAGAGCACCGAGGCGTCCACATCGGCACAGGCGGGCACCTCCACGCCCTCGGCAGCCAGGTTGGCGATGAGGGAGCAGATGCGAGCGTGGGCGTACTGGACGTAGTAGACGGGATTGTCCGAGTCCTGACGCACGGCCAGGTCCAAATCGAAGTCCAGGGGGCTGGTGGAAGCCCGGTTGTTGAAGTAGTAGCGGGCGGCATCCACGCTGATCTCGTCCAGCAGATCGTGGAGAGCGATGGCCTTACCGGTACGCTTGGACATGCGCACAGGCTTGCCGTCCTGGAGCAGGTTCACCAGCTGCATGAGCACGATGACCAGGCGGTTGGAGCCGTCCAGATCCAGGCCGTCCAGAGCGGCCTGCAGACGGGCCACGTGGCCGTGGTGGTCAGCGCCCCAGACGTTGATGACCTTGTCAAAGCCGCGCACAGCAAACTTGTTGCGGTGGTAGGCGATGTCGGCGGCAAAGTAGGTGTAGAAGCCGTTGGCACGGCGCAGCACGTCGTCCTTCAGGTCCAGCTTGTCCACCTGTTCCTGGGTCTTGCCCTCCCGCAGGTACTTGGCCTTCAAAAGGGCAGTGGTGTCCAGCCACAGAGCGCCGTCCTTCTCATAGGTCCAGCCCTTCTGGGCCAGCAGCTCCACGGTCTCGGCCACATAGCCGGAATTGTGCAGCTCGGACTCCAAGAACCACTGGTCGTACTCGATGCCGTACTTGAGCAAATCCGCCTTCATCTTGGGGATGTTGCGCTCCAGACCGAAAGCGCTCATGTCCTCCAGCCACTTCTCCTCGGGGGCATCCTTGTAGCTGTCCCCATGGACAGCATAGAAGGCCTGGGCCAGCTCCTTGATGTCCTCACCCTGGTAGCCGTTTTCGGGGAACTCGAAGCCGTCCTCCCCCAGCAGAATCTGCATGTACCGGGCGTGGATGGACTGGGCAAACTTGTGTACCTGGTTGCCGGCGTCGTTGACGTAGAACTCCTTCCAGGTGTTGTAGCCCACCCGGGAGAGCACATTGGCCAGGGTGTCACCCAGCACGCCGCCACGGGCGTTGCCCATGTGCATGGGGCCGGTGGGGTTGGCGGAGACAAACTCCACCATCACCTTCTGGCCGTGGCCCACGTCGCTGGAGCCGTACCCGGCGGGGTCAGCCTCCACCGCGGCCAGCACCTGCTGGTACCAGTTGGCAGAGTAGAAAAAGTTCAAAAAGCCGGGGCCAGCGATTTCGGCCCGCTGGAACAGGGTACCCTCCAGCTCCAGATTGTCCAGAATGATCTGGGCAATGGCACGAGGGGCCATCTTCAGCGCCTTGGCTCCTGCCATGGCGAAGGAGGAGGCAAAGTCCCCGTTGCGGCTGTCCTTGGGCACCTCCACAGTACCACGGATGGTCTCACCCTGGGGCAG
>CALWXL010000074.1 GCA_944385485.1 uncultured Oscillospiraceae bacterium
CTTGAAGATCTGGATGGCGCCCTCCTGGGCGATCTGCTCCATGCCCTTGAGGAACTGCTTGCGCTTCATGGTGTCCATGGGGCGCACCCGCTTGAAGTGCTCGGGGGCAAAGGTGGGGATGGGGTTGAACTGGAACTTGTGGGAGGCGGTGCACAGGGTATCGCCAATGGAGAAGATGCCGGGGTCAAACACACCGATGATGTCACCGGCGTAGGCCTCCTCGATGATCTCACGCTCGGCAGCCATGAGCTGCTGGGGCCGGGAGAGTTTGATCTTCTTGCCGCCCTGGACGTGGTACACTTCCTTATCGGCCTGGAACTTGCCGGAGACAATGCGCATAAAGGCGATGCGGTCCCGGTGGGCCTTGTTCATGTTGGCCTGAATCTTAAAGACAAAGGCGGAGAAGTCGTCGTCAAAGGAGTCGATGAGCTCGTCGCCTGCCATGCGGGGCAGGGGGGCGGTGGTCATGCGCAAAAAGTCCTCCAGGAAGGGCTCCACGCCGAAGTTGGTCAGAGCGGAGCCGAAGAACACGGGGGAGAGCTTGCCGTGGCGCACCCGGTCCATGTCGAACTCGCAGGAGGCCCCGTCCAGCAGCTCAATCTCGTCCACCAGCTGGCTGTGGTACTTCTCGCCAATGAGACCGGCCAGCTCGGGGTCGTTCAAATCCACCTCGGTGGCGATGGCGGCCTTGGCGTTGGTGTTGGAGGTGAAGTGGATGATCTTTTTGCGCTGGCGGTCGTATACGCCCTGGAACTCTTTGCCGCAGCCGATGGGCCAGTTGACGGAATAGGTGTCGATGCCCAGCTCCTTCTCCAGCTCCTGGCACAGCTCAAAGGGGTCCTGAGCCTCCCGGTCCATCTTATTGATAAAGGTGAAGATGGGGATATCCCGCATGGCGCATACCTTGAACAGCTTCCGGGTCTGGGCCTCCACGCCCTTGGCGGCGTCAATGACCATCACGGCGGAGTCGGCGGCCATGAGGGTACGGTAGGTATCCTCGGAGAAGTCCTGGTGGCCCGGGGTGTCCAGAATGTTGATACAGAACCCGTTGTACTGGAACTGCATCACGGAAGAGGTGACGGAAATACCGCGCTGCTTCTCGATCTCCATCCAGTCGGAGGTGGCAGCACGGGCATTTTTCTTGCCCTTGACCACGCCGGCCTGGGCAATGGCGCCTCCGTAGAGGAGGAACTTTTCGGTGAGGGTGGTTTTACCGGCGTCCGGGTGAGAGATGATGGCGAACGTGCGCCGCCGGTTGATCTCAGCTTCGTACAGTGACAATGGAACAACCTCCATATGATAAAATTGGGGAAGTCAGGCAAAACCGCCCCATTGTGTATGATAATGGTGTGATTATACCACCAACGGGGAAAAAGGGCAACAGAGAAAGTGGGCTTTTGCAGGGGAGAGAGCCACCTCAGGCAGTCCCACGGCATAGACATGGAACAGGGGCGGTGGAATCCACGCCGCTCCGGTATCATGGGGGAGGAAATGCCATGAATGGACTCAAAGCTGTACTCAGTGACAAGAAAGTTTGGGTGGCTCTGGTGGGCCTGGTGGCGGGCATTGCCGTCGCCCTGGGGTTCAATGAGAGCCTGGTGGCCACCATATCCGGCGGGGTCCTTTCGGTGGTATCTGTGGTTTTGATGGCCCTGATGGGGGTCAAGACGGCCAAAAGCACCGCCACACAACCTGAGCAGCCCGCCGAAGAGCCGGTGCCCAGCCTGCCAGACGTCACGGACGAGAACAAGGAGCAAGGATGAGTCAGGCCCACGCTGCCGCCAAATACCAGGCGGCAGCGTGGGCGTTGTGCTGCCAGACGAAAAACAGGGGGGATAGGGCTGGGGATTGCCTTGGGTGGGGAAGAATGATATAATGAAACGCTAGTATGAATCCCAAATGGGGAAGGAGAGCCACACTATGAAGCTCATGGTCATCGACGGAAACTCCATCGTCAACCGGGCCTTTTACGGGGTCAGTCAGAATCTGTCCACCCGGGAGGGTCTGCCCACCAACGCCATTTTCGGCTTTGTCAACATCCTGCTGAAACTGCTGGACGAGGAGAAGCCGGAGGGGTTGGCGGTGGCCTTCGATTTGAAGGCTCCCACCTTCCGCCATCTGGCTTATGATGGATATAAGGCCCAGCGCAAGGGGATGCCCGAGGAATTGGCGGTACAGATGCCGGTGCTGAAACGGCTGCTGGACGCCATGAACATCCGCCGCTACGAGTTGGAGGGCTGGGAGGCCGACGACCTGCTGGGCACCATGGCCCGGGTAAACGGGGAGGAGGGCGGCCAGACCGTGGTGGTCACGGGAGACAAGGACTCCTTGCAGCTCATCACCGACTCCACCACCGTCAAGCTGGTGTCCACCCGCATGGGCCGCACCATCACCCGCAACATGACCCCCGAGGTGTTCCGGGAGGAGTATGGCTTTGACCCCATCCACATCATCGACCTCAAGGCCCTCATGGGGGACACCTCGGACAACATTCCCGGGGTCAAGGGCATCGGGGAGAAGACTGCCATGGCACTGTTGGCCCAGTACCCCTCCATTGACGACCTGTATGCCCACCTGGACACGGTGGAGGTCAAGCCTGCCGCCCGCAAAAAGCTGGTGGAAGGGGAGGGGGACGCCCGGATGAGCTACGATCTGGCCACCATCCGCTGCGAGGCCCCCATGGACTTCCACCCTCAGGACACCTTGCGCCAGCCCTTCCACAACAACGAGCTGTACCAGCTGCTTCTGGAACTGGAGTTCTCCAAGCTCATCGACAAGCTGGGGGTGCGCCCTGAAACTTCCACAGACAGCTCCGAAGTTGTGGAAGAAAAGGTAACCCTCCACACGGAGATCACGGACCTCACGGTCGAGGAGCAGCTGGCCCAGGTGCTGCCAAAGTGGGAGAAGGCCGACTATGTGGTAGTGCTGCCCCTGCCCAATCTGGACGGGGTGACCGCCTTCCATGTGGAGGGGGGACAGGCGTGGCTGTACGACGTGCGCAGCAGCCGCTATGAAGGGGACTATCAGGCCCTGTTGGCCCAACTCTTTGGCCCAAAGGTGAAGAAAGTGGCCCATGGGGTGAAAGAACTGTGCGAGAAGCTGCTGGAGGAGGGGATCCAGGGCGAAGGGTTTGTCTTTGATACCCAGTTGGCCGCCTATCTGCTGGACCCCACGGCGGGCAGCTATGAGTTGTCCAAGCTGTCCATGCAGTATCTGAAAAAGGAACTGGAGGAGTCCAGAGCCTGGCGGGACGAGGAGGCCTTCGGGGCCCTGTCCGACCACGTGAAGGCCCAGACCGAATGGTATGAAGATAACGCCCTCATTGGGGCCCTCTACGAGAAGTTGGCCCCTCAGCTGGATGAGTTGGGCCTGACAAAGCTGCTCCAGGAAATGGAGATCCCCCTGTGTTCTGTGTTGGCCAACATGGAGCGGCGCGGGGTGTTGGTGGACAAGGGAGCCCTGTCCCGATTTGGTGAAATGCTTACCGGGCGCATTGCGGACACCCAGAAGGCCATCTATGAGCAGGCGGGGGAGGAGTTCAACATTCTCTCTCCCAAGCAGCTGGGCCACATTCTCTTTGAAAAACTGGGGCTTCCCCCCATCAAAAAGACCAAGACCGGCTATTCCACCAACGCCGAGGTGTTGGAGAAGCTGCAATATCAGCACCCCATTGTCTCCCTGGTGTTGGAGTACCGGCAGCTGACCAAGCTCAACTCCACCTATGTGGAGGGCCTGAGCAAGGTCATCGCCCCCGACGGGCGCATCCACACCAGCTTCCAGAACACCGTCACTGCCACCGGGCGGCTGTCCTCCACCGAGCCCAACTTGCAAAACGTCCCCGTGCGCACGGCCCTGGGTGCAGAAATGCGCACCATGTTTGTCTCCCGCCCCGGCTGGGTGCTGGTGGATGCGGACTATTCCCAGATCGAGCTGCGGCTGCTGGCCCATATGTCCGGGGACGAGGCCATGATCCAGGCTTTCCGGGACGGGGTGGACATCCACACCGTAACCGCCTCCCAGGTCTTTGGGGTGTCCCCGGACCGGGTGACGGGGGACATGCGCCGGGCGGCCAAGGCGGTGAACTTCGGCATCGTCTACGGCATTTCCCCCTTCTCCCTGTCCCAGGATATCCACGTGTCCGTGGCCCAGGCGAAAAACTATATGGAGAAGTATTTTGAACACTACGCCGGGGTGCGGGCCTATATGGACGGGGTGGTGGAGCAGGGCAAGAGCCAGGGCTATGTGTCCACCCTGTATGGCCGCCGCCGCTGGCTGCCCGAGCTGAAAAGCTCCAACTTTAACACCCGCAGCTTTGGCGAGCGGGTGGCCCTGAATATGCCCATCCAGGGCACCGCCGCCGATATCATCAAGCTGGCCATGATCCGGGTGGAGAACCGCTTGCAGCAAGAGGGACTCCAGGCCCAGCTGGTGCTGCAAGTCCACGACGAACTCATTGTGGAGTGCCCCCAGGAGGAGGCGGACACCGTGGCAAAGCTCCTCACCCAGGAGATGGAAGGGGTGGCCCAGCTGGCGGTGCCCCTCACCGCCGAGGCCAAGGTGGGCCAGACCTGGGCCGAGGCCCACTAAACAGGAGGTAGAAATCTGTGAAGTATACACTGACCCCCATGACCGCCGAGCACATCCCCCAGATTGCCGCTCTGGAGCGGGCCTGCTTCTCCCACCCCTGGACGGAGAGCATGCTCCAGCAGGAGCTGTGGAATGAGGCCGCCGTCATCATCGTGGCCCTGCGGGAGGACGGCGTGGTGTTGGGCTACGCCGGCTTGCAGACGGTGCTGGACGAGGGGTATATCAATAATGTGGCGGTGGCCGCCAACGTCCGCCGCCAGGGCATTGCAGACGAGCTGGTTGCCGCCTTTGTCCGCTTTGGCCAGGCCAAGCTGGCCTTTTTGACCCTGGAGGTGCGGACCTCCAATGCCCCCGCCATTGCCCTGTACATGAAGCACGGCTTTGCCCAGGTGGGGCGTCGGCGGGACTACTACGACGACCCCAAAGAGGACGCCATTTTGATGACACTGGAGTTTGACCATGGAACTCAAAACGCTCAATGAAACGGAACTGACCGCCCTGTACCGGGATGAGATGGAATATGACTTTCCCAAAAGTGAGCTCAAGCCCCTGGGTGCCATGCTGCGCCTGATGGAACTGGGCCAATATGAACCCCTGCTGGTGACCGAGAACGGGGAGGCGGTGGGCTACGCCATGATGTGGCTGCCCAAGTCCCGCCAGGGTGCATTGTTGGAGTACCTGGGGGTACTGCGGGGCAAGCGCAGCTCAGGGTTGGGCTCCCATATCTTGTCCCTGCTGCGGGAGCGGTATGGACAGCTGTTTGGAGAGGCGGAGGCCCCCACCAGCGACAACGAGGAAGAAAACCACCTGCGCCGCCGTCGCATTGGATTTTATCAGCGCAACGGCTTCCGGGTGCTGGACTATGAGTGCGCCCTGTTCGGCGTGCACTTCAACTGTCTGTACTGCGGGCCCCAGACCGACGACCGGGCGGTGGAGCAGCTCCACCGCAGTGTGTACGCCGACTATTTCAGCCCCCAGCACATGCAGCGCTATATTCAACTGCCTCTGAAGGAGGGGGAGGAGATTCATCCCGCCCCCGCCTGGACGGAGGAGTATGACCCCTTGGAATACGAGAGAAAGGTGATTGTATGAAGATTCTAGCCTTTGAGTCCTCCTGCGACGAGACCGCCGCTGCGGTGATGGAGGATGGCCGCACCATATTGTCCTCGGTGATCGCCTCTTCGGCGGACATGCACGCCATTTACGGCGGCGTGGTGCCGGAGATCGCCTCCCGCAAGCATGTGGAGGCCATTTCCGGCCTGGCCGACGAGGCCCTGCGTCAGGCGGGCGTGGACAAGTCGGACATTGACGCCGTGGCGGTGACCCACGCCCCCGGCCTCATTGGCGCTTTGCTGGTGGGAGTGTCCTTTGCCAAGTCGGTGGCCTATGGCCTGGGTGTGCCCCTCATCCCCGTGCACCACGTGCGGGGCCACATTGCCGCCAACTACATCGCCCACGCCGACCTGGAGCCGCCCTTTTTGTGCCTGTGTGTCTCCGGCGGCACCACTGCCCTGGTGGATGTGAAGGACTACACCCACTTTGAGGTGCTGGGCGGCACCCGGGACGATGCCGCAGGCGAGTGTTTTGATAAGATCGCCCGGGTGTTGGGTCTGGGCTATCCCGGCGGCGGCCCCATGGACAAGATGGCCCAGGGTGGCAACGACAAAGCCTACACCTTCCCCCGGGCCCATGTGGCAGACCATCCCCTGGACATGTCCTTCTCGGGTCTGAAAACGGCCGTGCTCAACACCGTCCACAACGCCCAGCAGAAGGGGGAGGAGCTGGACCTTCACGACCTGGCCGCCTCCTTTGCTGCTGCCGTGTCCGACACCCTGGTGCCCCGCACTATGGAGGCCAACCGGATGTTGGGCTATAACAAGATCGCCGTGGCCGGCGGCGTGGCCGCCAACAGCCGCATCCGGGCCGATTTGCAGCGGGAGTGCGAAAAGGTGGGGGCCAAGCTGTGGCTGCCGCCCCTGTCTCTGTGCGGGGATAACGCCGCCATGATTGGCTGTCAGGGGTACTATGAGTATCTGGCTGGCAACACCGCTGGATGGGATTTAAACGCCCGGGCCAGCTTAGACATCTCCAAGGGATGACAGCCCATGGCGGCGTTGTCCCCGGGGGCCCCGCACGGCGGGGCGGCGCTTATGCGCCGTACGAGTAT
>CALWXL010000075.1 GCA_944385485.1 uncultured Oscillospiraceae bacterium
GCAGCGTTCAGGTCGGTGGTGAAGGACATCTTGTCCAGGATGGCCTGCTTGCCAGCCTCGTCCATCTTGCCCTTGGCAACCAGCTTGTCCAGGCCCTTGTTCAGACGGGCCTCGGAAGCCTGAATGATCTCGTCCTTGATGTCGCGAACGACCACGTCAAAGCCCTTGCGAGCGAAGACCTGGGCGATGTCCAGACCCATGGTGCCGCCACCGATGACTACAACTTTCTTCATGATAAGTTCCTCCTCACTGGTACAATCCAGTTTTGATATATGATAAGGGAAATAGCTTACTTGTTCTGGAAGTTCTTCTCAGCTTAGTCTCGAAAACGCAAGCGTTTTCTCGAGGAGATTGCAGCCCGCTGCAGCGCACTCGCCTTGCTCGCACGTTTGCGGGCTGAGAAGTGTATTTTCTGATGCGCATGTCCTCAGAAAATACGGACTTTATGTTCTTTCGCCGTCTGCGGACGGCGAAACTCTGCCGAGGGCTTACTTCCCAAGAAGGTGCTTACTTGTTCTGGAAGTTCTTCTCAGCACGCTTGGACAGGAAGGCGCCCATGCCCTCGTTCTTGTCCTGGGTGCCGCAGGTCACGCCGAAGGCCTCAGCCTCGAAGGCGGAACCGGTGGCGATGTCGGTCTGCATGCCCATGCGGATGCAGCGCTTGGACTCAGCCACAGCGATGGGGGCGTTGGCGCAGATGGCACGGGCCAGCTCCATGGCCTTGTCCATCAGCTCCTCGGGAGCGTACACCTGGGAGACCAGGCCGATCTCCTTGGCCTCGGCAGCGCCGATGACCTTGGCGGTGAGGATCAGCTCCATGGCCTTGGAGATGCCAACGATGCGGGGCAGACGCTGGGTGCCGCCGAAGCCGGGGGTGATGCCCAGGCCCACCTCGGGCTGGCCAAACTTGGCCTTCTCAGAGGCAATGCGGATGTCGCAGGCCATGGCCAGCTCGCAGCCGCCGCCCAGAGCAAAGCCGTTGACGGCAGCGATCACGGGCTTGGACAGATTCTCCAGACGCAGGAAGATGGAGCCGCCGTGGACGCCGAACTTCTTGCCGTCGATGGCGGAGAAGTTCACCATCTCGCCGATATCAGCACCAGCCACGAAGGAACGGCCAGCGCCAGTGAGCACCACAACACGAACCTCATCGTCGGCCTCCACCTGGGAGATGGCGGCGTCCAGGTCGCACAGAACCTGGGAATTCAGAGCGTTGAGGGCCTCGGGACGGTCGATGGTCAGAACGGCCACGCTGCCCTGCTTTTCAAACTTCACAAATGACATGTGGATTGCCTCCTCGCAATCAAATTTTACATCCAGAACACCTTTTCTTCATCGGAATTCCATCAAACTGCGGTGGAACGTTATATTTTTAACACGACTTTACAAAAGGTGAGCGGCAGACTTGTCGTTATTTTTTTAACAAATTTGCCGCAAAAAAATCCGGAATGTCGCTTCCTGCCATCCAGTATACTGCTTTCCAGGGCTATTTGCAAGGAGTTTTCTTATAATCACCTGTACATTCCAAACCGTATTTTTTCCTTTGTTTTTGTGCATTATGTCCATCTTCAAGCCAACAAATCGGCAGTCTGTCAAAACAGACTGCCGATTTGTTAAGAAATAGGTAGATACAGGAGAGGCAGGAACATGGCGGGGAGCATATTCCCCACCTTGATCTTCTCCTTGCCCAGTCCCAGCATATTGATGGCGATGCCCACAATGAGGGCGCCCCCCACCGCCGACATCTCCACAATCACCTCTTGGGGCAGATAGGGTCCCACCCACCCTGCCAGCAGGGTGATGCCCCCCTGATACAGGAACAGAGGGATGACGGAAAAGGCCACCCCAATCCCCATGGTGGCGGCAAAAGAGATGGCAGACACCCCGTCGATGACTCCTTTGGAGATGAGAATGTCATAGTTTTGGTTCAGTCCCGCCTCCATGGAGCCGGTGATGGCCATGGCCCCTACGCAGAAGAGGAGGGCGGCGCTGACAAAGGACTCGGTGAAGCGGCTGTTGGGGTTGCCCCGGTCGGCCCGCTGCCGCAGCCACTCCCCGCCCCGCTCCAGGCGGCCCTCGATGTCCAGCCCCTGGCCCAGAAGGGTCCCCAGCACCATGCACACAATGACACACAGCATATTCTGGGTGCCGATGAGGCTGCTGATGCCAATGCCCGCCACACACAGGCCCAGGGCATGGGTGAGCACCGAGATCATATTCCCGCTGATGAGCCGCTGGAAGAGAAGGCCCAGGGCGGAGCCCACCAGCACCAGGATGACATTCACCACCGTGGCAATCATGCCTCTCCCTCCCTGGCAGCGAAGAAAGCCCGGGTCTGGTCTGCGTTGCGGAGGATTTCCCCCCGTAGAGCGTCCAAGCCGTCAAACTTCCGCTCTCCCCGCAGGTGGGTATACAGCTCCACCTCCATATACTGGCCGTAGAGATCCCCGTCAAAGTCCAGAATCCACGGCTCCACCGTCACCCGGTGGTCGTCGTCCACCGTGGGGCGCACCCCCACGTTGGTCACCGCCTCATAGCTGGCCCCACCCACACGGACCCGGGTGGCATACACCCCAAAGGCGGGCACCAACACGTTGGGCGGGAGCACCAGATTGGCGGTGGGGGTGCCCAGGGTGCGGCCCAGCTGCTTGCCGTGGACCACAGTCCCGGTGATGAGGTGGGGGTGGCCCAGAAATTCACAGGCCCGGTCCATGTCCCCCTGGGAAATAAGACCCCGGATGTAGGTGGAAGAGACGGTGATGCCATCCATCTGCACCGGCGGGATAATGGTACACCCAATGCCCATCTCCCCACAGATCTCCCGCAGGCGATCCACGTTGCCCTCCCCTTTGTAGCCAAAGTGGTAGTCGTGGCCCGCCACCACGTGGATGGCCCCCATTTGCTGGGACAGAATGTGGGTGGCAAACTCCCGCCAAGGCATCTCCATCATGGCCCGGTCAAAGGGGAGCACCAACACCTGGTCGATGCCATAGTATCGCTGCATGATGGTGGTGCGCTCCTGATGGGTGTTGATGAGGGGGGTAGGCTCTCCCCGGATCAGGTCCCTGGGGTGGTGGTCAAAGGTGACGGCACAGGCCAAAGCCCCCGTCTCATCCGCCAGCTTCCGAGCGGTGCGCAGCAGGGCCCCGTGGCCCAGATGTACCCCGTCAAAAAAGCCCAGGGCGATGACTCGTTGTTTGTCTGCCATGATGGTTCTCTCTCCGTTCAAGTGGGATCAAAAAAGCTTTTGAGAATGAGGAGCTTGCCCTGCTCCACCCGGCCCAGGGCCAGGAATTCCTGCTCTGGACCGTAAATGCGGTAGGTACCGTCCTCCGCCTCCGGCTGGCACACCTGGGCGCCGTGGCGTACCCGGTCCGCCCCCCGCTTGCCCAGGGTGAGGGCGGGATGGTCGGCAAAGAGGCTATCCGTGGACCGCAGCAGCCCTGCCGGGTTCTCACTGGCCAGCACCTCAGCCAGGGGGTGGGCCTCACTGAGGTCAAAGCCACAGGCCATGGTGCGCCGCAAAGAGCTCATGCACCCGCCGCAGCCCAACGCCGCCCCGATGTCGTGGCACAGGGTGCGCACATAGGTGCCCTTGGAGCACTTCACCCGGATGGTGAACTCGTCCGGGGCAATCTGCCCCTCCAGGGTGAGGGCGTGGATGGTCACCGGCCGGGCGGGCCGCTCCACCTCTCTCCCCTTCCGGGCCAGCTCGTAGAGCTTTTTCCCGTTAATCTTAATGGCGGAATACATGGGAGGCACCTGGAGGATGTCTCCGGTGAACCGGGGAAGTACAGCTTCCACCTGCTCCCCCGTCACCGCCACGGGGTGCTCTTCCAAGGTGTTGCCGCTGGTGTCCTGGGTGTCGGTGACCATTCCCAGCTTCAGCCCTGCCACATACTCCTTGTCGCCCCGCTCGGCAAATTCCACCGCCCGGGTGGCCCGGCCCACAAACACGGGGAGCACTCCGGTGGCCATGGGGTCCAGGGTCCCGGCGTGTCCAATCCGCCGCTCTCCCAGCACCCCCCGCAGCTTGGCGCACACGTCCATGGATGTCCAGTCCTGGGGCTTGTCGATGATGATGATTCCGTTGGGCATCCTTGTCTCCTCCCGGTTACTTGCGGTTTAATTCCTGGTCAATGGCCTGCAAAATGGCAGCCTTGGCCTCCTCCACGCTGCCCATCACGGTGCAGCCGGCGGCGGCCTTGTGTCCGCCGCCGCCCAAATGGGCGCACACGGCGCTGGCATCCAGATAGCTGGCATTGGTGCGCAGGGAGATCTTGCACTCGCCCGGCTTCAGCTCCCGGATGGTGGCGGAGTGGAGCAGCCCTTCCAGCTGGCCCACAAAGGCAGCGATGTCCTCGGTGTCGTCGTTGGTGGCTCCGGCCTTGGCCATCACATCCAGGGACAGGGTGGCCACCGCCACAGTGTTGTCATGGCACAGGTACAGGCCCTGGAGCAGCAGGCTCTCCAGGCGCATCCGGGCCACGGACTTGGTGCGGAAGTGCTTTTTGTTCAGGCGTTTGAAGTCAATGCCCTGTTCCATGAGCCCCGCTGCCACCCGGTGGGTGTGGGGGGTGGTGTTGGCGTAGACAAAGCACCCGGTGTCGGTGGACACCGCCACATACAGGGGGGTGGCGATGGTCTCGTTCATGACCCCCAGATCCTGGGCGATCTCCCACAGGATCTCGCCGCAGGCAGCCTTGTCCGCCTCCAGGCAGGTGTTCTTGGCAAAGAACTCCTGGGAGGGGTGGTGGTCGATGGCCAGGTCAATGCGCTCCACATAGGGCTGGGCATTGGGGGGCAGCAGCCCCAGGGTGGCCACGTCCACGCTCACCACCGTGTCAGGGGTGTACCCTTCCGGGGCCTGCACCCCTTCCAGATACTCCTGGAACATGGCGGTGGCGTCCAGGCTGGGCAGCAGCCAGGCGGTCTTGCCCATGGTGCGCAGCAGATTACACAGACCCACGCCGCAGCCGATGGTGTCCCCGTCAGGGCGCTTATGGGTCAAAATGAGATAGTTGTCGTGCTCGGTGAGAAAATGAGCCGCTTCCTGGTGGGTCATAGCCTCAGTCCTCCTCGTCCAACACAATGTGGGCGTTGGCGGGGTTGGCGGGCTTGACCACGTTGGGGTCCCGGAGCATCTCCAGGATGTGGGCGCCGTGGTCGATGGAGTCGTCCCGCTCGAAGATGAGCTCGGGGGTGTGGCGCAGGTTCAGCGCCCGGCTCAGCTCCCGGCGCAGGTAGCCGCCGGCGGACTTCAGGCCACGGATGACGCTGTCCGCCTCGGTTTTATCCAGAATGGATACATAAATTTTCGCAAAGTGGAGGTCGGGGGTGGTCTCCACCCGGGTCACGGAGATGAGCCCCGTCACGCGGGGGTCCTTCACCGTGGGGATGAGAGCGGAGAGCTCCCGCTGGATCTCCTCGTTGATGCGTCCCAGGCGATTGCTTGCCATATTGGTTTCCTCCTTTGGTTACAGGCTCAGGCCTCGCGTTTCGTCAAAGCCCAGCATCAGGTTCATATTCTGCACCGCGGCCCCGGACGCACCCTTGCCCAGGTTGTCAAAGACGGCGGTGACGGCGGTCTGCCCCTCGTGTCCGTACACCACCAGGCGCATGGTGTCCTTTCCGGCCAGGGCATTGGAGTAGATCATGGGCTCCTCCCCGCCCAGAGGGGCCACGCTCACCAGGGCCTGCCCGGCGTAGTGCTCGCACAGGGCCTCGTAGGCCAGCTTGGCATCCACCCAGGGCAGCAGCACCGTGGTGGCCATGCCCTGGGGGTAGTCTCCCACCACAGGGGCAAAGACCGGGGCCCGGTCCAGCCCACATATCTTTTGCATCTCGGGCAGGTGCTTATGCTGCAAGGTCAGGCCGTAAATGCGGCAGCTGTCGTGGCAGGAGTCCCGATCCTCCGCCTCATATTCGGCGATCATGCTCTTGCCGCCCCCGGAGTATCCGGTGAGGGAGTAGCAGGTCAGGGGGAAGTGGGCGGGGATGACCCCATGCTGCACCAGAGGGTACACCGAGGCGATGAAGCCGCTGGCGTGGCAGCCGGGATTGGCCACCCGCTTGGAAATCACGATGTTGTTGCGGTGATTCTCGGACAGCTCCGCAAAGCCATAGTCCCAGTCGGGATTGGTGCGGTGGGCGGTGGAGGCGTCAATGATGCGGGTGTTGGGGTTGTCCACCATGGCCACCGCCTCACGGGCCGCCTGGTCAGGCAGGCACAAAAACACCAGGTCGGCGGCGTTTAAAAGCTTCTTCCGCTCGGCCACGTCCTTGCGCTTGTCCTCGTCAATGAGCAGCAGCTCAATGTCATCTCTCTGGGCCAGTCGGTCATAAATTTGCAGGCCGGTGGTGCCCTGTTTGCCGTCAATGTATACTTTGGGCTTCATATTACCACTTCCAGTTGTCTGATATAGAAGGTGGGGACAGGCGAGTTGCCGCCCGCCCCCACACAAAATAGAGCGAAATTACTGCTGTACCTGCTCCATCTGGAAGGCCTCGATGATGTCGCCTTCCTTGATGTCAGAGTACTTTTCAATGCCAATGCCGCACTCATAGCCACGGGCCACTTCCTTGACGGAGTCCTTGAAGCGCTGCAGGGAGTTCATGACGCCCTCGTGGATAACGATGCCGTCGCGCACCAGACGGATCTGGGCGTTGCGGGCCACCTTGCCCTCGGTGACGTAGCAGCCGGCCACGATGCCCACGCCGGTGATCTTGTACAC
>CALWXL010000076.1 GCA_944385485.1 uncultured Oscillospiraceae bacterium
TCGTCGATTTCTTAATTTTCAGATACGCCCTAGCGAGGTGAGAACATGAAGGAGAAGAAGAAAAAGCCCACATATAATATGTGGCAGAATACCGCCTACTTCATCCGGGCGGCGTGGGACAACTGCCCCTCGGTGCTGCTCATCTGCCTGCTGTTGGCGGTGGTCACCGCCGGGGCTACGGTGGTGGAAATGCTCTTTGTCCCCGTGGTGCTGGGTCAGGTGGAGGAACATGTACCCCTGTCTCAGCTGCTGGCTACCATCGGGGTGTTTACCCTGGCGTTGTTGGTGCTGTGGGGCGGGAAGAGTTATTTGCGTGAAAACGCCCTATTTGGACGGATTCAAGTGCGAATGTATATAGCTGGGAAAATTTCCGGGAAGACCACTAGTACCTCCTTCCCCAATTTGCTGGACACGGCCTTTTCAAAATGGAAGGAAGAGGCACTGCGAACGTGCAACTCCAATGGGGATGCTTCCGAGGCCATTTGGACCACCTGGACCGATATCCTGACCAATGTGTTGGGATTTGCGGTGTATCTACTTCTGCTTACAGGGCTGAGCGGCTGGATGGTGGTCCTTGTCATCCTCACCACAGCGGTGGGCTTTCTGGTCAGTGAACACCTGGAAGGTTGGGGCTCTCGGCACCGGGAGGAACGGGCAGCTTGTATGAATACCATTGGCTATGCCAGACGGGTGTCTACCAAGCGGGAGTACGCCCAGGATATTCGGATTTTCGGCCTGCGACCTTGGCTGGATGAGGTGTGGGACAGTGCCATGGGAGCCTACCGGGCTTTCTTGACTCGGCGGGAGCGGGTGTACTTTCTGGTCTATGTGGTGGATGCGTTGCTCACCCTGTTGCGCAACGGAGGGGCCTATGCCTATCTGATCTGGCTAACCCTGAGCCAGGGACTGCCCGCCTCCCAGTTTTTGCTGTACTTTGCCGCCATCAGTGGCTTTACCCAGTGGGTGAAGGGTATCATGGAGCAATTTTCCACCCTTCACCGTCAGAGTTTGGAGCTGTCTACTCTGCGGGAGTTTCTGGAGTGGCCGGAGCCATTCGCCTTTGAGGAGGGAAAGCCGCTGCCCAAAGGTTTGAAGGACTGTGAGATCGTGCTGGACCATGTGTCCTATCGCTATCCCGGTGCAGAGAAGGACACCATCACCGACCTCTCCTTTACCCTTCATCCGGGGGAGAAGGTGGCCATTGTGGGCCTCAATGGAGCGGGTAAGACTACCTTGGTCAAGCTCTTGTGCGGCTTCCTGGACCCTACCCAGGGGTGCGTCCGCCTCAACGGAGTGGACATCCGCACCTACAACCGCAGGGAATACTACCACCTGTTTTCCGCAGTGTTCCAGGAGTTTTCCGTGCTGGATACCAGCGTGGCGGTGAATGTGGCCCAGCGGGTGGAAGGAATCGACCGTACCCGGGTGGCAGAGTGCTTGGAAAAGGTGGGGTTGACCCAGGCTGTGGAGGCCCTACCAAAGGGAATGGACACCCCCGTGACCCGTAATGTGTTTGAGGACGGGGTGGAGCTGTCCGGAGGACAGATGCAGCGGCTGATGTTGGCTCGTGCCCTGTACCGGGACGCCCCGGTGGTGGTGCTGGATGAGCCCACCGCCGCCTTGGACCCTCTGGCCGAGCATGACATTTACATGAAATATAACACCATGACCCAGGGGAAAAGCTCTCTGTTCATCTCCCACCGCCTGGCCTCCACCCGGTTCTGTGATCGTATCCTATACATGGAACAGGGACGCATTGCGGAGGAGGGTACCCACCAGTCCCTGCTGGATTTGGGGGGCGGGTATGCCAAGCTGTTTGAGGTGCAGAGCCGGTATTACCAGGAAGGAGGGGAGCTATAATGGAGAAAAACATATCTTGGAGGGAAAGTCTGCACCTTACCCTGCGGGGGGTGGGACTTTGGTGGAAGCTGCGCCCGACGATTTTGATTTCCTACACCCTGTCGGCCTTAGTCAAGGCCATAACCCCTTATACCTCCATCTACTTCTCCGCCCGCATCATCGGAGAACTGTCCCAGGGACGGGACCCAAGGATGCTGGCTCAGTGGGTGGGACTGCTGTTGGGGGTCACAGCTGCATTGATTTTGTTCAACGGAGCTTTTTCTCGTTGGGCAACCTGGGAGCGGGAACAAACAAGGGTGGAAAATGGTAAGTTCTACATGGACAAAATGATGGAACTGGACTATGCCTTGATGCAAGAACAGAAAGTGAGTGACCTCTACTCCCAGATACGGCAAAATGCGAACTGGGCAGGATGGGGATTGCTTCAAGTATTGAGCAATTACGAACTTGTCATTACCAATGTGTTTCAAATTATTACAGGACTGGTCCTTTCTGTTGGGCTACTGGTGCAAAAGGTGCCGGAGGGAAGTGAGTGGGAGGTTCTCAACCACCCCATATGCGGCATGGCAGTGCTCCTTGTAATGATGGGGGTGGCGCTGCTGTCCCCAGTGTTTGGAAACCGGGGAATGGCCTATTGGAATCGCAATGATGCAGAGGCAAGGCTGGGTAATCGCTTGTCGACGTACTTTGGTTTTGAGAGTAACGATACCAAACGGGCTTTGGATATGCGCATCTATGACCAGCAGACCAAAGTGTGTCAGGTCTATCGGGACAGCGTCCATTTGTTTGATACCAAATCCAACTTTGCCCGCTATGCAAGGGGGCCTATGGGGCTTTGGCAGGCGGCATCTGGAGGAGTTTCCGCCGTCCTGACCGGAGTAGTGTATTTGTATGTGTGCCTGAAAGCTTGGGCGGGAGCGTTCGGAGTTGGGGGCATCACTCAGTATGTAGGGGCCGTGACCACTTTGTTTGTGGGAGTGTCCGGCCTGCTGGAAGCTGCGGGCAATATACGGGTCAATGCCCGTTATTTGGTTCTGTGTTTCGAGTTCTTGGATATACCAAACCAGATGTACCAGGGCTCTCTCACCACGGAAAAACGCTCCGACCGCAACTATCAGGTGGAGTTCCGGGACGTGTCCTTCCGTTACCCAGATTGCGAGGCCTGGGCGCTGCGCCATGTGAACCTGAAATTCCAGGTGGGCAGCCGCCTGGCAGTGGTGGGGGAGAACGGAAGTGGCAAGTCCACCTTCATCAAGCTCCTGTGTCGTCTCTACGACCCCACCGAGGGCGAAATCCTGTTAAACGGCATTGACATCCGCAAATATCAGTATACCGACTATATCGCCCTGTTCTCCGTGGTGTTCCAGGACTTCCACCTGTTGGCGCTGCCTTTGGGTCAGAACGTGGCGGGACGTACCCAGTACGACCGGGAACTGGTCACGCGCTGTCTCACACAGGCGGGGGTTATGGACCGTGTGGAGAAGATGCCCCAGGGACTGGACACCTATCTCTACAAGAACCTGGAGAAGAAAGGTGTGGAGGTGTCCGGAGGCGAGGCCCAGAAAATTGCCATTGCCCGCGCCCTCTACAAGGACGCTCCCTTCATCATCCTGGACGAACCCACGGCCGCCCTGGACCCCATTGCCGAGGCGGAGGTGTACTCCAAGTTCGACCAGATTGCCGGAGACAAGACGGCGGTTTACATCAGCCACCGCCTGTCCTCCTGTAAGTTCTGCGATGACATTGTGGTCTTTGACCATGGATATATTGTCCAGCAGGGGAACCACCAGCAGCTGGTGGAGGCAGAGGGCGTGTACGCCCAGCTGTGGCAGGCTCAGGCTCAGTATTATCAAAAACAATAGCTGATACAGGCCCCTGGATGACCAACGGACATCCAGGGGCCTTAGAACTTGCACCCGATGGCGATTCATGGCATAATGAAGTTGAAACAAAAGGGAGGCTTCTTAAAGAGACCGCCCATGACCGCCCATTGAGAGAGGTGTAGACATTGTTAAACAAACAGATTCAGGACGCCTATGTGGTCATCTTGCAGGAGGAATTGATTCCCGCCATGGGCTGCACGGAACCCATTGCTGTGGCATATGCCGGAGCCTTGGCCCGCAAGACCCTGGGGCAAATGCCCTGTGAGGTGGAGCTGGTGGTCAGCGGAAACATCATTAAAAACGTCAAGAGTGTCATCGTCCCCCATACCGGTGGTAAAAAGGGACTGAAAACAGCGGTTGCGGTTGGTATTTGTTGCGGCAATGCCGACCAGGAGTTGGAGGTCATCTCCCAGGTCACAGAGGAGCAACTGGTGGACATGGAGCGATTTTTGGAGACTGCGTCCATCACCATTGGAGAGTCTGACTCCACCTGCCCCTTTGACATTCAGGTGACGGTACGGGCTGGTGGACACCATGCCTATGTTCGCATCATTGGACACCACACCAACGTGGTCAGCATCCGCCGGGATGGGGAGGTGTTTGTGGAGCGGCCCTATATCGACGGAGTGGTGCAGGCGGCAGAAAACCGAAAACTGCTGAACATCCGGGACATTGTGACCTTTGCCAACGAAGTCCCGTTGGAGCTGGTGCGGAAGACCCTGGACCGACAGATCCGCTACAACATGGCTATTGCGGAGGAGGGCATGAAGGGCGGCTACGGAGCCAGCATTGGCCGGATCTTGATTCGCTCTTACGGCAACAGCGTCCAGAACCGGGCCAAGGCCTACGCTGCGGCGGGTTCCGATGCCCGTATGAACGGCTGTGAGCTGCCTGTGGTCATCAACTCGGGCAGCGGGAACCAGGGCATGACTGCCTCCATTCCCGTCATTGTCTATGCCAGAGAGTGCAATGCCTCCCAGGAGCAGCTTTACCGGGCTTTGTTGGTGTCCAACCTGGTGACCATCCACCTGAAAACCGGGATTGGCAGCTTGTCCGCCTACTGCGGAGCCACCAGTGCCGGGGCCGGAGCCGGGGCAGGGGTCTGTTATTTGTATGGCGGTGGCTATGATGAGATTGCCCACACGGTGGTCAATACCCTGGCCATCAATTCCGGGATGCTCTGCGACGGGGCGAAAGCCAGCTGTGCGGCCAAAATTGCCTCGGCGGTAGAGGCGGGGCTGCTGGGTATGCAGATGTATATGCACGACAGTCAGTTCTATTGCGGCGACGGCCTGGTGGCCAAAAACGTGGAGGACACCATCCGTGCGGTGAGCACCATTGCCCGGGAGGGCATGCGGGCCACAGACAGCGAGATCATTCAGTTCATGATCGACAATGAGTGATGCAAAGGAGGGGGAAGCCGTGAGAAAACGGTTCGTGTGTGTGCTGGCCTGTGGATTACTGTGGTTCCTGGTTGGCTGTCAGGCTGCTACGCCCAGGCAAACAGCCCAACAGCCAACGCCCACGGTGTCGTTGGAGCCCACCGTTCCACCCACGCCGCGTCCGGCCCCCTCAGAGGAGGAGGTGCTGGAGACCCGGGAGCGAGTGCTCAAGGGCATGACAGAGGAAGAGATCCAGAGCCTGACAGAACTTGTGGTCCAGTCCAACCAGTGGTGGGAATTTAAATATCTGTATGACAATATTTTTGGACAGCTTTCCGACCCCCAAGATCTCACCTGGAACTATTTCCACGACACGGGAGAAATACAGATTGGATGGGCCTACGACGGTAGCTTGGATATGGAGGCCATTTGTGCTCAGGAGGGGCTGACCGAGCGGGAGTTTTACGAGAAGTACGGAACCGGTGTGGTGACGGACAACGAGTGTGATGCAGACGGGTTTATTGCATTGGTGGAACAGGCCGCGGCGCCGGTGCAGGACCCGGACTTGAAGCGGGATCTGCAATACATCATGGAGGAAACCCGCCTGGCCAAAGAGACCCACGAGATGGAGCACGCCAACAACCTCTACAAAGCCTTACACGATCTAGATTATTTTCTGCTCCGGGATTGGCGCACGGATCTTGCGCCTTATGTGCAAGATCGATCGACCATTTCCAAGTTCTACGATATGTTGTCGGTGTACCACACAGGAGATGCCTCATAACCACCGAGGTATCATGCTCCCGACCGGATGGGATTCGATGGAGGGATGAAATACGGATGCTAAAAGAGTATGAGTGGCAGGTCACTGTGGATGGAAGCGCCCACACCATTCTCTGTCAGGTGATGGAGAATAAGTATGTACTGTGGGCGGACGATGAACACATCCAAACCATCTACCGCAAGGCATTCCAGCGCACCCGTGGAGGGATCGACAAGCCGCTGGAAGTGTGGGGAAAGAAATGCCGTTTTGTGGTGTGGCAAGATGAGCGTGTGGAGTTTTTCTTGGAAGGCCAATCCCTAACGGGACAGGAAGACGATGAAAGCGCTGTGGATTCCTCCTATGAGGAGAGCCTGCGACGACACCAACGGAGTATGCGGCGGTGTTCGTGGGTGGCGGTGATCATCACGGCTCTGGCCTGTGTCAGCTATCTGGCGATGGCTCTGGCTGGAGTAGATGTGTCTGGCTGGACGGTGACCTTTGTGGGCGCGCTGATCATCCTGATTTTGAACGTAATTACCTTGCTCTTAGGCAGAGAAAAACAAAAGATGTCGTGAACATGGAAACAGGCGCACCGCAAAAGCGGTGCGCCTGTTTTTGTGTTGGTTAGCTTTAGCGTAACGACAACCCCCAGCTATGCTGGGGAGAGTAAAAAAGATTATATAGTGAAAAAACC
>CALWXL010000077.1 GCA_944385485.1 uncultured Oscillospiraceae bacterium
CAGGGGTGTTTTTTAGTGTTCAAAATACTCTAGCCCTTCCAGCATATTGCCGATTCTCACTCCGCCTTCTGGGTCGTAGGCATAGACCACGGTATTCTCCCAGCAGAGCACATAATAAGTCATCCCGTCCTTGGTGTAGGTAAACCCCTCGCCGCCAAACGGAAGAGGCTCTTCATAGGCATCCCGCTGGTCTGGCTCCAGGTCCCGGGTCAGGTCGTAGCAGATAGCGTTATAGGCTCCCAGGGAGCCATCATCATCGGAGTACACATAGAACTCGAACCGCTCATCCCGCGTGGTGCCTGCCACTTGCTGCTCCAGCTTGGACTCCTCATACATCCAGTAGCTGGTGGAGACATCCTCGGTGTCAAATCCCATGGCGTAGAGCATGGTGTCCACATCGTTCATGGTGGGAGGATCCACCCCGAGAGACTGGGTGGGCTGTGCCCGAAAAATCTGCCCCCCGCCCGTGGCGATCACCACAAACATCCCCAGGAAGAACAGCCCCACCAGACCATAGACCACCAGACTCTTCTTGGTGAGAAAGGTCTTGTTCTGTCGGCGCTGTCTGGCCTCCAGTTCCTCCTCCTGGAGGGGGTCCAGGCGGTGCTTCTCCCGGTACCCCCTGCCCTGGGCCTTGATGACCAAGCCCGCCAGGAATAGGGCCACATCCCACGCCAGAAACACCTTCCAATTGTCCCACATGCCGGGAATCAGGCTGGGAATAAAGGTCAAAAAGGCCAGAGAGGTGCTGTAGCAATAGCGTTTGAACAGCCGCAGCGTCTCCTCCTGGTCTCTGCTGGTCTCCATCAGCAGAGACAGGATGGCACGATTTCTCCGGCTTCTGGAGTGACGGCTGGAGGTGGCTGTGGGCACTCGGCCCTCCCCCTTCTGGACAAACTCCCAAAAGGTCATCCCAGACAGGGCAAACAGTTCCCGCCCAATCCAGGCGGTACAGTACAGATACCAGGGAATCAGCAAAAATGAGAAGAGTTCCAACAAAAAGAAGTTCATCGTTTCCCTTTCTCCTTATTTCACCCGGAGTTTCTTCACCAGATCCTCCTGGGGCGTGACATACACCGTGTTATAGGTGTTGTAGATGACAAAGCCGGGCTTGGCCCCCGTGGGCTTTTTGACCACCTTCACCGGGGTCACATCCACCGGCACCTGGGCCGAGTCCTTGGCCTGGGAGAACCAGGCGGCCAACATAGCCGCCTCCGTCACCGACTGGTCGTCGGGCTGCATGCCCCCAGTCTTTAAAATCACATGGGAGCCGTGGAGCTTTTGCACATGGAACCACAGGTCCCGCTTGTCCGAGTCCTTCAAGGTCAGGCGGTCGTTCTGGCTGTTGTTCTTGCCCACCAAAATGGTGAGACCAGTGGAAGAGCGGAACTCCATGGGCTTGGCGTGGATGATCTTCACCTTGCCCTTGGCCGTCATCTTCCGCTTGTGCTGGCGCAAATATCCGTTGTCCATGAGCTCCTGACGGATCTCCTGCAAGTCCCGGTCTCCCTCGGACAGGGTGATCATTTGCAGCACGCTGTCCAGGTACTCCAGCTCGGTGCGGTTTTTCTCCAGCTGGATGGCCAGCATCTCCTCCGCCTTCTGGGCCTTTTTGTAGTCCTTATAGTACTTGGCGGCGTTTTGCTGGGGGGTGAGCAGGGGGTCTAAAGGAATTTCTACCTCTCTGCACTCCGGGTCATAGTAGTTCTGGGCCACCAGCACCGACTGGCCCCGGTGCATCTGATAGAAGTTGGTGGTGATGATGTCCCCATACTCCCGCATCTGCTCCCGGTTACCCGCTCGGCGCAGGTCTGCCTCCTGGTTGGCGATCTTCTTGGCGGTGCGGTTGCGAGCCTGGGTCACCGACCGGATGAAGTCCGCCCCCCGCTGCTTCACCCGCTCCTGGGCCTCCCGGGCGGCGTAGTAGTCGTCCAGCAGCTGGGAGAAGGTCTCACAGCGGGTCAGCTCCACTTCGGGGCCATATTGCAGAATGGGCAGGAAGGAGAAGTCCATCTCCTTGCCCTCTTTTTTCAGCACCACCGGCTCATACTTGCCCTCCAGAATGATGGAGCGCAGCCGCAGCACCTCCCGGGCCAGGCCCTGGGAAGTCTCGTCGGCCCGGAAGGCCAATTCCCGGGCCACCAGGGGCGAAATACCGCTGAAGGTGTCCAGCAGCCACTTGTCCTGCCCCTCTCCCTGGGGTGCCTGGCCCGACACCAGCTGCTCCAGCTCCTCCTCTGCCATGGCAGTAAAGTCCAGCTTGCCCGTGGGCACGGGGTACTGGTAGAAGAGGCCGGGCATCACTGGGCGCTGGGCGGAGATATCCCCGTCCACCCGGCGCATACTGTCGGTGATGCGCCCCGCCCCGTCCAGCATGATGAGGTTGGACTTGCGGCCGATGCACTCCAGCACCAGAGCCCGCTCCACCCGGTCCCCCAGCTCGCTGAGGGTCTCAAAGCGGAACTCCAGCAGCCGCTCCATGGGGGGCTGTTTGATCTCCAGAATGCGGCCGCCCAGGAAATACTTGCGCAGCAGCATACAGAACATGGGGGGTGTCTCCGGGTTTTCCCGGGTCACAGTGGTCAGCTGCGCTCTGGGGTGGGCGGGGTTTGCCGACAGCAGCAGCTTCACATTCCCCTTCCCCGTGCGCATGTGCAGCACCACCTCGTCCCGGGTGGGCTGATAAATTTTATCCACCTTGCCACCGGTGATGCGCTCCCGCAGCTCCCCGGCCATGGCGGTCATGACAATGGCATCTAAGGGCATGGCTCATTCCTCCGACATCATCCGCTCAAACAGCTCGTTGAGCCGATCTAGGCGGCCCTGCAAATACAGCCAGCCAAACAGGGCCTCCAGCCCGGTGGCGGCGTGGTACTCTCCCACGCTGGCCCCCTTGGGGATGGCGGCGGTGTGGCTGTTGCGGGCCCGGCGGTACACGTCCTGCTCCTCCTCGGTGAGGATGGGCAGAATCAGCTTCACCCGCTTGGCCTGAGCGGGGGCGGAGACGTAGGTCACCGCAGCTTTGTGCAGCCCCTTGTTGGTGGCTTTGCCCTTCAGGCACAGCCAGGTGCGTACCATCAGTTCATACACTCCGTCCCCCAGGTGGGCCAGCGCCAGGCTGCTCATGGGGTGGAGCACGTCCTGTCCTACCGACAGGTGAAAGTAATCCATAACATTTCTCCGTTCTCGTTGGTTGGCCCGGGCGTCCCCGGACATTCGGCATCTTCCCTTAGTCTACCCCGTCGGGCCGAAATTGGCAAGTGTTTTCCGTTTTTATACCCACAGGCGTAAAAAAGCCTGTCGGAAAAGGCGCGCACCTTTTCGACAGGCAAAACAGAGAGGGTGTCTCTGGAATTGTTTGTCCGGGGGGCTCAGACTCTTGCCCGAGCAGCCCCGGTTGTATGTTCGTCGCTGACAGGGGATCATCTCAGTTCTGCTTTGGACGTTCCTTCCTGACGTGGATTATCATACCAGACTTCCCCTGTCGAATGATAGACAATTTGGGAACCCATTGTGAACCTTTTGTAAACCACAAAACCAGCGACACGCTTCTCGAAAATGCCAGCATTTTCTCGAGGGGATGCAGCCCGCTGCATGCACCCTTGGGGCAAAGGGCGCCCCAAGGCCACACTGGCGGGCTGAGAAGTGTTTTTTCCCATGCGCATGTCCTGGGAAAAAACAGATTTCAATTTATTTCCCCATCTGCGGATGGGAAAACTCTGCCGAGGGCTTTTTGACGTTTTGAAGCGGCCTACCCAGACATCCAGGCAGGCCGCTGCATCAAATCAGTTGTTGGTTGGACAGGCCGAAGCTCACCGCAATGGCGCCATCCACCTTTTTCATCACTTGTTCGTCCACCCGGCCCATATGTTCCCGTAGCCGCCGTTTGTCCAGGGTACGAATCTGCTCCAAGAGCACAATGGAGTCTTTGGGCAGGCCATAGCTATGGGCCGCCAGAGCAATGTGGGTGGGCAGTCGGGCCTTCCCCGTCTGGGAGGTAATGGCCGCTGCAATCACCGTGGGGCTGTGTTTGTTTCCGGTGTCGTTTTGCACGATCAGGACAGGACGAACGCCCCCTTGTTCGCTGCCCACCACCGGACTGAGGTCGGCGTAATAAATATCGCCGCGTTTGACACTGTTGTCCACAGGATTTCACACTCCGCCGGATTTATAGTGCCCGGGTCTCCCCTTGCGGGCCGGGTACTATCATTCTCCCACGGTGGGGCGGATCTTATACCGGGTGGAACGCTTTCCTTCTCCACCCAAGCCGCTCCATCTCTCGCCGCCAATCCTGGGCGTCCCCCCGTTCTATCTTATGCGCCCTGGTACAATCTGGGCACCCGGGGAGAGACAGCGCACAACAGCTCGTAGGGGATGGTCCCAGCCAGCTGGGCCATGTCCTCCACTCGCTGATGGAGGCCAAACAGCTCCACCTCGTCTCCCACCTGCACCTGGTCCTCGGGCTGGAGGGCCACCATGCACATATCCATGCACACCCGGCCCAGGATGGGACGGGGCTTGCCGTTGACCAGCACGGTACCCTGACCGGACAGCACCCGGTGCAGGCCGTCGGCGTAGCCCACAGGCAGTACCGCCACCCGGCCGCCCTCTGCCCCCATCTTCTGGGTGCAGCCATAGCTCACGGGGGTATCTGCGGGCAGCTCCCGCACTGCCGCCACCCGGGTTTTCAACGTCATCACCGGCCACAGCTCTTCGGCGTCCAACCCCTGGCAGGAGGGATCGGGCAGATAACCGTACAGAGCAATGCCCGGGCGCACCATGTCCAGGTGGGTGCAGGGGAAGTTGAGCACTGCCGCACTGGCGGCACAGTGGCGCAGCTGGAAGGTGCGGCCATAGGTATGCTCCAGCAGGTTCAGGGTGTCCAGGAACCGGGTGAACTGCTCCATGGTATACCCCTCATCTCCATCGGCGTTGGCAAAGTGGGTGAAGATCCCCTCTGCCTCCAGCCCCGGCAAGGCACACAGCTCCTCCACCTCCCGGGCGGCCTGAGCCGGGTCGTGGGCCAGGATGCCCAGACGGCTCATGCCGGTGTCCAGCTTAACGTGGATTTTGGCCTTCTTCCCCTGGGCCACCGCGGCCTGGGAGAGGGCATGGGCCAGCTCAGGGGTGAACACCGCCTGGGTCAGGCCGTGCTCCACCACCTGGGACGCAAACTCTGCCGGGGTGGCACCCAAAATCAGGATGGGCATGGTGATACCCGCTCCCCGCAGCTCGATGGCCTCGTTGAGGCAGGCCACCGCCAGATAGTCCGCCCCCAACGCTTGCAGCTTGGTGGCCACCGCCACCGCCCCATGTCCGTAGGCGTTGGCCTTCACCACACCCAGAAACTTGCTCTGGGGGGCGCAGGCCCGCAGGACTCGATAATTATGCTCCAGATGGTCCAGACGGACCTCCGTCCAGGTTCTCATGGTCTGTTGATTCATCGTTGTTCATCTCCATGGTAAAATCATCACTGGTCACGGTGAGTACGGTGCTACCTGCCACCCGCACCTCTCCCAGGCGCAGGGCGTAGGTGTCCGGGTCAAACCACATGACGTACTCCGTGCCTTGCTCTGCCTCTTCCTCCGGGTCCCGGCAGAGAAGCTGCAACAGGGTCTCAGTTCCCTCCTGCTCCCAGCTGCACTGGGCTATGTAGCCTTGGCTCACCTCATCCAGCATGGCAGGTATGGCGGCGATGGGGCTCAGGCCGTCCCCATTCAGCGTTCCCAGGGTCATCCCCGCCCCGTCGTATTCCAGCACGCTCTCCTCCTGGGTCATCCGGGCGGTGACTCCGGCCATCCAGTCCGGCTGGACCACGGTGAGTACCGTCTCCCCGTCCCGCTGTCCGCTGCCCTCCAGGGTAAACTCATAGACCTGTTCCCCCAGCTGGGCGCAGATTTGAAAGGTGCCCGCCCAGCCCGACATAGACTGGTATTGGCCCCGGAGCAGCACCCCTTCCTGCTGGGCGCCCTGGTCCTGGCTTGCGCAGCCTGTGAGCAGCACGGTGAACACCAGCGCCCCACAGACCCATGTCTTACACAAACGACTTCCCCCTTTCCCGTATCCGTGCGGCAAACCATGCCGCCTCTGTCTCCATCTATATGAGGTACGGGTGGGGATATGCCTGGCCAGGCGCTGGGCCATTCATACAACAGCCCTCATTATAAAGTTTTCCCTCTTGCTTTTCAACCTATATTGTGATATAAAAGTTTCTAGTGCAAATGCGAAGAACGGGAAAATAGCGTGCTGGCATATCTCAGAGAGAGGCGGTCACCGGCTGAAAGCCGCCTTGGTGTGTGTCGCTTGGTTCGCCCGGGAGCGGCCTGTGAGAGCAGGACGGTGTGCCCTCCGTTA
>CALWXL010000078.1 GCA_944385485.1 uncultured Oscillospiraceae bacterium
GTCATGGTCTGGAAGTGGTTCATGCCGATGGCCCGGGCGCCCTCGGTCTGGCCGGGGTCAATGGAGATGATGCCGCCCCGCACCGACTCGGCCATGTACGCGCCGGTGTTGATGGACACCACGATGATGGAGGCCAGCCAGATGCCCTCGGTGCCCCGGAAGGCCACGGAGCCGCCGGAGAAGTAGGGCAGGCCGTAATAGATGAACACCGCTTGCAGCACCATGGGGGTACCGCGGAACACCTCTACATAGATGTGCACGATGACCCGGATGGCCTTGAGCAGGATGCGCTTGGGCAGGGGGTCCTGCTTGGCGTAGGGAATGGTGTTCAAAATACCGCAGATGAGGCCGATGATACAGCCGATGACCGTGGCCACCACCGCCAGGATGATGGTGTTTTTGATACCGTTGAGATATCCTGGGTAATAATTTTGCAGCAGTAGGGCCATATCCTGGCCCAGCTTGACTAAGCGGTCCATAGAGATTTGCTCCTTTCACGGATAACCCCCGTCACCCGGCACAGGCCGGGTGGCGGGGGAGGATGGATTAGACAGCGGGCTGGATGGCGATGGCCTGATCCATGATGGCGTTGAACTGCTCTTCCGTGAGCTGGGAGAGCACGGCGTCCATGGCGTCCTTCAGCTCGGTGTTGCCCTTCTTGACGGCGATGCCGATGTTGACGTTCTCGGCCCGCTCCTCCTCGGTGGCAAACTGGAAGTCGCCGTCGGTGCCGGAGAAGTTGAGGATCACCAGGTTGTCATCCTTGGCCACGGCAGCCATGGCGGTGGGCATATCGGTGCAGATGAAGTCGGCCATGCCGGTCTGCAGCTGCATGATCATGGCAGGGGCGTTGTCGGCGGGGGCCAGCAGGTCGGCGCCCTCGATCTGGGGCAGGCAGGAGTCATACCAGATGGTGCCGGACTGGGCGGTGCAGGTGCCGCCGGCCAGGTCGGAGATGGAGGTGGCGGAGGCGTACTCGCTGTCCTTGGTGGTCACGCACACGATGGTGGCGTAGTAGTAGGGACCAGCCATATCCACTTCCTTCATGCGGTCGGCGGTCATGGACTGTCCGGCAATGTTGGCGTCCATGGTGCCAGCCTGGACGGCGGGAGTCAGGGAGTCCCAGGCGCTGGAGACGATCTCCAGTTGCCAGCCGTAGGCCTCGCAGATGCGCTTGGCGATCATCACGTCATAGCCATTGGCGTAGGAGCCGGGCACGTTGGAGATCTCCACGGCGCCGTTGGAGTCGTCCATCTGCATCCAGTTGTAGGGGGCATAGGCGCACTCCATACCCACGGTGAGCACGCCGTCCTCCAGGCCCAGGATGGTGGAGGTGTCCTGGTCGGTGAAGTCGGGGACGTCGGGGATCTCCACCGTGGGAGCCTGGCTCTGGGGTGCGTCGGAGGTCTGGGCGGCGGAAGTGCCGCCGCAGGCGGTCAGGGACAGGGCCATCATTCCGGCCAGCATCAGGGCAAGTGTTCTCTTTTTCATTGTTTCATTCCTCATTTCCTCTTTTTTTTGTTGCGGGGGTAAAAGAAAAAGCCATGAACCGCGTGATGCGATCATGGCCAACAACTCCCCCATCCGGGAAACCGGAACGGGAACAATGTTTCCTCCATGATAGCGCTTCACACAAGGTAAGTGTGACAGTCCGCAGGGTATTTCCCTGCGACCCAGGCACAGACAGCCGGACCAGCTCATCTGCCCTTCGGCGGCGACACCTTTCCCCCACGGCCTTTGTCCAAGCCTTGGGTGAGGTACTCATCGTCTACCGCGCCTCTATCAGTGGTTCATTTTGGCGGTATTATATCGCCCCCGGACAGGTTTGTCAACGGACATCGAAAAATTTGGCAAACCTGCCCGGAGGAACGGAGAGGAGACGGGAAAACTATGGGGAATTTTTCGTTATTTCAGCGCGTTTCCCCGGTGTTTGGCAATGCCCACCACGATGGAGGACAGGGCAAACAAGGCGATGGCGTTGGGGATGACCATGAGGTTGTTGAACAGGTCGGTGAGGCCCCACACCAGGTCGTTGGACATGGTGGTGCCCAGGAAGATGAACACCAGAGCCAGCACCCCGTAGACGGGAGCGGCCTTCTTGCCAAAGAGGTACATCACGTTGATCTTACCAAACAGGTTCCAGCCCAGCACGGTGGAGAAGGCGAAGAAGAACAGGCAGATGGCCACGAAGATGGCGCCGAAGTGGGCGCCGAACACGGTGCCGAAGGCGGTTTGGGCCAGGTTGGCGCTGTTGAGGGTGGCGGTGACATCTCCCACATAGCCGCCAGCCAAGGGGCCGTCGTGGGTGTACAGGGTGGAGATGACCACCAGGGCGTTGAGGGTGAGCACCACAAAGGTGTCGATGAACACGCCCACCATGGCCACCACACCCTGTTCGTGGGGGTCTTTCACGTTGGCCTGGGCGTGGGCGTGGGGGGTGGAGCCCATGCCCGCCTCATTGGAGAACAGGCCCCGCTTGGCGCCCTGGCTGATGGCGGTCTTGATGGCATAGCCGAAGCCGCCGCCGATGATAGCCTGGGGCTGGAAGGCGTAGCGGAAGATCATGGCGAAGGTCTCGGGCAGGTAGGCGATGCGGGCCACCAGCACGGCCAGAGCGCCCAGCAGGAAGATGGCGGCCATGATGGGCACCAGCTTCTCGGTGACGGCGGCCAGACGCTGCACGCCGCCCAGGAAGATGAAGGCGCAGATGACCACCAGCACCACGCCCATCACCCAGGAGGGCACGCCAAAGGCGGTCTGGAAGGTGGAGCCGATGGAGTTGGACTGCACCATGCAGCCCATAAAGCCCAGGGCCAGGATGATGGCCACGGCGAAGAACCCGGCCAGGAACTTGCCGAAGGCGCCCCGGAAGGCGGTGGTGATGTAGTACACCGGGCCGCCGTGGATGTGGCCGTCCTTGTCAATGACACGGGTGTGGATGGCCAGGGTGGCCTCGGCGTAGATGGTGGCCATGCCGAAGAAGGCGATGACCCACATCCAGAAGATGGCGCCGGGGCCGCCGGTGAGAATGGCACCGGAGGCGCCCACAATGTTACCGGTGCCCACCTGGGCGGCAATGGCGGTGGCTAAGGCCTGGAAGGAGCTCATACCCTGCTCCTGGGCCCCGCCCCGCAAAGACAGGTTGCCAAAGACCTTTTTCATACCTTCCCCAAAGCATCGCACCTGGACAAACCGGGTGCGGATGGAGTAAAACAGGCCCACACCAATGAGCAAAAACACCAGAATATAGCTGGATAGATAGTCGTTCAAGGTGTTGACCAGGGGCAAAAGTGCGGCTTCCAATTGTTGAACCATGTTGAATCCTCTCCTCAATGTCTTCTGAACAAAACAAAAACAGGTTGCGGAGGAGAGTCCGCAACCTGAGGAAATGCCGCGCCAGCACCCACGCCGCCAAAGGGGGGGGATGCCATGCAGGTATGATTTCCTCTGTCCTTTTGCCTGAGAGATTGGAGGGAACAGCCGGTTCCCACGTTGCACCTTCGGCACTCATTGCTGAGCTTCTCCAGAGTTACATCCACGTACAGTCCTCACCCCGTGTCCCGGGGAACCTGAGAGTGTCACTCCTTCGGTAGGCCAGTGGCCTTTTCCTGCACGCTTCGTCTGCTTTTGTTTTGTTGTGATGGACATTATACCGCCGCCTGCGGACAGTGTCAAGGGAAATTCTGCACAGTAAAGTGATGTAGAAAGACACCAGAATTTGGACGCACCCCATAGGGGCACTTCTGCCAGGGTTAAAGCCTCCCTTGTGTAAAGGGAGGTGGCATGGCGCAGCCATGACGGAGGGATTGACCGTCTAACCGCCCCTGTCTCCGGCTTGCCAGCCTGGCGGGGACGCTCCGCTGGGGTCTATTTCTCAACGATGAGAAATAGACGAAAGAATCGCCAAAGGAGGGGCCTTCCCCCTCCTTGTGGAATCCATCCCGCTTTCCCACACTGTCAGAGGGTGCATCCCAGACCGGGCCGAAGGGCGGTTGCCATACCAGGAGGAAAGTCGGCTTTCCTCGGCTCGGTCGCTGCTGGGATGGTGCGCCGTTGGCCTGGTTTCGGCCCTACCTGTGGCGTACCCCGGCCGACGGCGGCCGGGCGAGGCCGCTACCCCCAGACTTGAGGCCCTGGTGGAAGGAGTGGACGCTGCCAGCGGAGTAAAGACTGCCCAAAGATGTGCCCAGCCATCCAATCCGCCGCACCAGGCCCAGGGCCGACTTGGGACCCAATCCGGCAAAAAACAATCAGATCCTGGGGATTCCAAAGGGATCTCCCTTTGGTGGGTCTTTGGTGACTTTCTCTCCAATGAGAAAGTCACCCTGCGGAGCTGATCCAAGTGGGCAAGTAGGAACGAGTCTTTTGCAGGGAGGACCGCCCCATCCTCCCACAAGACGACAGAACTTCCCACCACCCATGAGATACAATAGGGAAACCCCAAGGTTTGGGGCGCTCCGGGAGAAAACCATACGTTATTTTCAATTTCCTCTTTTTTCTCCCCAAAGGTTATGGTATACTACATTAGTTAAAGTGGGTTTTTCTACCCAAGCACTGAACCAGAAAGGAAGCGCGCAACATGGGTTTGTTTACGAAAATCTTTGGCACCTCGTCCCAGCGGGCGGTCAAGGCGCTCACCCCCATTGTGGATAAAATTGAGTCTCTGGAAGAAGAGATGAAAGCTCTCACCGACCAGCAGCTTCGGGCCAAAACCGACGAGTTCAGGGCTCGTCTGGCCAACGGCGAGGATCTGGACGACATTCTCCCCGAGGCCTTCGCCGTCTGTCGAGAGGCTGACTGGCGTGTGCTGGGTATGCGCCCCTACCGGGTGCAGCTCATCGGCGGCATCATCCTGCACCAGGGCCGCATCGCCGAGATGCGCACCGGTGAAGGTAAAACCCTGGTGGCCACTCTGCCCGCCTACCTCAACGGTCTGTCCGGCAAGGGCGTTCACGTCATCACCGTCAACGACTACCTGGCCAAGCGTGACTCGGAGTGGATGGGCAAGGTCTACCGCTTCCTGGGTCTGAGCGTGGGCCTGGTCATCCACGGGGTGGACAAAGAGGAGAAGAAGAAGGCCTACCAGGCAGACATCACCTACGGAACCAACAACGAGTTCGGCTTCGACTACCTGCGCGACAACATGGCCATCTACGCCAAGGAACTGGTGCAGCGGGGCCACAACTTTGCCATCGTGGACGAGGTGGACTCCATCCTCATCGACGAGGCCCGTACTCCTTTGATTATTTCCGGTCAGGGCGAGAAGTCCACCCAGCTGTATCAGCTGGTGGATAACTTCGTGGCCCGGCTCAAGTGCGAGCGGGTGGCCTCCGTGGATGCCAAGGAGGAGGAGGACGCCAACATCGACGCCGACTACATCGTGGACGAGAAGGCCCGCACCGCCACCCTCACCGCCCGGGGCATTGCCAAGGCCGAGCAGCAGTTCAACATTGAGAACCTGTCCGACCCCGAGAACACCACCCTGTCCCACCACATCAACCAGGCCATCAAGGCCCGGGGCGTGATGAAAAAGGACATCGACTATGTGGTCAAAGACGGCGAGGTCATCATTGTGGATGAGTTCACCGGACGTCTCATGTATGGCCGCCGCTACAACGAGGGCCTGCACCAGGCCATTGAGGCCAAGGAGCACGTCACCGTGGCTCACGAGTCCAAGACCCTGGCCACCATCACCTTCCAGAACTACTTCCGCCTCTACGACAAGCTCTCCGGTATGACCGGTACCGCCATGACCGAGGAAGAGGAGTTCGGACAGATCTACTCCCTGGACATTGTGGAGATCCCCACCAACCGTCCGGTGGCCCGCATCGACCACCCCGACCAGGTGTACAAGACCCAGGCGGGCAAGTATCGGGCTGTGGTGGAGCAGATCAAGGCCTGCCACGAAAAGGGCCAGCCTGTGCTGGTGGGTACCGTGTCCATTGAGATTTCCGAGCTGGTGAGCAAGCTGCTGACCCGGGCGGGTATCCCCCACAACGTGTTGAACGCCAAGCACCACGACAAGGAAGCGGAGATCGTGGCCCAGGCCGGTAAGCTGGGCGCCGTCACCGTGGCCACCAACATGGCCGGCCGTGGTACCGATAT
>CALWXL010000079.1 GCA_944385485.1 uncultured Oscillospiraceae bacterium
TTGGGCATCCAGGCATCCCGGGTGATGTAGCGGATGACCATGGAGCCGTAGTGCAAGAAGCTCATGCGGTCGCAGTCCACACCCAGGTAGCACCAGTAGGCGTTGAGGATATCCTTGGCTTTCTGGGGCATATGGAGGGCGTCCAGCACCTCATTGACGGAATAGCTGCCCGCCTTGATGAAGTTGGGGAAGTTCTTCTTCATATACTCCGCGTCGGTGTTGCCGTTGACGGAGCTGGAATAGGTCTGAGCGTTTCGCACCTCGTCGCACAGCTCAAAGAATTCGGTGATGGACTTACGGGAACCGGGACAGTACTCCTCCATTTTATCGATGAAGGCCTGGACCCCGAAGGGCATGACACAGTTGTACTTCTTGTCGGTGGTGATGAGGTGGTAGGCCTCGGGAATGCGCACCCATTCGATGCGGTCCTCTACCCCCAGGTCCCGGAACAGGGTGCGGATATCGCCGGGCTCTTGGGGGGAGCCGAAGTCGTTGAGCTCGTGAAGGCTGGCCTCGAACTCAAAGCGGCCCCGCTTGAAGCTGGTGGCAAACCCGCCGGGCAGGTTGTGTTTTTCCAACAGCAGACAGGAATATCCCGCCTGCAACACCCGGATGGCAGCAACCAGACCGCCGTTGCCGGCGCCGATGACCACCACGTCATAGGACTTTGGTGCATGCGTTGCCATAGTATTCCTCCTTTTATAGCGGTAAAAACTTTTGCTTATTTTACCCTATCTCCAGATGCCTGACAAGGAAAACCGGAGATTTGGATGGGGGAAAGAAGCAGCATCATGCAACAACATGTTTTCACTTATTTCTTCGCCCTGAAAATCCACCCCACAGATGAAGTGAAGAGTGAAAAGTGAAGAAGTGAAAGTAAAAATCCCGAACGCATTTGCGTTCGGGATTTTTGGTGGAGGAGGATGGATTCGCTTTTTTGCGAAAAAGCCACGCCGGTTGCAGAGTGCCACCGGCACTCTGCTAAGAGCCGGCTTTCGAATCCACCATTAGATGAAAAAAGGCAACCTCAAATGAGGTTGCCTTTTTGGTGGAGGAGGATGGATTCGAACCATCGAAGTCGAAGACAACAGATTTACAGTCTGCCCCCTTTGGCCACTTGGGTACTCCTCCATATGAAATTGTAGAAACGTGGAGCTGGTGGACGGATTCGAACCCCCGACCTGCTGATTACAAATCAGCTGCTCTACCAGCTGAGCTACACCAGCGTGTGTGGCACATCACGTTTGCAGCGAAGGTTATTATAGCAGGGGTCCCCTATCTTGTCAACAGCTTTTGCGAAAAAAATCAGAAATTTTTTCTCTTCCCCGGAACGGCCCCATTGGGACCGTTCCGGGTGGAACTTCAGACCTTTTTGCAGGCGCCAATGAGCTCCTTGGCGTAGGGCAGCGTGAGGATCACATCACACAGGGTGTGCCACTCATCCAGCTTGTGATTGAGGCGGGCGTAGTAGATGTTGGCCAGCACCTCATAGTTGAGAGTGACAGTGCGCATCTGGTTGTAGCTGGAGGGGAGCAGCTGGATGAGGTCATACCAGTGGGTCTTGTCCTTGGTCTCCAGATAACGGTTGCGCACTTGCTCCAGATAGGCGATGGTGCCGTCAAAGTGCTCCAGGGTCTCGGGGGTCATGTGGTCACAGCTGAAATCGCTGCGCTCAAAGGCCTTGGCGTGGATCTTGTGCATGGTAGAGGTGGAGTTGGCCACGGTGCCCACCTTGTAGGTGTCAAACTCCTTCCACCAGTACATGGGGGCGGTGATGTCCATGGACACCATGATCTGACGGATGAACTTGCGGTGGTCGGTGCCGGCTGAGCACAGGCGAGTGGCCAGGCTGAGGTCGTTCTCCCCCAGAATGTAGTTGCCGTTCTCGTCGTAGTGGCTGTCGCTGCGGGCCCAGCTGTTGAGGGGATTGCGGGCGCCGCGCATGGCGTTTTCCAGATTCATGACACTGATATGGTCAACGGTAAGCATGAAAGGAATACCTCCTATTTTGGTATGAATTTTCTCCAGTATATCAGAACCGGGGTGAAACTGCAAGAAAGATTCCCGCCGACTGGGAGACGGCGGGAATGGGAAGTTATACCGTTTGTTGTTCTTGGGCAATGTCGGACAGAGCATCCAGGGCACTCCAGCAGAAGGCGGACTCACCCACCAACTGGGTGACCCCCCCTCGGTCCATGGCGGTGCGGAAGGCCTGGCTGGCCCCGGTGAAGTAGATATGGGTGCCGTGGTCCTGCTGCGCCTGGACAAAGCGGGAGAACACCTGCATACCCGTGGTGTCCACGGTGGACACGCCACGCACCGAGAGAATCACCGAGGTGGTGTCTTCCGGCAGCTGGGCCAGGCTCCGCTCCAGGTACCCGGCGGAGCCGAAGAAGATAGCCCCGGAGATGTACACCACCCGCACGCTGGTGTGGCGGGGGTGATAGGACAGGTTGATGCGCTGCAGACGCTGGGGGTCCACCTCACTGATGGTCACCTCCACATGCCGCACGCACTTGTAGGCGAAGATGACACAGCACAGGGCCATACCAGCGGCGATGGCCATGGACAGATCAAAGAGCACGGTGCAGGCCAGGGTGACCAGGAAGGCCAGCATAGCCCCCTTGAGGTGGTGAGAGGCCAGGTAGCGGATGGTGTGCCACTCGTTCATCCGCCAGGCGGTGACCATGAGTACCCCGGCCAGGGCGGCCATGGGGATGCGGCTCATCACCGGGGAGAGCAGGAACATGGAGGCCAGCAGGCCCAGGGAGTGGATGATACCGGTCAGGCGGGTCTGCTGTCCGGCTTTGATGGCCACGCTGGTGCGGGCGATGGCGGCGGTGGCGGGGACACCGCCGAAGAAGGGGAGAATCAGGTTGCCCACACCCTGGGCCACCAGTTCCCGGTCGGCGTTGATGGTCTCCCCCTTCATGTTGCCCGCCGAGGCACCGCACAGCAGAGACTCGATCATACCCAGCACGGCAATGGACACGGCGGGGGTGATGAGGCCACCCAGGGCGGACAGGTCAATGCCCGCCGGGGTCAGGCGCACAGCGGGGAGCAGGGTGCGGGGAATTTCCCCCACCACCGCCACATCCCACTTCAAAAAGGCGTTGGCGATGAGCACCACAATGAGGGAGGCCAGGGAGGAGGGAAACACCGCCTGCCACTTTTTGGGCCAGAGGATCATAAACAGCACCACAAACAGGCCGATGATCATGGTCTGCATGTGGGGGTGAAAGCCCTGCTCCACATAGGTCTGCACCATGCCCAGATTGCCGGAGTGGGAGGTGTGGGTGCCGAAGAAGTTGTCCAGCTGGCCCAGGGCGATGACCAGGGCAATGCCGGAGGTGAAGCCGGTGATCACCGGCATGGGGATGATGGACACCAGGCGGCCCAGGCGGAGCACCCCGGCCAAAATCAGGATCATGCCTGCCAGCAGGGTGGCCACGAAGACGCCCTGAAGGCCGTAGCTGGCCACCACACCCGCCAGCACCGCCGCCATGGCTCCCGTGGGGCCGGAAATCTGGTAGGAAGCACCGGACAAAAAGCCGATGACAATGCCACCTAAAATGGCGGTGATGAGGCCTGCGGCGGCATCTGCCCCCGAGGACACGCCGAAGGCCAGAGCCAAGGGCAGGGCCACGGCGGCCACCGTGATACCTGCCATCAGGTCCTGGGAAAATCGTTTCCCGTTGTAGCCGGAAAATTCCCGGCGAAGGTCTGCAAGAAACCCTCTCATGATTGAAGTTCTCCTCTCAAGTTTTGTCAGAAAGCACCAAACAGTTTACTGCGGTTGGGAGCGAAAAGCAAGATGGAAAAGATAACACCACTGCAAGGGGTCTTGCAGTGGTGTTGTGTGAAAGATGCTGGAAATTAATCGGCGGAAATGTACTCGCCCATGATGTATCCGGTCTTGGTGCCGTTGCTGCCGGCGTAGGTGATCTCGTACCAGTCGTCCCCGGCGTAGGAGACCACGGTGATGGGATCGCCGTTGCTGAGGCTGGCCAGCACGTCATAGCTGGTGCCGGGGCCGGAGCGGACGCGCAGGCCACTGGCGGCGTTGAAGATGACGCCCTTGGAACCGTTGGCGATGTCACCGGACGGGGCCTGGGTGGGGGCGGGGGAAGGCGTGGCAGGGGCGGGGGTCACCGGAGCCGTGGACTGGCAATATACCGTGCAGGTGACGGTCTGGCTGCCCGTGGTGGCGGTGATCACGGCCCGGCGCTGGGAGCCGGAGAAATTGACGTTGGTGACCACGCCGTCCTCGTTGACGGTGGCGCAGGTCTCATCGGAGGAGGACCAGGTGACGTTGCCGCTCCAGTCCACAGGGTCAAAGGTGAGCACCAGAGCGTGGGACTGCTGGGCCTGGAGGGTGAGGTCCACAGTGTCCAGAGTCATGCCCTTCAGGCCGTCGGGACCCACCGTGGCGGAGGGATCCTGAGAGGCGCTCAGAGAGGGCGTGGCGGAGGCGTCCGGATTGGCGGCTCCATGCAAATGGGGGTAAACCACGGTAAAGACCATCACCAGAGCGGCGGCAATGATGACCAGAGAGCACAGGAAGGTGATCAGCCGGGGCCAGTTGATGGGCGGGGGAGGCGTGGGGCTTTGTCCGCCGCTGCCAGCCAGCCGCTTGCCGCCCTTTCCGGCGGGGTTGGCATCGGGCTGGTCAAACACATCCTGCCCGTCAAACTCATAGTCCTCCTGGGCGGGAGCTGCAGCAGGAGCGGGGGCGGGAGGGGTGTTGCGTCCGCCGCAGAAGGGGCAGAATTTATATGTGGCACTGTAATCTTCGCCACAAGATGCACAGTGCACCATGTTGGGGTCTTGTTTACGAGCCATGGTTATATACCTCCATTGACCATAGTTACAGAGATACACATATAGTACACGTTTTGTGCTGTTTCGTCAATCCCCCCTGCCCGATAAGGTTCTCCCGTGCCAAAATGCGGCAGATCGAGAAAAAAGAGATTTGCCTCTTGCGAAACAGGATATGATATAGTATAATATCATTCACACCATGCCGGTGTGATGGAATTGGTAGACGTAGTGGACTCAAAATCCACCGGTGGCGACACCGTGCCGGTTCGAGTCCGGCCACCGGCACCAAAAATCCCGAATGCAAGCGCATTCGGGATTTTTGCTTATTACATCTTCGCTACTCACTCTTCACTAGCCCTGAATGTAGCTGTATTTGGGGCGTTTTGTATTCCTTGTGTACATCTGGGGTACTGTCATCAAAGACGTAATGATTTCATGAAAGTTTCTCCAATCGCCCCTGTTCGATGCGGAACAGGTGGTCGGATAGAATGCGGATATCCTCCTGATTGTGGCTGGCCAGCAAGACGATGGTCCCCCGGGCCTTTTCTTCTAAAATTAAGTCCCGGATTTTTCGCACACCGTCATCGTCCAAGCCATTGGTGGGCTCGTCCAGCATGAGCACATCGGGCTTTTCCATGATTGCTTGGGCAATGGCCAGCCGCTGCTTCATGCCCAGGGAGTACTTACGGTAGGTGCGCTTGTCGTCAGGGTCCAGGCCCACCCGCTCGATGGCGGTTCGGATGTCCGCCTCCCCCGCCCGGCGGGTGAGCCCTGCCAGATAGCGCAGATTCTCCACCCCGGTGAGGTTAGGGTACATCCCCACGTGCTCCAGCACGATACCCAGGCTGGGTAGGACGGAAAAATCCCGGTGGAGTACCTGCCCATCCAGGCTGACGGTGCCCTGGGTCAGCTTCATCAGACCCGACAGGGCCCGGAACAGCATGGTCTTGCCGCTGCCGTTGCGGCCCACAAAGCCGTAGACGGTGCCGCCCTCCAAGGTGAGGTTTACATCCTGAAGAATAGGGGCGTTGCGAATGGTTTTGCAAACGTGTTCGGCCGTTAATGTCATAGTGATTACCCTCCATCCGTATCTGAAATGAGTAAGTCGTGACGCTGTACCAGAATACCGCCTGCTATGGCCATTGCTGCGGCAGCTGCCAGCACCAACACCAAGGAATCTTCCCAATAGATACCGCTGCCAGCCGGAAGAAATCGGCTGGTCTGCCAGTTGAGGATGAGACAGGT
>CALWXL010000080.1 GCA_944385485.1 uncultured Oscillospiraceae bacterium
CCTCCATCTACCTGCTGTCGGGCAAGGCCTTTGAGGCCTCCATTTTGCCCATGCAGCTGATCATGCCCACCCTGGTGCTCATTGGCCTGACCAACATCATGGGCATTCAGATCCTGGTGCCTACGGGGCGGGAGAAACAGGTGCTGTTCTCCGAGATCGTGGGGGCCGTGGTGAATGTGGTGGCCAACTCCCTGCTCATTCCCCAGATGGGAGCCGCTGGAGCGGCCATCGGCACGGTGCTGGCCGAGCTGGCGGTGCTGGTGGTGCAGATCATTGCCCTGGGGCGGGAAATTCTCCCCGCTCTGGCGAAGCTGCCCTATCTCAGGGTATGGATGGCCCTGAGCGCTGCGGCGGCCTCGGTGGGGTGGCTGTTGGGCAGTTCCCTCCACTCCCTCGTGGTAATGGTGGCTTCGGCGGTGCTGTTTTTCGCCTCCTATGGGGTACTCTTGCTGCTGTTGGGAGAGCCTATGGTGCGGGAGATCTGGTCCCAGGTGTGGGAAAAGACCGTGGGAAAAGTGTTGAAAAAGTAAATGGAATCTGGTATAATTCGTTGGATAAACACCAGCGAGGACAAAAGGAAGCTGGCGCATCCCGCCAGCTTCTCTTTTTCGGGAGGGAACCCCTTGTCTCAAATCAAATTATTTGTGTGCTGTCACCAGGCGGGGCAGCGCGTTCCGGCGCACCCGCTGCTCCACCCTGTACAGGTGGGGGCGGCGCTGGCCCAAGACCATTTTTCCGGTTTTGCCCACGACGATGCGGGAGAGAACATCTCCCAGAAGAACCGCTCCTACTGTGAGCTCACCGCCCACTACTGGGCGTGGAAGAACGTGAAGGCGGACTACTACGGATTTTTCCACTACCGCCGCTACCTGTATCTGGACGAGCACGCCCGCCGTCCCTACCGTCTGGCGGGAGAGCTGACGGCGGAGGGCCTGGAGACCCTAGGCTTTGACCGGCTGGAGGGGTGGCTGGAGGGCAAGGCCTGCGTGGTGCCTCTGGGAGAGGACATGCACATCTCGGTGCGGGACCACTATGCCCGGGCTCCCTATCACCACGGCAAGGATCTTGCCCTGGTGGAGAACATCGTGGCGGAACAGCATCCGGACTATGTACCCGCCATGGAGGAATATCTCTCCGGTACCATCTGCTATTTCGGGAACATCTTTATCATGAAAAAGCCCCTGTTTGACCAGTATTGCGGGTGGCTTTTCTCCATTCTGGAGGAATTTGACCGCCGGGCCGATGTTGCAGGCTATTCCACCCAGGAACTGCGGGTGGACGGGTATCTGGCTGAACGGCTGCTGGGCGTGTATGTCACCCACCTGCGCCGTACAGGGCAGACGCAGGTGTATGAGCTGCCCCGGGTGCAGTTTGAGCCGGACAAGAAGAAGCGGTATCAGCGAAAGCTGCTCAACGCCCTGCTCCCCCCAGGGAGCCGTCGGAGGGCTTGGGTGAAGAAGGGAAGAGGGTGAAGTCGGTGGCTTTGTGTGAAATTTCGGTGATCATCCCGGTATACAACATTCAGCAACACCTGAGAGAGTGTCTGGACAGCGTGCTGGGTCAGAGCTACCCCCACCTTCAGGTCATCTGTGTGGACGACGGCTCTACCGACGAAAGTCCCGCCATCTTGGCCGAGTACGCCCAGAAAGACTCCCGGGTGCAAGTGATTCGGCAGCAAAACGCCGGACCCGGCGCTGCCCGGAATACGGGCCTGGAGGCAGCAGACGGAGAATATGTGATTTTCTTGGACTCGGACGACTGGTTCGAGCCGGACTTTTTGGAAAAGATGGTGGACACCGCAGTGCGGGAAGGGGCAGACGTGGCCATCTGCCGGGCGGTGGAGTTTGACACCCATACAGGGCGGGAGCTGCCCTCCGAGTGGATGATGAAAAAGCAGTATCTGCCGGGGAAGCTGGCCTTTGCCCCCCAGGAGATGGCGGACCACCTGTTCCAGTTCACCTATGGCATGCCCTGGGACAAGTTCTACCGCCGGGAGTTGCTCACCACCTCTGGCATCCGCTATCCAGCCCTGAAAAACTCCGAGGATCTGGCCTTTGTCTATCCCACGTTGTTGGCGGCAAAGCGCATTGCCGTGGTGGATGAGGTGCTCATTCATCACCGCATCAACCGCATGGCCTCGGTGTCCAACAGCCGTTGCGGCCAGCCTGAGGCCCCCTATGAGGCGTTCCAGATTGTCAAGGAGTATCTGGAGCAGCATCAGATTATGGACACCTACCGCCGCAGTTTTCTCAACTGGGCCATGGAGTTTTTGGTCTGGCACATCAGCAACATGTCCCAGCGGGACATTCAAAAGCAATATCTCCACACCCTGCGCCGCCAGTGGCTGCCTCAGCTGCATTTTGAGGAGCATCCCGCCAGCTATTACGAGAGCAAGAGCTGTTACGCCAAGTATCTGCTGGCCCGGTACGCCCCTTATCCGGTATTTGCCGCAGTGGTAAAAGTCTATAAAAAAGCAAAGGATGGGGTGAAGTGAGCATGGAACAGGAGAACATCCAAATTTCGGTCATCATCCCTGTATACAACACGGAGGCCCATCTCAATGCCTGCCTGGACGGCGTTCTGAGCCAGAACATCCCCCATCTGGAGGTCATTTGTGTGGACGACGGTTCCACCGACCACAGCCTGGAGGTGCTCCACCAGTATGCCGCCAAGGATTCCCGGGTGGTGGTGCTGACTCAGCCCAACTCCTACGCCGGAGTGGCTCGAAACCACGGCCTGGAGGTAGCCCGGGGAGAGTATGTGGCATTTCTGGACTCGGACGACCATTTCCTGCCGGGAGCTCTGGAAGGGCTGTATGCCCAGGCCAAAGCCCATGACCTGGACGTGTTGAAGGCTGGCTTTTCCTACGTGGAGGAGGGGGGAGAGCCGTATACCACCCTGTATTCTACCCTCAGCTGCATCAGTCAGGTTCAGGCCCAGCGGGTGCTGCGCTTTGACCAGCTGCCCTTGCGCCTGCTGCAAGTGCCTGACGTGCCTTGGAACGGCCTGTATCGCCGGGCCTTTTTGGAGCAAAACCACATCCGCTTCAATAGCCTGCGGTGCATCAACGACCATTCCTTCTGGATTGCCTGTCTCATTCACGCACCTCGGCTCATGGTGACCCATACCCCGGTGGCCTGCTACCGGGTGGAACAGAGCACCTCTCTGGTGGGGCGCAAGGCGGCCCACTTCCACTGCCAGCTGGAATCCTATGAAATCGTCCGGGAGATGGCGAAGGATTTGCCGGACAAGCTGCGCCGCAGTGTCATGCGCAACGAGCTCAACGGCATGTTCGGCTGGTATGAGCGGCTGCGCCCCCAGGCCCCTGATGTGGAGGGGCTGGACCGGCAGGTGGCGGAGTTTTTGAAGGGGCTGGACGAGGAAGAGGTGGGGGTGAAATTCCTCCGCTCCTTCTCCTACAGCGGCTCCTATTTCTCCCTGCGCTACGGCCAGCCCGCCCCCAAGCGCCCCAACCCCCTGGTGCGGGCGGTGAGCTGCTGGCGGGACCACGGGTGGACCTACACCTGGGAAAAGCTGCGCTCCAAGGGAGAGCAGACGTGGGTGCGCTGACGGCTGCCCCATATGGAATGATGAAATAGAATGGAGAAAAAGAAATGGAACCTAAGGTTTCGGTGATTATCCCGGTATACAACGTGGAGAAATATCTGCGGGAATGCCTGGACAGCGTACTGGGACAAACTCTGAAGGACATTGAGGTCATCTGTGTGGACGATGGCTCCACCGACTCCTCACTGGATATTTTGCGGGAGTATGAGCAGAAGGACCCTCGGGTGAAGGTGCTCACCCAGCCCAATACCAACGCCGGTGCGGCCCGCAACCACGGCCTGCGCTATGCAAAGGGTAAGTATCTGTCCTTTTTGGACTCGGACGACTTTTTCGATTCGGCCATGATGAAAAAGGCCTATGAGCGGTGTGAAAAGGATAAACTGGAGGTGGTGGTGTTTCGCTCCGACCACTTCATCCAGGACACCAAGAAGTATCAGCCCATCCCCTGGACCCTGCGCAATGAGCTGCTCCCTGACAAGCAGGTGTTTTCCTTTCAGGAGATTCGGAAGGACCGCCTGAAGTGCTTTGTGGGCTGGGCCTGGGACAAGCTGTTTCTCAGGGAGTTTGTGCAGAAAAACCAGCTCACCTTCCAGGAGCAGCGCACCACCAACGATATGTTTTTCACCTTTGCGGCGCTGAGCCAGGCCCAGCGCATCGGCGTGATGCAGGATGTGTTGGCCCACCAGCGCAAGAATTCCACCGGAACCCTGTCTGTGACCCGGGAAAAGTCCTGGGACTGCTTCTACCATGCCTTGATGAAGGTGAGGGACTATTTTCAGCAGCAGGGAAGCTGGGCGTGGATGGAGCAGGACTTCCGCAACTATGCGGTGCACGCTGCCATGTGGAACCTGTCCACCATTGCCGAGCCCACCCGGCAGAAGCTGTATGAGAAGCTGCAAACCCAGTGGCTGTATGAGTTCGGCATCAACCAAGGCAGCCAGTCGGACTATTATAATCAGAAAGAGTATCAGATGGCATTGCGGGTACTGGCACTGCCATACCAGCAATTTTATGGAACAAAGACTGTTCAGAATCAGGAAGGAGCTTGTGAGCCTGTGAAGTTGGAAGGCCAACCTAAAGTTTCCATCATTCTTCCCTCCCTCAATGTGGTCGATTACATTCGGGAGTGCTTGGAGAGCGTGGTCAACCAGACCCTGCGGGAGATTGAGATCATCTGTGTGGACGCAGGGTCCACCGACGGCACCCTGGAGGTGGAGGAGGAGTTTGCCCAGAAGGACCCCCGGGTCAAGGTCATTCACTCCGAGAAAAAGAGCTACGGCTACCAGATGAACCGAGGCATTGAGGCCGCTACCGGCAAGTACATCGGCATCGTGGAGACCGACGACTGGGTCAAGGCGGATATGTACGAGCAGCTCTACCAGGTGGCGGAAGAAAACCAGGTGGACTTTGTCAAGGCGGACTTCTATCGCTTCAAAATGGGAGAGGATGGTCAGCTGGAGCTGGATTATAACAAGCTCTCCATGGACAATGGGGACTATGGCAAGGTGCTCTGTCCCTCTGAGAACCCCCGACTGTTCAAGCTGATCATGAACACCTGGAGCGGCATCTACAACCGGGACTTCCTGGAGCGCAACCACATTGACCACAACGAGACCCCCGGCGCCTCCTATCAGGACAACGGATTCTGGTTTAAGACCTTTGCCCTGGCTCAGCGGGCTTACTTCGTCAACAAGCCCTATTACATGAACCGCCGGGACAACCCCAACTCTTCGGTGTACAACCGAAACAAGGTCTACTGCGTCAACGAGGAGTACCGCTATATTCTGGCGTTTTTGAATGAGCACCCCGATCTGAAGGAAAAGCTCATGCCCATCTACTGCTTTAAGAAGTTCCACAGCTACATGTTTACCTACCAGCGCATTGCCCCCGAGTTCCGCCTGGGCTATCTGGTGCGCTTCAGCGAGGACTTCGCCCAGGACGAGGCAGACGGTTACCTGGAGGAGCGCCTGTATGGGCAGGCTTCCTGGAAAAACCTTCAGACCATCATCCATGACCCTCTGACGTTCTATCTGGGCACCATGGATGGAAACGTGGGTGGAGATTGCAGCGGCAGCGTCCAGCTGTATCGGATGGAGCAGAAGGTAAAGGCCTTGGAGCAGGAGATCCAGGACATCCACGGCTCCGCCTCCTATAAAATCGGACGCCTGATCACCTTTATTCCCCGCAAGATCCGCGGCGGTATTCGCTGCATTCAGGAAAACGGCATGGGATATACCATCAGCCGATTCAAGCAAAAAATTGCACATAAGTTTGGGAGATGACACAAATGAACATTGCCATTGCCGGAACTGGCTATGTAGGTCTGGCCAACGCCATTTTGTTGGCCCAGCACCACCACGTCACTGCGGTGGACCTGGTGCAGGACAAGGTGGACGCCATCAACGCCAG
>CALWXL010000081.1 GCA_944385485.1 uncultured Oscillospiraceae bacterium
CGCTTCCTGGACAAGGTGTGGAACCTGGCCGAGAGCTGCAAGGACGACGAGAACCAGTCCGAGGCCAACGCCGCCTCTCTCCACAAGTGCATCAAGAAGGTGGCCGACGACATCGAGGGCATGAAGTTCAACACCGCCATTGCTGCCATGATGAGCCTGGTCAACGAGTTTGGCCAGAACGACTGCACCAAGGGTGACATGAAGGCCCTCATCACCATGCTCTCCCCCTTCGCTCCCCACATCGCCGAGGAGCTGTGGGAGATGCTGGGCTACAACGCCCAGCTGGGCTTTGTCTGCCAGCAGCCCTGGCCCGAGTACGACGAGAGCAAGACCGTGGCCTCCGTCATCAACCTGGTGGTGCAGGTCAACGGCAAGGTGCGCGCCAACATCCAGGTGCCTGCCGATGCTGACAACGACGCCATTGTGGCCGCCGCTCAGGCCGACGAAAAGGTACAGAAGTTCACCCAGGGTATGAACCTGGTGAAAACCATTGTGGTGCCTGGCCGTCTGGTCAACCTGATCGTAAAGCCCTAATAAAAACGAAAAAAACTGGCACCGACGAGATCTCGTCGGTGCCAGTTTTTTTCGTTGTATCAGCGGCTTCTGCGAATGGCCAGAAGAGCCAGCATACCGGAGCCTGCAAGGGCGATCAGAGACATCCAGAGAAGGAGAGAGGAGGTATCGCCGGTGGGCGGTACGTTGGTGGAAGGAGCGGATGTAGCTGCGGGGGTGCTGGGAGCCTGGGTAACCACAGGAGAGGTGGTGGCCTCAGGGGCCTGGGTCACATCCGGAGAAGGTGTGGGTTCCACGGGCTGGGAGGGCACTACATAGTCGGGGGCCTCAGCGCCGCACACGGTGCACACGCCGTCCTCGTAGTTGTGGCCCTTGGCGGGGATGGTCTCGCCCTTGGTTACCACGGTCTGACAGACAGAGCACACCTGGTCGCCGGTGTAGCCTTCCTCGGTACAGGTGGCATCCTTCTTACCCACCAGCTGGGTGGTGTGGGGCAGCTTTGCAATGGTCTTGCCTTCCTCTACCACAGTCTGACACTCGGTACACACCAGGTCACCGGTGTAACCCTCCTGGGAACAGGTGGCATCCTTCTTGCCCACCAGCTGGGTGGTGTGGGGCAGCTTTGCAATGGTCTTGCCTTCCTCTACCACAGCCTTACACTCGGTACACACCAGGTCACCGGTGTAACCTTCCTCGGTGCAGGTGGCATCTTTCTTACCTACCAGCTGGGTCTTGTGTTGGGCCAGGGGCAGCTCGGTCTTTTCCTTGCTAATCTCGGTCTTGGCCTCAGCGTCGGAGAAGTACTTGTCGCACTCCTTGCAGTACCAGTAGGGGATATTGCCCTTGACGGTGCAAGTGGAGGCTTTGGCAGGAACGGCGGTGAGGTTGTGGGTGTGGGTGGGGAACTCATCGGGGTTCTTCAGCGTGAGATTGTTTTGCTGGGCGTACACAGCAGCAGCGCTGCCGTCGGGAGCGTATACTGTAACGGAGTTGTCGTAGAACAACCCACCCTTGGCAGGTACAGCCACCTTGTCGGAAATGAGAACGTGCTTGAGGTTGGGGTTATACATAAACACACATTCGCTCATGGAGGTGACGGTATCGGGCACCTGGAAGGCGATGTCTGTCTTTCCAGCGGGATAGACCAACAGCTGAGTCTGATCGCTGTTGTAGAGTACGCCATCCTCAGAGGTAAAGGAGAGGTTGCCTTCGGCCACCTGGAACTCCTCCAGGCTAGTAAAATTGCTGAAGGCATAGTCAATTTGGTCGATGTTTTTCAGGCTGGCGGGGAAGGAGATACTTTTGAAGGTGCCGACATTGGCCCAATTACGTACATCGCTATCCAATGCGGTGGTGGGAAGGCCCCGGAAGTCATCGGGAATGTCCAGGGTGGTAGAAGTACCTGTGTAGTCGGTGACAGCAACGCCGTTATGATAGGTGAACACATAGTCCCCTTCCGCTTCTAAGATGCTGCCGCAATAGTAGGGCTGGTGACTCTTGCTAAATTCAACAATATTGGTGTAGACGGTGCCCCAGGTGGAATCCACAAAGAACCAGCCTTTATCCTGTGTATAGGCCATGTTCCAGGCATGGCCACCGGCGGTAGAATCGCCGTTGACCAGAACACAGGGAATGCCCAGATAGGAGAGCATGGCCTTGGTCAGGTTGGAATAGGCCTGACAGATTCCTTTTTGCTCCTTAAAGGCGGTATAGGCGTTTTGATCTGCAACATCGGTAGAATACGTGATGTGTTTGTTGACAAATTTCTCGATCGCCACCACTTTCTCGTAGTCGTCGGTAATGCCTTGGGTAATCTCTTCCGCCTCTGCACCGATTTCATTGAGTTGATCGACGGTGATGATGATGTCTGAGCAATCAACCAAGGTCTCTGGATCAATTTCATTCAGCATGGCCACCAGCTCTTCGTTGGAGCCTTTGATGTGATCTTGTCCAGGTGATAGGCCTCTGGTTTGGGCAAAGGCACTGCCCACACCGCCCGCACCAAGGGACAGCACCAGTGCACCCGCCATGGAGAGTGCGATCATGCGTAAGCTGATTGGTTTCATGTGTATCTCCATTCCTTTCCATAAAAGTGAAACCATTATATCATAGGCAGATGGTGAGATACAATGGGGAATGAGGAAATTTCACCAAAAAAACCGAGAACGCATGGGAATTTTCTGGTTGTGGGAGGAAAGAAATCGGATGAAGGTCTGACGGAGGTTTTTGAGGGGAAAACATACCAAAACAGACCAGTTTTATAAAACAAGAAATAGTAGTTGACAAGCCGAGAGATTTTTCATATAATACCACTGTTAAAGCCATATCGAATGGCCCTTAAAGCATCCTGGATCAAGCCGGATGCCTCGGAGGGAGGGAAATATAGATGTCCGAAATTCATGTCCGTGAGGGCGAGTCTCTGGAGAACGCTCTGAAGCGTTTCAAGCGCAGCTGCGCCAAGTCCGGCGTGCTGGCTGAGGTGCGTAAGCGCGAGTTCTATGACAGCCCCAGCGTCAAGCGCCGCAAGAAGAGCGAGGCCGCTCGTAAGAACCGCAAGAAGTTCTATTGATGAGCTAAAAGACCGTTGCAGGAATGTCTGCAACGGTCTTTTCCTATTTGGATAAGATTTGTTCCAAACATCCCTCCACCTCTGGCCCTGGCAGCAGCACCGCCCCCAGGTGCATCTCCTGGGCCAGCTGCACCTTGGCTGCCACGGATTGAGGCGTGTCATAGAGGACAAAATGGGCCTGTCCCCCGGCGGCCATATAGGTGTAGTAGTGTTCGCACATTCCCCGGTCATAGAACACCGCCGGCTCCAACCGCTCCATCTGTCCCTCCAGGTGTTGGCGGGAGATGGGGGTGCCCCGGTGTTGGGCGGGAAGGGGAAAGTCCTCCCGCACCCACTCCACCGCCAGGGTGGTGCGGGGTGCGCCGTACTTCTCCACCGCTTCTTGCAGCCGTCGGCGCAGGCTGCCCGAGGTGACGACTGAGGACACCAGCACCCGGCCTCCGGGAGCGAAGGAGGAGAACTGGGCGGGCACGTCCAACGTCCATCCCTGGGCCTGACAGTTGCGGTCCAAGATGTGGACCAGACGGATGAAGTTGCCCACCGGAGCCCCGTCAAAGTCGCAGACGATGCCGGAATACCCCCGGTGGCGGCATTCCCACAGGATTTGTCGGCAGCAGGGGATGACATCGCCGCTGCCGTCCCAGTTCCGGGCCTCCAGCAGCATCACCCCGCCCCGCAGCTGGGGAGGCAGGCGAACTCCCATCAGCTTTGGCCCCGGACCGATGCGGTAGGCCATGTGGGTGGGTGTGGCCTGGGGATGGGAGAGGTTGGCGGATGGATGCACCGCCAAGAGCACTTGGGTCATGGTTAGGTTCCCCCTTGTGAGTAAAGTGGTTTTGTGATAACATGTCCTAGTGAAATCCTATGCTCTATGTGAGCAGAATAGAAGGTGAGCTATGCCCTTATTTCGAGCCACCTATGTGGCTGACAACATATATGAATTGACGGGCCAGGCCCTCCAGCGCCGGGGCATCCGGCTGCTGCTGGCAGACCTGGACAACACCCTGGTGCCCTACGGGGTGCCTCTCCCCGACGAGAAGATGAAGGCGTGGCGGGATGATTTGGCTGCCCATGGGGTTAAAATCTTTGTGCTGTCCAACAACCGCCACGAGCCCCGCCCCCGCACCTTTGCCCAGGGGCTGGATGTGCCTTATATCGGCCACGCCGGAAAGCCCAAAACCCCGTCCTTTACCAAAGCCATGGCGCAGATGGGGGTGACCCCCGCCGAGACCGCCATTGTGGGGGACCAGGTGTTCACCGACGTGCTGGGGGGAAACCGGGCGGGGGTGACCACCATTTTGGTCAAGCCCATCCGACTGGCGGGCAACCCGGGCCGCTATGTGCGCTACGCCATTGAGGTGCCCTTCCGGCTCTTATCCTCGGGAGGTGAGAGACTATGAGCGCCAAATTTGGACCTGCGGGCAACGCAGAGAGCTTCCCCTATAAATCCTCGGTGGAGGCACCCCGGTGGCTTCAGGAGCTGGGGCTGGACTGCTACGAGTACCAGTGCGGCAAGGGGGTGCGGGTGAAGGAAGAGACCGCCGTGGCCTTGGGGCGTCAGGCCCTGGAGCGGGGCATTGCCCTGTCCCTGCACGCCCCCTACTTCATCAACCTGGCAAACCCTGACCCGGAATCCCAGGAGAAAACCATCGGCTACATCACCTCCGCCTGTCGGGTGGCCGATCAGATGGGAGCCACCCGGGTGGTGATTCACTCCGGTGCCCTCATGAAGCGCACCCGGGAGGAGGCCATGGCCATAGCCCTTCCTTTTTTAAAGGAGATCGTGGCGGTGTGTGAAGACCAAGGCTTTGGCCATATCACCCTGTGCCCGGAGACCATGGGAAAAATCAACCAGCTGGGCGACCTGGACGAAGTGCTGCGCCTGTGTCAGGTCCACGAGAGCCTCGTCCCCTGTGTGGACTTCGGCCACCTCTATGCCCGTTCCCTGGGGGCGGACGAGGGAGCCGAGGCGGTGGAGCGGATGCTCTCCCGGATGGAGTCCGAGCTGGGAGCGGACCGGGCCAGCCGCTTCCACAGCCACTTCTCCCACATTGAATTTACCCCCAACGGGGGGGAGAAGTGCCACCGCACCTTTGACGACGACGGGGGCTACGGCCCCGCCTGGGAGCCGCTGGCCCAGGCCATAGCAGCCAGGGGGTGGAGCCCCACCTTCATCTGTGAGAGTGCGGGCACCCAGGCGGAAGACGCCGTGACCATGAAACGTATCTACCAAAGTTATTTGTAAGAGAGGAGTCTTTGAGATGAATCACATTAAGAATATTGCCAAGGAGCTGCACAACCTGGGGCTGGACGCCATGCTGGTGACCTCCGAGCCCGGCGAGTTCTACGCCATGGGCTTCCACGGGGAGGGCGTGGCCTTCATTACCCCCGAGGATTGCTGGTACTACACCGACTCCCGGTACATTGAGGCGGCCAACCAGGAAATCACCGGGGCCCACGTGGACGTGCTGCGCTCTGGCCAGAGCTACCGCCAGCTAGTGATGTCCCTGGTGGCCACTCACAACGTGCGCCGTCTGGGCTTTGAGGACGAGGGCATGAACGTGGCGCAGTACAACCTGTGGAGCGAGGCTCTGCCTGGTGTGGAGCTGGTGGGAGCTTCCGATCTGCTCACCCGGCTGCGTATGGTCAAGGACGAGGAGGAGCTGGCCGTCATGCGGGAGGCTCAGCGCATCACCGATGAGGCCTTTACCGAGATTCTGAACTATGTCAAGCCCGGTGTCACCGAGAGTGAGATCGCCGCCCGTCTGACCTACATCATGGCCAGCAAGGGCGCCCAGCGCAACTCCTTCGACCCCATCGTGGCCAGCGGCGCCAACGGCTC
>CALWXL010000082.1 GCA_944385485.1 uncultured Oscillospiraceae bacterium
GTCCAGGCAAAGGAGAAGGTGAAGCCGAACACCAGAGCCACCAGCGGGCTCATGGCCAGCTTTTGCAGGGGGAAGCGGATGCGCCGATCCTGCTCCAGGGCCATGGGGCGAAAGACCCCCAGCTGGAACAGACCAAACAGGATAATGAGAATGCCGCCCACCTGGATGATAATTTTTTGGTACTGGTGCAGCGCCTGACCCAGGGCGGTGAGCCCCAAGGCCAGCAGGAAAAAGGCGGCGGAAATGCCGATGACGAAAAAGAGGGTGTTCACCAGGGTCTTTACCCTTGAGGTCTGGGCGCCCTGGGTGTCCCCCATGCTGCCGGACAGGTAACCCAGGTACAAGGGGAGGAGGGGGAGGACACAGGGAGAGAAAAAGCTCAGAATACCCTGGACAAACACGGTGACCAGGGAGACGGACACAGAGAGGTCAAATCCGGTCATACATACCTTCCTTCAAAAGAGAATTTAGTTGTTTTCGCCGTCCACCAGCATGAGGCAGCCGTCCTTATCGTATTTCAAAAGCTGGATCTCCATGCGGGTGTTGCGGGCGATGTCCCGCATCCGCACCGCTTCGGTCACCGAGGCCACCAGGGTATAGGCCACGCCGTGGCGCTTGGCCCGTCCGGTACGGCCCACCCGGTGGACGTAGTTTTCCTGCTCGTCGGGCACGTCGTAGTTGAACACCACATCCACGTCATCAATGTCCAGGCCACGGGCGGCCACGTCGGTGGCCACCAGCACCCGCAGCTGTCCGGCTTTGAACTGCTGGAGGGTCTTCTCCCGCACCCGCTGCTGGATGTCGCCGTGGATGGCCTTGCAGGAGATGCCCCGCATGGACAGAAGGCCCGCCAGGCGGTCGGTCATGTTCTTGGTGTTGCAGAAGGCGATGGCCCGCTCATACTGCCCGCCCTTCAACAGGGCGATGAGAGTCTCCAATTTCTGCTCCCGGCCCTCCAAATCAATGCGATATTGCTGGATATCCGGGCGGTTCTCCTCCACGGGACGCACCGTGATCTCCACCGGGTCCCGCTGGTATACCCAGGAGATGTCCATGACCTCCCGGCTGATGGTGGCGGAGAAGAGCCCCAGGTTCTTCCGGTGGGGGATTTTGTCCAGGATGCGGGTGACGTCCTGGATAAAGCCCATGTCCAGCATCCGGTCGGCCTCGTCCAGTACCACCGTCTGCACCCCATCCAGGCGCACGGTGCGCCGCTTCATGTGGTCCATGAGACGGCCGGGGGTGGCCACCACGATCTGGGGCCAGTTTTTCAGCTGGGTGATCTGCTTGTCAATGGGCTGGCCGCCGTACAGGCACACAATGCGCACACCCTCCCGGAAGGCACACAGGTCCCGCAGCTCGTCCCGGATCTGCACTGCCAGCTCCCGGGTGGGGGCCAAGATGAGGCCCTGCACCTGGTCGGACTCCGGGTCCACATGCTCCACCATGGGGATGCCGAAGGCGTAGGTCTTGCCGGTGCCTGTGGGGGCCTTGGCCACCACGTCCCGCCACTGCATGAAGTAGGGGATGGCCCCGCCCTGGATGGCGGTGGCCTGGGTGAAGCCCTTTTTGTCCAGGGCCTTCATAATGGCCTCGGACAGGTTCATATCTTTGTAAAAGTAGGTATCTTGTACCACAACTCCATCAATTTCCATGGTATATGTCCTTTCTATCTCGTACAATTATAGTCTAAGGTAGTATATCATATCCCCCGGCATACCGTAAAGTCCCCAAGGGCGAACCACCCCCGATTTCTGCGGGGAAACCTGCTCCCTCGGTGGGAACGCTGCGCACCAAAGGCCCCCTTGTGTAAAGGGGGCTGTCAGCCGTCAGGCTGACTGGGGGATTGTCTGTCCTGACCAGCGAACAAAACTAGGAGGGAATTGGGTCCTTGGTGGCGGTCAATCCCTCCGTCACGGCTACGCCGTGCCACCTCCCTTTACACAAGGGAGGCGTTGCGTCTGGCGGTGAAACCCCGTGTCACCCTTGAAATCCTACAAAACATATGGTATTATAGGACAAAGAACTTTGGGGGTATGGATATGAAGATTTCCACAAAAGGGCGGTACGCCCTGCGGCTGATGGTGGACCTGGCCGCCCACGGCGGGGAGGACAACCCGGTCTCCCTGCGGGACGTGGCAGGTCGGCAAAACCTCAGCGATAAATACTTAGAGCAGATCGTCACACCGCTGTCCCGGGCTGGGCTGGTGCGCTCGGTGCGAGGTGCCGGAGGGGGCTATCTCCTCACCCGCCACCCGGACGAGTACACCGTGGGCGACATTCTCCGGCCCCTGGAGGGGGACCTGGCTCCGGTGGAGTGCGCCACCGATGACGGTTTCTGTGAACGCTGCGGGGACTGCGTGACCATCGAGCTGTGGCAGGAGATCCACCGGGCGGTGTCTGCCGTAGTGGACGGCACCACCCTGGGGGACCTGGTGGTGCGCTACCACGCCAAGCACTGTGACCAATGAGTATACGGCTGGACAAAGGGGCACAGCGGACCTGGCTGCTGCCCCTGTTTCTTATCCTTATAGGAATGGCGGTGCGGCTGTGGCAGCTGGGCGGGTTGCCCTGCGGGCTCAACCAGGACGAGGCCTATGCCGGATATGAGGCCTACTCCATGCTCCAATACGGGGTGGACTCCTGGGGGTACACCAATCCCTGCTACTTCATCTCCTGGGGCAGCGGCATGAACGTGCTGGAGAGCTATCTGGCCATGCCCTTTGTGGCCCTGTTGGGCCTCACGGAGTTGGCTGTGCGCCTGCCCCAGGCCATTCTGGCCTGCGTGAGCCTCCCGGTGGTGTACCTGCTGCTCACCCGGCTCTTCTCCCGGCGGGTGGGACTTCTGGGGCTGGGCCTCACCGCCATCTGCCCCTGGCATATCATGCTCAGCCGGTGGGGGCTGGAGTCCAATCTGGCCCCGGGCCTGCTGCTGTTGGGGCTGTACTTTCTGGTGCGGGGGCTGGACTCCCCGCCCTGGCTGCTGCTGGCGGCCTTGTTTTATGGCTTCTCCCTGTACGCCTATGCCACCCTCTGGGTGGTGGTGCCTCTGACCCTGGCGGCGTTCCTCCTCTACCTTCTCTACACAAAAAAGCTGACATTTACTCCCTATCTGGCGGGGGCGGTGGGCCTGCTCTTTGTGCTGGCGCTGCCCCTCATCCTCTTTGTGCTGGTGAATTTGGGTGTGCTGGAGGAGATTCGCACCCCGTTTTTGTCCGTGCCCCGGCTGGTGTCCATGCGGGCCTCCGAGGTGGACTGGCACAACCTCTTCTCCCGGGAGGCCTACCAAACCTTGGGGGAGATGGTGTTCGGGGAGGGAGACGGCCTTCTCTGGAACAGCTTGCCCCAATATGGCATGTTCTATCGGTTCAGCTGGCCCTTCATGGTTCTGGGCGGGGTGCGTATGGCCATCCGGGCAGGGAAGGGGCTGAAAGCCCGGCAGTTTACCGGAGAGGGCCTGCTCCTACTAGGGCTGTTGTGTGCCGCCCTGGTGAGCCTGTCCCTGGACTACCTGAACATCAACAAGGCCAATTCCCTCCACCTCTACCTGCTGGTTCTGCTGGCCTTTGGGCTGGATTGGGTGTTTGGCTATTGCCGGACCTATCCGGTGCTGCCCTGGGGGGTGGTGGCGGTGTATGCCGTGGCCTTTGGGCTCTTTGTCAACACCTATTTCACCGCCTATAACGACGACATCGACGTCCAGTTCCGATACGGGGTGGGGGATGCGGTGGCGTATGTGAAGCAGCAGGGGTTTGAGTCGGTGGCGGTGGACTCCACCGTGGTCTACTCTCACATCCTCTTCTATGACCAGACCCCACAGCCGGAATTTGCCCAGACCGTGGAGTATGCCAATTACCCTTCGGCCTATCTCAGCGTCTCCTCCTTTGGCCGCTATACTTTCGGAGTGGATATGAACCATTTGGACCCCAATACCGCCTATCTCGTCCATGTCAGCAGCCACGACGCCTTCCGGAACGCTGGGTATACCGTGGTGGAGTTAGGCCTGTACGGCGTTGCATTTCTCGAATAAACAGGAAATTAGCACTCTCGTTACGAGAGTGCTAATTGTTTACACTTCGTTCATGATTTTTCCTAGCAAAGAGGTATACTAAGGTCAAACGACAGATTGGGGACCATACCCCATGCAAAGGAGTGTAAGCCTTATGAATATGAACCAATTTACCCAGAAGTCCCTGGAGGCGGTGCAGTCCGCCCAGACCCTGGCCACGGAATATGGGAATCAACAGATTGAGCAGGTGCATCTGCTCTGCGCCCTGGTGGAGCAGGAGGGAGGCTTTGTGCCTCAGCTGCTGACCCACATGGGCATGACCGTGGAGTCCTTTGACGCCGCCCTGCGCCATGAGGTGGAGAAGCTGCCCAAGGTGTCCGGCTCTGGCCGGAGGGCCGACCAGGTGTATATCTCGTCCGGTGTGGACCAGGCCATGAATGCTGCCCTGGAAGTGGCCACCAGCATGAAGGACGAGTATGTGTCGGTGGAGCACCTGCTGCTGGCCCTGCTGGACAAGGCCGACAGCACCATCAAGGAGCTGCTCAAGACCTACCGCCTGGAGCGGGAGAAGGTCATGCAGGCCCTGGCCGCTCTGCGGGGCAACCAGCGGGTCACCAGCGACAACCCCGAGGAGACCTATGAGGCCCTGAAAAAGTACGGCACCGACCTGGTGGAGCGGGCCCGGCAGAACAAGCTGGACCCCGTCATTGGCCGGGACGACGAGATCCGCAACGTCATCCGCATTTTGTCCCGCAAGAGCAAGAACAACCCCGTGCTCATCGGCGAGCCTGGCGTGGGTAAGACCGCCATTGCCGAGGGCCTGGCCCAGCGGATTGTCAAGGGCGATGTGCCTGCGGGCCTGAAAGACAAGACCATTTTTGCCCTGGATATGGGTGCTCTGATTGCCGGCGCCAAGTACCGGGGCGAGTTTGAGGAGCGGCTCAAGGCCGTTTTGAACGAGGTGAAGAAGTCCGAGGGACGCATCATTCTGTTCATCGACGAGCTGCACACCATTGTGGGCGCCGGCAAGACCGAGGGCGCCATGGACGCTGGCAACCTGTTGAAGCCTCTGCTGGCCCGGGGCGAGCTGCACTGTATTGGCGCCACCACCCTCAACGAGTACCGCCAGTATATTGAGAAGGACGCCGCCCTGGAGCGCCGCTTCCAGCCTGTCATGGTCAACGAGCCCACGGTGGAGGACGCCGTGGCCATTCTCCGTGGCCTGAAGGAGCGCTACGAGGTGTTCCACGGCGTGAAGATCACCGACGGCGCCATTGTGGCCGCCGCCACCCTGTCCGACCGGTATATCACCGACCGATTCCTCCCCGATAAGGCCATCGACCTCATCGACGAGGCCTGCGCCCTCATCCGCACCGAGATGGACTCCATGCCCACCGAGCTGGATGTGATTTCCCGCAAGATCATCCAGCACGAGATCGAGGAGGCCGCTCTGAAGAAGGAGGAGGATGAGCTGTCCCGGGCCCGTCTGGCCGACATCCAGAAGGAGCTGGCCGAGATGCGGGACGAGTTCAACGCTGGCAAGGCCAAGTGGGAGAACGAGAAGAACGCCATCGGCAAGGTGCAGAAGCTGCGGGAGGAGCTGGAACAGGCCAACGCCCAGCTGGAGAAGGCCCAGCGGGAGTACGACCTGGAGAAGGCCGCCCAGCTGCAATATGGCACCATCCCTGCTCTGCAAAAGCAGCTCCAGGAGGAGGAGGCCATTGCTGCCAATCAGAAGGAGAACCAGCTGCTCCGGGATAAGGTAACCGAAGAGGAGATCGCCCGCATTGTGGAGCGATGGACCGGCATCCCCGTGGCCAAGCTCATGGAGGGCGAGCGGGAGAAGCTGCTGCACCTGGAGGACATCCTCCACCA
>CALWXL010000083.1 GCA_944385485.1 uncultured Oscillospiraceae bacterium
AAACGAGAGGCCAACCCCCAAAAAGGTTAGCCTCTCGTTTTGTTGTTCTGGCCTATTTTGCAACAGGCCCTTCTTTTTTGGAGCGAGTGACGAGGCTCGAACCTGCTTCCGTACCCACAAAAGCCACGGGCTTTTGCGGGGCCCCCAACCTCAGATTTTAAGTTAAGGTGGAGGTAGCGAGTTCCCGGGACAAGAAAAAATGGAGACATACCCAAATAGGTACGTCTCCATTCACATGGAGCGAGTGACGAGGCTCGAACTCGCTACCTCCACCTTGGCAAGGTGGCGCTCTACCAGATGAGCTACACTCGCGACAACAAAAGGGATGATATCAGATATCATCCCTTTTGTCAACCGTATTTTCAAAGTTTTTTTCAAAAATGATCTTCTTACTCCTGGTCCGCGTCCAGACAGGCGGGGTAGAGGGAGGTGTCCCAGGCATAACCCTGCTCCTGAAGCTGCTGGTCGGTATACAGCTCCAAGGTGTGGTCGGAGTAGAGAGACTTGGGCAGCAGATGGCGGTAGCCGTCATCGGTGGAGACAATGAGCCACATGGTGGTGCTGCCGTGGAGGGTACCCAACACCATATTGGCTTCCACACCCGCCCCTTGCAGCACAGCTTCCAGGCCCAGCAGCAGACCTTGGTCGCTGGCGGGGTTGCCGGACAGGGCATCCAGAGCGGTGAGGGACCCGGTGGAAGAGGGGGTGACCTGCTGTTGTACCAGGGCGGTGAGGCCCTGGGCCGTATGGGCGGTCTGGGGAGCGGACTGAAGGATCTGATCCACCAGAGCGTCCACCTGCTGGCTGTATTCGTCCACATCGGTGGAGATGTCCGGCCAGGTGAGATTGACCTCTACAATGCGCTGGGGGCCGGAGTCCGGATAGAGGGACACCGACACCTCCGAGGGCGGGTTCACAGCCAGGAGTGGGCTGCTGTAAAAGGACAGCCAGAACAGTGCCTCCACGGTGTCGGCGTCTCCCGTGAGATAGGACACCCGGGACAGGCTCTGTACCTGCCGGGTGGAGATGGCCCGGGTCAGCTCGCTGCGCAGGCCGGATTGGCCGGACACCGACTGAATGGAGGACACCACCTGAGCCGAGCGGGAGTAGACGATGCTCACGTCCACCTCGTAGTAAGTGAGAATGCGGGTGCTGTCATACTTCATGGAGCGCACCGAGAACACCCCCAGAGGGTCCTCGGTCATGACCTCGTTGCAGGCCGACTCCAGATCGGCCTCCACGTCTCCGGTGTAGTTGTACAGCCGAATGGTGCCGGTGGTGGAGTGCTGATTGACAAAGTAGAGCAGGGCATTGACCAGGCCCTGATAGGTCTCCACCCGCAAAATCGAGGCGTCCTCCGCCACCGAGTAGTCCAGATGGGTGGAGGAGGAGACATAGCTGCGCTCCAGCATGGCGGTGCAGCCGGTGAGGGGCAGGGCCAGGACCAGGCACAGGGCCAGCAATTTGGTTTTCATGGGTCTCCTCCTCTCTGGGACAGGGCTTAGTAGCCCAGATCCTGGTTGACAATCACCACTTCCACGTGGAGAATGGCCTTGGGCTTGCGCCAATACACGGTGAGGGCGGCGCAGATGCGCTCCGGGCTGTCGCAGTTGTAGCAGCGGTCTCCCTTGGCAGCGCAGGGGGTGTTGCGCCCCAGACGCTGTGCGTTTTTGGGGGCGGCGATGTTCCGGGCCCGCCACAGAGCGGACTCGAAATCCGGGGCAATCTTGTTGGTGCCAATGACGAAATATAGCTCCTGGTGGCCGAAGAGGCCGGAGGCCACCCGGTTTCCGCTGCCGTCAATGTTGATGAGCTCCCCGTTCTCGCTCACCCCGTTGAGGGAGCAGATGTAGGCGTGGGTGCGGGAGGCATCCAGCACGTCGGAGGACTGCCAGTGCCACAGACAGGTGTTGTGGGTGGCCAGCTTGTCATACAGCCCCAGCTGTTGCACCGTCACCGAGCCGCCAAAGCCGATGGTGGTCTGGTCCAGCTTCTGGCTCAGGTAGGCGCAGGCCTCCTCTCCGGTTTCAAAACAGGAGGTGACAAACCCCTCTCGTTCCAGATTCTTACGCAGTTTTTCCAGGTCAGCCATGATGCAATTCCTCCTTACAGCCCGTCGGCGTGGTACATGCGGAAGCCCTCACCCAGCACCTCGTGGGCATCACACACGATGAGAAAGGCGTTGGGGTCCAGGTCTTTCACCGCCGCTTTGATGGTGGCGATTTCCCGCTGCTTGAAGGCGCACAGGAGCACCCGCTTTTCTGCACCGGTATAGGCGCCCTGGCCGTGGAGGATGGTGACACCCTTGTCCAGGTCCTCCACCAACACCCGGCGGATTTCCTCGTTGTGGTCGCTGATGATGTAGGCCACCTTGGCGGTGTCCATGCCGTAGAGCACCCCATCCAGAGCCAGGGTGGAGATGTACAGGGCCACCAGGCCATACAGGGCGGTGTTGATGGTCTGGAAGGCCAGAGCCACGGACACCACCACAATGAGGTCCACAGCCAGCAGCAGCTTACCCATGGGCAGCCACTTGAAGATGAGCTTCAACAGCCGGGCGGCCAGGTCGGTGCCGCCGGTGGTGGCGCCTTGCTGGAACACAAAGCCCAGGGACAGGCCCATGAGCAGGCCGCCGAAGATACAAGCCAGCAGCGGGTCCATGGGCTGCCAGTCATACAGAGGGGTGATAAGGTCAATGAACACGGAAGAGATGAACATGGCGTACAGGGAGAACACCAACAAGCGCCCGCCGATGAACTTCCAGCCCAAAATGAACAGGGGGATGTTGAGCACAATCACCGTCAGACCAATGGGACAGGCGGGAATGAAGTGGTTGATGATCTGAGCCACGCCGGTGATGCCGCCGAAGGCGATGTCGTTGGGGGCAAAGCACCACACAAAGCCCAGGGCATAGATGGCCGAGGCGAAGGTGATGACCAATACCGCCCAGATGTCTTTTTTTAGATTCATGAAACCTCCTTGTTACAGCAGAGACAGCTGGGTCTCGCCTCGGTCCTCTTCCTTTAGCAATGCACCGGCAATGGGCAGGGAGCGGGCCCGGTACCGGGGTGGGTTGACGATGGTGGTCTCAGCCAAGGGCTTGGCCCAGGCCACCTTGTACTTGGGCTTCAGGGTCATCACATTCACCCCCTGGGTGGAGCGGGTGGTCTTGGGGGTGAGGGAGGCGGTGTGGAACACTACGCAGCGCCCTTCCGTGGAGCACACCGCCATTTCGGTGTCCTCCGAGAGCACCAGGGCGGACACCAGGGGGGATTTGTCGGAATAGGCTCCGGTGAGCTTTTTCCGCCGGGTCTGGGTCTGGTAGGCCCCCAGCTCCACCCGGGCAGCCTTGCCGTTTTCAAAGAAGAACAGCAGGTGAGCGGAGTAGTCTCCGGGGTTGCAGGCCCACACCACCTTTTCCTCTCCGTCCATGCCCAGCTTGGTGGGCAGGTAGTCGCCCAGCAGACTAGCCTTGGAGTCGTCGAAGTCGGACAGGCGGGTTTTGTAGCACTGCTGATGGTCGGTGAATACCAGCAGCTCGTCCCGGTTGCTCCCCTCCCAGTGGAGGAAGGGGCCGTCCCCCTCCTTGTACTTCTGTTCTCCACTCATGCGCAGAGACTGGGGGGTAATCTTCTTGAAATACCCCTCCTGGGAGAGAAAGACGTGGACGGGGTAGTCCGGGGCCTCCTGGGCGGCGGCTTTTTCTGCCGAGAGGTTCTCGTACTCGTAGACGATCTCGGTGCGCCGGGGGGCGTCGTACTTCTTCTTTACTTGTTGCAGCTCGGTGATGATGACCTTCTGGATGCGCTTGGGGGAGTTCATCAGGTCCTTTAAGTCGGCAATCTCCTCGTCCAGGGTGGACACTTCCTCCACCCGCTTGAGGATGTATTCCTTGTTGATGTTGCGCAGGCGGATGTCCGCCACATATTCGGCCTGGATCTGGTCGATGCCGAACCCGATCATCAGGTTGGGCACCACCTCCGCCTCCTCCTCCGTCTCCCGGATGATGGCGATGGCCTTGTCAATGTCCAGCAGGATTTGCTTCAAGCCCTGGAGCAGGTGCAGCTTATCCTCTTTCTTTTTGCAGATGTGGTAGGTGCGCCGACGCACGCTGTCCATGCGCCAGGCGGTCCACTCGTCCAGAATTTCACCCACACCCATGACCCGGGGCATGCCCGCAATGAGGATGTTGAAGTTGCAGGAGAAGGTGTCCTGCAGGGGGGTGAGGGAGAAGAGTTTGTTCATCAGCTTCTCCGGGTCGGTGCCACGCTTGAGATCGATGGCGATTTTCAGGCCGTCCAGGCCCGTCTCGTCGCGCATGTCCGAAATTTCCCGGATTTTGCCCGCTTTGATCAGCTCCGCCACCTTGTCAATGATGGCCTCCACCGTGGTGGAATAGGGGATTTCGGTGACCTCGATGAGGTTTTCGCTCTTGGAGTAGTTCCACTTGGCCCGCAGCTTTACGCTGCCCCGGCCGGTGCGATAGATGTCCTCCAGGGCCTTCTGGTCGTAGAGCAGCTGGCCGCCGGTGGAGAAGTCCGGGGCCTTCAAAATGGAGAGCAGGTCGGTGTCCGGGTTCTTCATCCGGGCAATGGCGGCCTCGCATACCTCCCCCAAGTTGAACCCGCACAGGTTGGAGGCCATGCCCACGGCGATGCCCTGGTTGGCCGCCACCAGCACGTTGGGGAAGGTGGTGGGCAGCAGGGTGGGCTCTTGGAGCTTGCCGTCGTAGTTGGGCACAAAGTCCACGGCGTCCTGATCGATGTCCCGGAACAGCTCCTGACAGATGGGGTCCAGGCGCACCTCGGTGTATCGGGAGGCGGCCCAGGCCATGTCCCGGGAGTACACCTTACCAAAGTTGCCCTTGGAGTCCACCAGGGGGTGGAGCAGCGCCCCATAGCCCCGGGACAGGCGCACCATGGTGTCGTAAATGGCGGCGTCGCCGTGGGGGTTGAGCTTCATGGTGGCGCCCACCACGTTGGCGCTCTTGGTGCGGGGGCCAGAGAGCAGCTTCATCTGGTACATGGTGTACAGCAGCTTGCGGTGGCTGGGCTTGAAGCCGTCGATTTCAGGGATGGCCCGGGAGACGATCACCGACATGGCGTAGGGCATGTAGTTCAGCTCCAGGGTCTGGGTGATGGGCTGCTCCAGCACCTGGGCGTGGAGCCCCATCACGTTGGGGTTCGTCTTCTTTTTGGCCCCCTCTGCGGGGGACTTCTTTTTAGCCATGTGATTCCGTCCTTATCATGATACTGGTTGCTGGCTTTGTGAGAAAAGCCTCGCAGAGTTCGCACCCGCAGGTGCGAAGAATTGAAATCCATGTTTCGCCAGGACATGCGCATGGCGAAACATACTTCTCGCCCTGCAAGTGTGGATTTTGTCTGTCTCAGACAAAATATGCGCGCAGCAGGGTGCAATCCTTACCGTCGGAAAAGGCTTTGCCTTTTTCGGCGAATTAAGATATATCGGCCATATCCAGGTATTTGTAGCCGTTTTCCGCAATGTGATCCTTGCGGCCCTGGAGGTTGTCCCCCAGCAGCAGGTCGAAGACCTGGGCGGTGCGCTCCACGTCCTCGGGCATCACCTTGATGAGTCTGCGGGTGTCCGGGCTCATGGTGGTCAGCCACATCATGTCCGGCTCGTTCTCACCCAGACCCTTGGACCGCTGCAGGTCGTACTTCTTCTTCTCTGCCTCCAGCTGCTGGCAGATTTCCACCTTCTCCCGGTCGGAGTAGGCAAACCAGGTCTTTTCCTTGCAGGTGATCTCGTACAGGGGGGACTCGGCGATGAACAC
>CALWXL010000084.1 GCA_944385485.1 uncultured Oscillospiraceae bacterium
ACCAGGCCATAAAACTTCTTTTTGTCGCTGTTGTCGTGGGCGGCGTAGACCTTGGCGTCCTCCCACTTCTTCTGCCACTTGGGCTCCAGGTTGGCAAAATTGTACTTCAACTTCTACACTTCCATTCAAACAGGAGCATGGCTCCCAAAAGTAGTATCTGACCTCCCCAAAGGGGGAGAAGTTTCACAGTCCTTTGATTATATCGTATTTTCCAGCTCTTTTCAACTGCCACTTCTCCCAATTAAATGTGTAAATCCTTGCGGGTAAACACCGCCACCGCCGCCCCATACAGGACAATTCCCAGGGCCAGCAGCACCAAGACCCCCACCACAGCGCCGCTCTCCCCTGCCGCCAGCTTCTCGGGCTGGAAAAGGGTGAACACGGTGAAATACTTGGCGTTCTCCGCCTTGCCTCCCATGTTGGCCATCATCTGGAACACATACATCAAAATGGGCAGGCCCGCCCCCACACCCAAGCTGTACTTGGTCTCAGAGAACAGGCAGGAGGCAAAAAAGCAGATACCGCCCAGGCACAGGTGGAGGCAGAAGAGCCCGGCGTTGACCTGCAACAGCTCTCCCAGGTCCAGCTGCCTGGGGAAGTAGTATTCCCCGCTGAACCACTCCAGAACGGTGATGTACACCGTCAAAATGAGGGTCCCGCTCACCATCACCGCCCCCTGGGTCAGGGCGATGGTGCTGCGCCGCACCGGAGCGGACATGAGGGACACCATGGAACTGTCGTCCACATACTTGGCCACCAGGCCGTTGCCACGGAGGATGCAAAAGAGCATGGGGAAAATGAGGAGAAGGAAGCCGTACAGGTAGGAGCACAGAAAGCCCATGAGGCTGGTGGCCCCTGCCGTCATACCCACCGCCGCCATGATCTCCGGCATCAGCTCCACATAGCTATCCAGCAGCTTGGACATCTCCGGCTCGTACATGCTGACGATGATGACCACATACATAGCCAGCACCGCCGCTAAAATGAGCAGCAGCTTCACGCTGCCCTTCATGCCACGCCGATACAGAGCACCGTTTATCATGCCTGCTCACCTCCATAGTAGTCCATGAAAATTTCCTCCAGGCTCTGGCGGGTGGTCACCGTCACCCGGCATCCATTCTGTGTTCCGTGGAAATCCCGGGCAAAGGCGCTGGCCTGCGCCTGGCTGTCCAGAGTGACGGTGTAGGTGCGCAGGTGCCGCTCCCGCAGGGCCTCCACCGAGTCCACGGCCACCATCTTACCGCCCCGGATGATGCCGATGCGGTCACAGGTGCGCTCCACCTCTTCAAACATGTGGCTGGAGAGGAGGATGGTCTTGCCCTTTTTCTTCTCCGATGCCACCAGGTCCACAAACCGACTCTGCATGAGAGGGTCCAGTCCGCTGGTGGGCTCGTCAAAGATCAAGATGTCCGGGTCGTGCATCAGGGCAGCCACCAGTCCCAGCTTCTGCTTCATGCCCTTGCTCATCTTCTTGATTTTGCCCTTGGGCTCCAGCTGGAAGTAGTCCAGCAGCTCTCCTTTCCGGTTGCTCCCCCGCAGGTTCCAGTATCGCTCCAGAAATTTGAGGTACTCCACCCCGGTCATATCGTCAAAAAAGCTGATCTCGCCGGGGACATAGCCCAGCTGGGCCTGGATGCGGGCCCGATCCCTCCAGCAGTCCAATCCGGCAATGGTACACGCCCCGGTCTGAGGGCGCAAAAAGCCCATCAGGTGACGGATGGTGGTGGTCTTTCCCGCCCCGTTGGGGCCTAGAAAGCCAAAGACTTCCCCCTGCTGGACCTGGAAGGTGGCATCAAACACGCCCTTGCCCCCTCCATAGTCCCGGGTCAAATGCTCCACACAGATGACATTCATATATATTCCTCCCGGTATGTGCTGTTTTTCAGTATGGTGATCCATTGGAGAAATTCGTGCTGCATCTTCTCCACATCCAACGGCGTTCCCTGCATCCTCCAGGCGTGCAGATAGCCGTCCATCATCCAAATCAGCATGTTGTACACCCGCCGCGGGTCCACATCCGCCTTGAACTTGGTGAGATCCACGCCGGAAAAATAGGTTTCAAAGATATCATCCACCCCCTGGGCGTTCACCTGCTTGAGGCCTTCGGACACCTCCTCCTTCTCGGAAAAGTAGGAACGGATGCTGAAGTCCATGATGTAGGGGTGTCTGCTCAGCACCGCCATTTTCTTCATGGCGGAATCGTGGTGCAGTTCATAGAAGTCTGTGATCTTCCACAGTTCCTCGTCCACCACCGCCTGGGTCACCGTCTTCCAGGCATAGCGGTACACCGCAAAATACAGGTCCTTTTTGTTGTGGAAGTAGTAAAACAGCCGCCCCTTGGACACCCCCGCCTTGGCGGCAATGAGGTCTGTGGAGGCCTTGGGGTAGTCATACTTGGCGAATACCTCCATGGCAGCGTTGAGGATGGCCAGCTGTTTCTCCTCCGGCAGTTCTTGAAAGCGTGGATTCATCGGCGTCCCCCTGACTCGTTTGGTTTGACCGTATCGGTTTACTGTCACTATACCGGATTGACTCAAATTTTCAAGCCCCTTCCCTTACTCATAGAAATAAAACTATGATAAACGCCTATACACACAGAAATCCCGGCAAGAGCGGCGGTTACCACCATCTCTTACCGGGATTTCTCTCAACCGTTTTGCCTTTCACAGGAGAGGCCGCATCATTCTGCGCTATTCCAACGCTGCTGCACCCCTTGATTCAGTTTCTCGACCCGTCTTTTTGTCCCCAGATACAGGAATATCCATACCACGCCATAAATCATTAGGAAAATTCCAAAGTAGCCCAAAATTCCCAGCACATTGCGGTCCATCCAGCGCATGAGATACGCAACCGGAAGGGTGGACAGTGAGACAATCAGGAGATGGGTCACCGTCTGGCGTGTGATACTCCAATTCTCCATCTCCCATACGAAGGACGCTCCTCCCCAAATGGCTCCATACATCAGGGAAACCATAGTCTGAACCAGCACGGCGTTTAACTCCGAGCCAAAATCCTGTACCAGTTGGGGCATGACGGCATAGTACGTTCCATCTCCGATAATCAGCGAGATGGCAATGGCAATACCTGTGGTAATCCCCAGTCCCAAAAACGCTCCCAGCACACAGCGATTCCATACGTTCTGTTTCATATTCTGCCCCCCTTACAACCCCAATACTTGTTTGATCTTACTCACATTTCTTCTAGAGACATAGGTGGTGCTCCCATCTGAGAGCGAGACGCATATGGTACCAGCAAAGCTCAAATCGAACTTTTTCACCTTTTTCAGATTGATGATCTCTGAATTGGAAATGCGCACAAAGTTTCGTTTATCCAGCCGTTTTTCCACCTCATACAGCCGCATCTTCACAATATATTCGCCATCTGTCATGACAGCCATGACTTTCCCGCCCGAGGAATAAACCCGTAGTAGCTCTGACTGGTCCAAAATTTTAGCCTCTTCTCCGCGAAATCCCGATAGAATCGCAGGCGTCTGCTGAGACAGCTGCTGGACAAGATCATAGATTTTCTCATCCACCTGGGCTGTGACCACCACAATACGGGGCTCTTGGCAGTTGGGATCAAGTTTGATTTCTACCTGCATGTTCCACCACCTCCCTGGTTGCCCTTAGTATAGAGAATCACAAAGAGAATTTCCACCGTTTTCACATCACCGGTATGATTGGCGCCATAAGTGGATGTCTCAGAAGAAACTCCGCTTCTTTTCCCCTCACCCCTTCCCTTTCTTTGGCATAGGTTGGGGTGTATCTTTTTTGCCGAGGAGGCCTGACCGATGCCGAATATTCAATATTTTTTGGGTGGCAACACCCCTTTGGGCTTTTCTTCCCTGTATCACCAGCTATCTGACCCCACCAAGTACCAGGCTGTGTACATCTTAAAGGGCGGGGCCGGGTGCGGAAAATCTTCCCTCATGCGCCGGGTGGGCCGCCACGCCCAGGCTGCAGGTTTTCAGGTGGTGGAGGTGCCCTGCTCCGGCGACCCGGATTCCCTGGACGCCGTTTTACTTCCACAACTGGGGGCAGCAATTGTGGATGGAACCGCCCCCCATGTGGTGGAGCCTGCCTGTGCCGGAGTGGTGGAGCGTTACGTGGATTTGAGCCACTTTTACAACTGGAGCGAACTCCAACCCCTCAAAGAGAATATCATCGCCGCCGGGCACGCCTGTTCCGCCTGTTATAAGCGGGTATATCGCTGTCTGGGTGCCGCCGGGGAACTGCTGGAGGACGTCCACGACCGGGTCAGCTCCGACCTGCTCACCCAGAAGCTGGCCCGCCGGGCCCGGGGCATCATCGCCCGGGAGCTCAAGCCCACCGCCGCCGTCCCCGGAGAGGAAATCCAGGGCTTTCTCTCGGCGGTGACCCATAAGGGCTGCATCACCCTGTGGGAGACGGTGGAAGCCCAGGCCGACCGGGTGTATGAGCTGTGGGACAGCTATGGCCTGGCCCATGACTTGCTGGCCCCCATTCTCTCCGCCGCTCTGGCCACCGGACACCGGGTGCTGGCCTGTCCCGACCCCATGGCCCCCGACCGTCTGGCACACCTCATCTTCCCGGATTTGTCCCTGGCCTTTGTCACTTCCAATTCCCATGCTCCGTGGCCCCATCACCCCTACCGCCGCCTGCGGCTGGATGCCATGGTGGACCGGGAGGTGTATCGGGCCAGCCGTCCCCGGCTGCGCTTTGCCCAGAAGGTGGCCCAGGCTCTGGTGGAGCAGGCTGTGGACGGACTGCAGCAGGCCAAAGCCGCCCACGATGACCTGGAGGGGTTCTATAATCCTCATGTGGACTTCGACGGGGTCTATCAGGTGGCCGATGAAGTAGCCAACGAGGTTCTCTCCCTGCCCCATTAACCCATAAACGCAAAAATTCGCACCCCTCGCGGGTGCGAATTTGCATGTTCCTTATAACCAATCTTGTATGACATCCATCAGCGTGCACGGAGTCACTTGGTGTTCCACCAAGGTCCGTGCCAGCTGATAGATCACCGAGGAACGGGTGGTCACATGGGGCACCACAGCGATCTCCCCTGTCTCCTTTTCCTCGATTTTAATTCCGTAGCTCTCACCGGAAAAATCCTCCAGCTTCAGATGCTCCAGTAAAATGTAGTAGTGGAAGCGGTGCTTCCGCCCTGCCTCATCCTCCAGTGTCAGGGTTTCCAAATAAGTCTCGCCGGTGTCCAATGTTTTCTCTCCTCTCCTTTCCTCTCTCTGAATGACAGTATAAGGGAGAAAACACCAAATGCAAGAAAAATCGTTCGTGAATTTCGACACCATTCGACACTTCCACAAGATATGGGGGAAAACCTTCTCTCTCGGGCCCACACCGGGGAGGCTCCAAAAAACATGGGCTATTTTTCTACATTTTGCACAAGGATTGTGGAAGTCTCAGCGATCCTTGGAAATATCCAGGCTGGCCTTGGCATTTAAGTCCCATCCAGCGGTATTGCCCGCCAGGTACTCATAGTAGCCTTGGCATCCAATCATTGCTGCATTGTCTTCCCACGGAGCACAGCTCCGTGGGAGCCCTGTATGATTTCAATGCTCGGGGGAAGTGAATTCCCCCTGCGCCGAGATTTTCCCTCATGGGAAGATACTCGTACGGCGCATAAGCGCCGCCCCGCCGTGCGGGGCCCCCGGGGACAACGCCGCCATGGGCTGTCATCCCTT
>CALWXL010000085.1 GCA_944385485.1 uncultured Oscillospiraceae bacterium
CACGTTGGCCACGGGAGCCTCTTCCTTCAGATACTTGTCGCTAAATTGCTTCAGCAGTTCCATTGATATTTCCTCCTCATATTCAGGCGTTCGTGCATCATTCTTCGCTGTGCAGAGGACCACCCTTTTTCAGACCGAGATATTGTACCATAGCCCTGGGAGGAAATCAACCCTTTTATTCCTTTCTTTTTCTCTTTTTCTCCTTCCACCACCCCAACGTCTCCCGGCGCACCACCCCCCAGAACAGCCAGACAGAGGTGAGCAGCAAGGTGAGGTTGGCGTACTCTCCCATCAGGATCGTGCCCAGCCCCACCAGTCCCCCCACCAGCACCGCCGAGGTGACCATGCCCCACCGCTCCGCCCGCCGAGGGCCCAGAAGCGGACACAGGTAGTTGTACAGCACCCGGGCACCATCCAGCGGCACAATGGGCAGCAGATTGAACGCCCCCACCCCCACGCTCAGAGCGGCCAGAATGGGCAGCTTCACCCCACAGGCCACACCGCTGAGCAGGACGTTGGACACCGGCCCGGCCAACGCCACCACGGTGTCCTCTGCGTAGGAGACGGCCCTTCCATAGCCCACCGACATCTCCGCTCCCACTGCGGTGAGGTGGATGCCCTCCAAGCGTCCGCCGAAGCATTTCGCCGCCGCCAGGTGCCCCAGCTCATGGACCAGGCAGGCCAGCAGCCCCCACGGCAGCAGACCCACCCCCTCATCCAGGTAGAACAGCACCCCCAGCACCAGCCAAAATCCCGGGCTCACCCTCCATAAACGCTCAGGACGGGTCCACATAATAGGCAGGGTCCAGTCGAATGTTGTCCTTCTCCACCGTCAGGTGCAGATGGGGCCCTGTGGCCATGCCCGTCTGTCCCACCAGGGCCACCGTCTGACCGCACTTCACCTCATCCCCCTTTTGTATGAGCAGCTTGCTGCAATGGGCATAAAAGGTGGTGACCCCGTTGTCGTGGATGAGTTGGAAATACAGTCCGAAGTCATCGCTCTGCCCGATGTACTCCACCACCCCGTCGGCAAAGGCCTTGATCTCGGTGCCCTCATCGGCAGCGATGTCCAAGGCCAGGTGAAACTCATTCTTCTGGGTGATGGGATTGGTGCGGTAGCCAAAGGTGGAACTCACCGGCCCCATCACCGGGCACACCGTCTTCTCCAGCCCCAACTCATACCGTTCATAGCTGACGTTGGCTGGAAGTTTCACCCCATCAGGGCTGTACTCCTGAGCCACCGCTGTCACAATCTCCGGGGTGGGCTGCGGGGTGGGTTCCGGGGTCGGCTGTGGCGTGGGCTGAGGCGTAGGAGATGGGGTAGGCTCTGGCTCCGCCGTTTCGTCCTCTCCCTGCGTCTGTGTTCCCTGGGCCGCTCCGTGGGTGGACAGATACTCCTGTCCAAGGTCCTGCTGTTGTCCCAACAACGTCACCTGCTGCTGCACCGGAGCTTCCACACCCTGGGCCTGCCCTGCCACCAGGCTGGCCAGCCAGTCGCCCCCGGGCAAAGCGCCATCTGCCCATGCGGCTGCCTGCTGCACCCACTGTCCCATATTTATGTCCTCTTGCAGCAGTTGGCCCACCACCTGGGTCTGGCCCGGGAATACTCCCCGCCCAATGAACACCAACAAAAACAGCATTCCGCTGATCACCAGCTGGATGCCCCAACGGGTGGCACCGCCCCCATCCTTGGTGGGCTTGGTGCGCCGCCCCCGCACCGGCGCTGTGCGCCGTCTCACCCCAGCATCCATACGCTCCCCCCTTGTCCAAACATTCATAATGTACCCTATGCCCTCACTTCCAGGAATATTCCATGACGCTCCCATCAATTGTGAACTTTTTTTGAAGTTGTTGACATACCATGTGTCGGTGCGTATAATTGCTTATGCTTCATAATTATGTAACCTAACCTTTTTGAGGTTTGGTCAGATCGGAGGTAATATCGTGCACGCTCAGTCGTACAGCCGCTCTCTGGAGCTGCTGCGAGAGATGGATCATCTGCGGCGGGTATGGAAGTTGGCCATCCCCAACACCGGCATCAACAAGTCGGAGTTTTTCACCCTGTACACCTTGCGCCACCCCACCGGCCCCACTCTGGGGTGTCGCTCGTGCAGCCAGGACGACCCTGCCCCCATGACCTTGTCCACCTTGGCCAAGGCCATGAAGCAGAGCATGCCCGCCGTCAGCCAGCGCATTACCAAGCTGGAGGAGTTGGGCTATGTGCAGCGGGTCCCAGATGACCACGACCGCCGGACGGTGTGGATTCATCTCACCCAGGCAGGCTCCACCCTGCTCCAATCCACGGGAGAGGAGATGCTGGGCAAGCTGGAGCACGTGCTGGAGCGCTTGGACACCCAGCACGGGGTCAATACCCAGCTGCTCATCCAGGCTTTCCGCAGCCTGGCCATGGCGGTGGAGGAGGAATTCTCCGCCCCCACACCGTAATTTCTAGGAGGGAATTGGATTCTATGCTAAAACTCAAGAGATATCTAAAACCTTACATCACCCTGTTGGTTCTGGGCATTGTGTTTCTCTTCGGCCAGGCCATGCTGGAGCTGTCCCTGCCCAACTACATGAGTGACATCGTCAACGTGGGATTGCAGCAGGGAGGCATCACTTCCTCTGCTCCCCAGGTGATTTCCGCTGACACCCTGGGCTGGATGGAGGCCTTTATGGCCGACCAGGACCGGGACGTGGTGCAGCAGGCCTATGTGCCTCTGGCAGACCACCCCGATTCTGACAGCCTGTCCCACACCTTCCCCAATGCCACGGGAGAGGACTTTGCCCTGAACACCCAGGACGAAGAGGCAGTAGATGCTGCCTTTGGCCGGGCCAGCTATGCCCTGACTTGGCTGATGACCCAGTCTGGCGCCATGGATGGTGAGCAGGCCTCCACAGGAGAGGCTTTCCAGGCTCTGGGCCAGCTGCTCCGCCAGCCCCAGGGGCAGGAGCTCATCGCCCAGGCCATCGATGTGGCTCAGCAAACCCCGGATTCCATGCTGGAGCAGACCGGCGTGGTGATGGTCAAACAGTTCTATCAGCAGCTGGGTGCGGACACCGACGCCATCCAGACCCGGTACATTCTGGTTACCGGCGCACGCATGGCAGTGCTGGCCGTGCTGCTCACCGCCTGTGCCGTGGCGGCCGGCTACTGCATGGCCCGGATGGGTGCGGGCGTGGCCCGGGACCTGCGCCGGGATGTGTTCACCAAAGTCACCTACTTTAATAATGATGAGATGGACCGTTTCTCCGGGGCCAGTCTCATCACCCGCTCCACCAACGACATCACCCAGGTGCAGAACTTCTTGAGCATGGGCTTCCGCCTGCTGTGCTTTGCCCCCATCATGGGCATTGGCGGCCTGATCATGGGCCTGTCCACCTGTCTGAATCTGGCCTGGGTGCTGGCTCTGGCCCTGATTGTCATGCTGGGTCTGCTGATGATCCTTTTTGCCGTGGCCATGCCTCGGTTCAAGAAGATGCAGGCTCTGGTGGACCGGCTCAACCTGGTCAGCCGGGAGGAAGTCAGCGGTCTGATGGTCATTCGCGCCTTCTCCAACCAGGGCTTTATGCAGAAGCGGTTTGAAAAGGCCAACGGTGACCTCACCTCCAACACCCTGTTTGTCAACCGGGCCATGGCCACCATGATGCCCGCCATGACTCTGGTGATGAACGGCCTGTCCCTGCTCATCGTGTGGTTTGGCGGCAAGGAGATTGCCGCCAGCAACCTCCAGGTGGGTGATATGATGGCCTTCATCCAGTACGCCATGCACGTGATCATGAGCTTCCTCTTCATCAGCATGATGTTCATCATGGTGCCCCGGGCCTCCGTCTCCGCTGACCGTATCAACGAGGTGCTTCAGACCGAGGTACAGGTCAAGGACTGCGAGCACCCCACCCATCTCAGCCAGCCCGTGAAGGGCGTGGTGGAGTTCCACGACGTGTCCTTCCGCTATCCCGGCGCCGACGCCGATGTGCTGGAACACGTCAGCTTCGTGGCACGGCCCGGACAGACCACCGCTTTCATTGGCTCCACCGGTTCGGGTAAATCCACTCTGATCAACCTCATCCCCCGGTTCCACGACGTCAGCGAGGGCAGCATCACCTTAGACGGGGTGGACATCCGCACCCTGCCCCAGAAGGAGCTGCGGGATGCCATTGGCTATGTGCCCCAGAAGGGCCTTCTGCTGCGGGGCACCGTGGAGAGCAACCTGCGGTACGGCAACCCCGACGCCTCTTCCGACACCATCGACACCAGCGCCCGCATTGCCCAGGCCTCTGACTTCATCTCTCAGCTGGATCAGGGGATGCAGACCCCCATCAGCCAGGGCGGCACCAACGTCTCCGGTGGTCAGCGTCAGCGTCTGTCCATCGCCCGTGCCCTGGCCAAGCAGGCCCCGGTGTATATCTTTGACGACACCTTCTCCGCCCTGGACTTCAAAACCGATGCCCAGCTGCGGGCTGCCCTGAAAGAGTACACCACCCAGGCCACGGTGTTCATCGTGGCTCAGCGGGTGTCCACCATTTTGGATGCCGACCAGATTCTGGTGCTGGATCAGGGCAAAGTGGTGGGCTGCGGCACCCACAAAGAACTGATGCAAAGCTGCAAGACCTATCAGGAAATTGCCCAAAGTCAGCTTTCAAAGGAGGAATTGGCGTAATGGCTGGACCTATGCGACACGGCCCCATGGGCCGCAACCCCGTTGGGGAAAAAGCGGCAGATTTCAAGGGCACCATGAAAAAGCTCATGAAATACATGAACCGCTACCTTCCCGTTATCATTCTCTCTCTGGTGTGCGCCGTGGCTGGCACCGCCTTCTCCATCCTCGGCCCCAAGATTCTGGGCAAGGCCACCACCAAGCTCTTTGAGGGCCTCATGGCCATGATCACCGGAACCGGCGGCATTGACTTCGATGCCCTGGCTGGCATCCTTCTCTTCCTGGGTGGGCTCTATCTGGTCAGCGCTCTGCTCTCCTACATCCAGGGCTGGCTCATGGCGGGCATTGCCACCAAAGTCAGCTACACCATGCGCACCGACATCAGCCAGAAAATCGACCGTCTGCCCATGTCCTACTTTGACAAGGTCTCCCACGGCGAGGTGCTCAGCCGCATCACCAACGATGTGGACTCCGTCACCCAGACCCTGAACCAGAGCCTGTCCCAGGTGGTCACCCAGGTGACCCTGCTGCTGGGCGTGCTCATCATGATGCTCTCCATCAGCCCCTGGATGACTCTCATCGCCCTGTGCATTCTCCCGGTGTGTCTGCTCATTGTCATGAATGTCATCCGCCACAGCCAGAAATTCTTCCGCAGCCAGCAGGAATATCTGGGCCACGTCAACGGCCATGTGGAAGAGATGTATGGCGCCCATGTGGTGGTCACCGCCTTCAACGGGCAGGAGGACTCCATCCACACCTTCAATGAGATGAACGACAAGCTCTACCACAGCGCTTGGAAGAGTCAGTTCCTCAGCGGCCTGATGATGCCTTTGATGAACTTTGCCAGCAACCTGGGCTATGTGGCCATCTGCGTCCTGGGCGGCTTCCTGGCCCTGAACCAGGCCATCACGGTGGGTGATATTCAGGCCTTCATCCAGTATGTGCGCCAGTTCACCCAGCCCATCAACCAGCTGGCCAACATCTCCAACCAGCTCCAGCT
>CALWXL010000086.1 GCA_944385485.1 uncultured Oscillospiraceae bacterium
AACAGGCCCATGGAGTCCACGTCGGTGTCCCAGAACTCCACCCGCACCGGGTGGTCCTGGGCAGGGGAGAACACGTCCAGAATGCCCCCACGCAGGGCAAATTGGCCCACGCCCTCCACCTGGTCGCATCGGGTGTAACCCAGGGCGGAGAGGGCATCGCAGAGCTGGGTGGGGTCATAGGAGCCGCCGGAGCAGATGGTCACCACATGTTCCTGGAGCTCCTGGGGGGAGAGGGTGCGCTGTAAAAGGCCCTCCACCGTGGCGGCAATGACCTTGCACTCCCCCTGGGCCATGGCGTAAAAGGCGGAAAGTCGGCTGTGCTCCCCCTGGTGGGAGGCCACCGCCCCGTTGTAGAAGTTGAATTCCCGGCTTCCCAGCACCGTCACGCTCCAGCCTGTGAAGGCGGTGACATCCCGGCCCAGGGCCTGGGCCTCGTCCTCGTCGGCGCACACCAGTACCACCGGACGGTCCAGGGCGGTGCCCAGTCCGGCGGCAAAGTGGGCGCGGTGGATGCGGGACAGCCCCGACACCGCCGCTGGAGACTGGCCCGTCTCCAGGGCCTGTACCAGGGCGGGGAACTGGGGCACTTGTTGGAGAATGTGGAGTAATTCCTTCATAACGGCTCCTTTTCAACGACAAAGGGTTCTTAAGGCCCCCTTGTGTAAAGGGGGCTGTCAGCCGTGAGGCTGACTGGGGGATTGACCCCACCTAGGTAGCAGTCAATCCCTCCGTCACGGCTACGCCGTGCCACCTCCCTTTGCACAAGGGAGGCTTTGGGGCGTGTCAATTAAACTGATTCATGGCCTTCTGGGGCCCATCCTTGAGATAGCATTCCACCGCCTGGGCCGCCCGCAGGGTGGCCGCGTCCATGGTGGTCTTGTCCTCGCCCACAAACTTACCCAGCACCCAGTCGGCCATGTCGTAGTCGGGGTGGGGCTTGCCTCCCACGCCGATCTTCACCCGGGGGAACTGGTCGGTGCCCAGACGCTGGATGATGTGCTTGAGGCCGTTGTGGCCGCCAGCGGAGCCGCTGGTGCGGATGCGCAGCTTACCCACGGGCAGGGACACGTCATCACACAGAACCAGAATATGATCCGGGGACACCTTATAGAAGGCCGCAGCCTCCGCCACCGCGTCCCCGGACAGGTTCATGTAGGTGGTGGGCTTCATCACCAGCACTCCCTGGCCGGAGATGGTGGCCTGATGGGTGAGGGCGTGGAACTTCAGCCGCTGCACCGGGAAGTCGCCCCGGTCGGCCAGCTGGTCAATGGCCATAAATCCGGCGTTGTGCCGGGTGTTTTCGTACTTGTCGCCGGGATTGCCCAGGCCCACCACCAGCCAGGTCACCGGAAGTTTTTTACCAAAAAACATGGGGAAAACTCCTTTTTGTTTGATGTTTGGAGAATGGTACTTCTCTGATTTCCCTGGCGGAGACCAGCGCCCCTGCCAGGGACGCTCCGCTGGGGCCCATTTTGACTGGCCAAAATGGGCGAAAAGCCACTTAGGGCGTTCCCCCCTAAGTATCCCCCTGGGGTACCAGGCTGGGAATGCGTCAAGCTGGTGTTCGGCCCGTCACCCATGCTGTGGCCCCTGTCACTTCCACCACACCAGGCTGCCCTGGGTAGCTGGCCCTATAGCCAGGCGGTTTCCACATCCGGGCCTACCTTGGTGCAGCGGCGTTCCCGCCGCCGGGAGCTTGGCTTCCGGCAACTGGGAACAGTTGTATACCAGGGTTAGGCCCTGGGGGTAGAAGTGTTATTTGTCGTAGAAGTTGGCACTCACAAAGAAATTGCCATGCTATCTATGTGACCCCACCAGTCCAAGGGCCGAAAAGAGAAAGGCGTACACTCCATCCAGTACCGGCGGGGTGGATTCCACAAGGCGGGGGAAGACCCCGCCTTTGGCGATTCTTTCCCCCATTTCTCATCGGGGAGAAATGGGGCCCAGCGGAGCGTCCCCCGGCTGGCAAGTCGGAACAAGGCAAACCATAGAGGGACAAACCCTCTTTTCCAAAAGAGAAGAAAAAGGGCTGTTGCAGGCACCGCCTGCAACAGCCCTCCAAAGAGTCTGCTTACTGGAACAGCTTGGACACAGACCGCTCCTCGTAGATGCGGGCAATGGCCTCGGCAAACATATGAGCCACAGAGAGATACTTGATCTTGGGGCACACCTCAGCGATGTCCTCCCGGGGCTGGATGGTATCCAGGAACAGCACCTCATCCAGCACAGAGGAATTGATGCGCTCAATGGCGGGGCCGGAGAGCACGCCGTGGGAGGCGGCAGCGGTGACGGACTTGGCGCCGCCGATGTCCACCAGAGCCTGAGCGGCGTGGCACAGGGATCCACCGGTGTCCACCATGTCGTCCAGCAGGATGACGTGCTTGTCCTTCACCTCGCCGATGATGTTCATCACCTCGGAGGAGTTGGCCTTCTGGCGGCGCTTGTCCACGATGGCCATGGGCATGTCCAGCTTCTGGGCGAAGGCACGGGCACGGGCCACAGAGCCCACGTCGGGGGAGACCACCATGGTCTCGTCATGGACAGCGGCAAAGCGGCGGAGGAAGTGGTCTACAAACACAGGAGAGCCCAGCAGATTGTCCACGGGGATGTCAAAGAAGCCCTGAATCTGGTTGGCGTGCAGATCCATGGTCAGCACACGGTCGGCGCCGGCCCGGGTGATCAGGTTGGCCACCAGCTTGGCAGAGATGGGATCACGGGGCTTGGTCTTACGATCCTGGCGGGCGTAGCCGAAGTAGGGGATCACAGCGGTGATGCGCCCAGCGGAGGCCCGCTTCAAAGCGTCGATCATAATCAGCAGCTCCATCAGGTTGTCGTTGACGGGAGAGCTGGTGGACTGAACCACAAACACGTCAGAGCCACGCACCGTCTCGTGGATGGAGACGAAATTCTCGCCGTCGGAGAATGCGCCCACCTCAGCGCTGCCCAGGGGAATGCTCAAATCCTTGCAGATGGCTTCAGCCAGCGTACGATTGGAGCTGCCGGAGAAGATTTTCAGATCTTTACCGTGAGAAATCATTGTTGTACTTCCTCTCTGTGTGATGTTGTGTCATGGTTGATCTCTAAAAATGTGTGCCGAGGCAAGGCCTTACCATTCCAACACACAATGCTGACAAAATGCATCTAAAATATTATATCAGAATCCACCGATTTTTGAAGAGGAAAATTCAAATTTGTACAAAATCTTTCCTTATACACAAAAAAAGCATACAAATTTCCCCCCGGCCTGTGAAATGGGCAACAGACCGGGGAAAATTTAACAGAGATAAAATACAGATACTGGCAAAATCAGCAGCAACCCACCCGTGCCATGAGACGGCGGCGCAGAGGGATCACCCGATACAGCTGGGCCACTTCGATGGTGGCGCACAGCTTATCCGCCAGATTCACCGCAATGGCCACCCGAGAGCGGGGCAGATGCACCGCCAGGGGGAACATGTGGGAGACGATGGCGTTGGCTTCCCGGTCGCTGAGGTCGGGGCACAGAGCCCTCGCGTTGCGCAGGGCGAACACGGGGTGGTCCAGGCACTGGTTGCCGGGATGGGCGTTGCGGTCTGCGGGGTCATAGAGGTACAGGTCGTGGAGCAGTCCCGCCCGGGCCGCCTCCTGGCAGTCCCAGCCAAAGAACTGGGCGATGCGGTAGGCCATATAGGCCACAAATAGGGAGTGCTCATAGCATGTCACGGAAAAGTGGTGCCGCCATTGACGCATGGCATTGACCTCTTTGGAGGCGAGCAGAGGAGACAGGCACCGAAAGAACTCCTCTGCGTGGGGTGATATCCACATAGGAAAAAACCTCCCATCTATTCTCACACAAGGTTGACCCTCTTACAAGTTTAGTATAGCAAACTCTGTTGTCGTTGTCAGCAGATTTCGGGGAGAAAATTTTTTCCTCTGCGCGGTTGCGGGGGGTTAAAGCCTCCCTTGTGTAAAGGGAGGTGGCATGGCGTAGCCATGACGGAGGGATTGTCTGCCACCTGCTATGGTCAACCCCTCAGTCAGCCTTGCGGCTGACAGCTCCCCTTACACAGGGGAGCCAAGGGGGAGAAGGGCAAAAACCAAGGCGCTGTGGAAAAACTTCCACAGCGCCTTGAAAACTTGTTGAAGGTTTTTACTTAATGGGCTCGCCAGCGGCCTTCTTGGCCTCGATCTCCCGCAGAGCGTCCTTGTAGGACAGGTTCACACGGCCCTTCTCGTCAATGTCAGTGACCTTGACCCAGATCATGTCGCCGATGTTCACCACGTCCTCCACCTTCTCCACGCGGCGGTTGGCCAGCTTGGAGATGTGCACCATGCCGTCCTTGCCGGGAGCCAGCTCCACGAAGGCGCCGAACTGGAGGATGCGCACCACCTTGCCGTAGTACAGAGCACCCACCTCGGGGACAAACACGATGGTCTCGATGGTCTTCTTGGCGGCCTCGCAGGAAGCCTTGTCCACACCGGCAATGAAGATGGTGCCGTCGTCCTCGATGTCGATCTTGGCGCCGGTGTCGGCACAGATCTTCTGGATGACCTTACCGCCGGAACCGATGACCTCACGGATCTTGTCGGCGTCGATCTTCATCTTGATCATCTTGGGAGCGTTCTCGCTGACCTCAGCGCGAGGCTCAGAGATGCAGGGCAGCATGATCTCGTCCAGGATGGCATAACGGGCGTCCCGGGTGATCTCCAGGGCTTCCTTGATGATGGCGTGGGTCAGACCGTCGTTCTTCAGGTCCATCTGAATGGCAGTGATGCCCTTCTTGGTACCGGCCACCTTGAAGTCCATCTCGCCGTGGAAGTCCTCCACGCCCTGGATGTCGATGAAGGTGGTGAAGGAGCCGTCGTCGTCCTGGATCAGGCCGCAGGAGATGCCAGCCACAGGAGCCTTGATGGGCACGCCGGCGTCCATCAGAGCCAGGGTGGAGCCGCAGATGGAGCCCTGAGAGGTGGAACCGTTGGAGGACAGCACCTCGCTCACCACACGGATGGCATAGGGGAACTCTTCCACAGAGGGGATGACGGGCTCCAGAGCACGCTCAGCCAGAGCGCCGTGGCCCTTCTCACGGCGGTTGGTGGAACGGGCGCCGCGGGCCTCACCCACGGAGTAGCCGGGGAAGTTGTAGTGGTGCATGTAGCGCTTCTCTTCCTCTTCCCAGATGGTGTCCAGCTTCTGGGAGGCGGCCAGAGTGTTCAGGGTACACACGGACAGCACCTGAGTCTGACCACGGGTAAAGAGGCCGGAGCCGTGCACCTTGGGAAGCACGCCAACCTCGGCGGCCAGAGGACGGATCTCGTTCTTGGCACGGCCGTCCACACGGTGGCCCTCCAGCAGCCAGGCCTTGACGATCTTCTTCTGGAACTTGTAGGTGAACTCCTCCAGGTACTGGTCCATATCGGGATAGGTCTCCAGATACTTCTCGTGCCAGTGGTCGATCATGGCGTTCCAGCGCTGCTCACGCACGTTCTTGTCGTCGGTGTCCATGGCGGCCTTGGCCTCGTCCATGAAGTTGGCCACGATATCGTCAAACAGCTCCTGGTTGAAGGAGGC
>CALWXL010000087.1 GCA_944385485.1 uncultured Oscillospiraceae bacterium
TTTGTCACCGACCTGGGCATGACCGGACCCACCCAGTCGGTGATCGGCATCCACCCCTCCCAGGCCATCAACCGCTTTTTGGGCGGCCTGCCCCAGCGGTTTCAGCCCGCCGACGGCCCCTGCGGCATGGATGGGGTGCTGTTCACCATGGACACCAACACCCGCCGCTGCCTCTCGGTGGAGCGGGTGGACATTGACGGATAAGGAGGCGGTCCCATGCGTATCTTACACGCCGCGGACCTCCATCTCGACTCCCCCCTCAGCAGCCTGCCCGCCCCCCAAGCCGCCCAACGGCGGCGGGAACTGCGGGATCTCCCTCGCCGTCTGGTCCAGTTGGCCCAGGCGGAGGGGGCAGATGTGGTGCTGCTGCCGGGGGATTTGTTGGATGCCCAGCGCTTCTATCCCCAGTCCCTCCAGGCCCTCACCCAGGCTTTGGGGGAGCTGTCCATTCCCGTTTTCATCGCCCCCGGCAACCACGACCCCTACACCAACCAGTCCCCCTACGCCAACCAGTCCCCCTACGCCACCGCCCCATGGCCGGACAACGTGCACATCTTTTCCACACCAGACATGGAGGCTGTGGAACTTCCCGCCCTGGGGGCAGTCATCCACGGCTGTGCCTTCACGTCTCCCCATCGGGAGGACTCCCCCCTGTCCGGGTACACGGTGCCCCAGGATGGGCGGCTGCATATTCTCTGTGTCCACGGAGAAGTGGCCCCCATGGGCCGCTACGCCCCCATTGCCCCCGGTCAGCTGGGCGCCACCGGGGCAAATTATGCCGCTTTGGGGCATATCCATCGCTGTTCCGGCTTACAGCAGGAGGGGAATACCTTCTGGGCCTACCCGGGGTGTCCCGAGGGCCGAGGCTTTGACGAGGCAGGAGAAAAGGGCTGTCTTCTGGTGGATGTGACCCACCAGGGCACCACCGCCCAATTCGTCCCCCTGTGCTGCCGCCAGTACCGCACCCAGGAGGTGGACGTCTCTACCCTGTACCAGACCCTGGCGGGACTGGAATACTCCGACGATCTGGTGCGGCTCACCCTTACGGGAGAGGCGGAGACGGTACCCTCTCTGGCCTCCATCACCCAACAGGCGGCCCCCTACTTCTTCTATGTGGAGGTCACCGATGCCACCACCCTGCCCAAAAAGCTGTGGCAGCGGGCGGGAGAGGACTCCCTGACGGGGCTTTTCCTGCGCACCATGTATGAGAAAATCCGGGCAGCGTCCCCGGAGGAGCAGCCCCGGCTCATTCTGGCCACCCGCTTCGGGTTGGCCGCCCTGGAGGGAGAGGAGGACATCCGAGCATGAACATCATCTCTATGACCGCCACCTTCGGCAAGCTGGAAGGGGCCACCCTCACCCTCTCCCCGGGGCTCAACATCCTCACCGCCCCCAACGAATGTGGAAAATCCACCTGGGCGGCCTTTCTCACCGCCATGCTCTACGGTATCGACACCCGGGAGCGGGATAAGGCGGGACACCTGGCCCAGAAGACCCGATATCAGCCCTGGTCTGGAGCTGCCATGGCGGGAGAAATCCGCCTGGAGTGGCAGGGACAGCGCATCACCCTCCGCCGCTTTGCCAACCGCTCCGGCCCCTTCGGGGGCTTTGAGGCGGTGTATACCGCCACCGGGGACCCGGTGCCTTTCCTCACCGCCGCCAACGTGGGAGAGACCCTCACGGGAGTGAGCCGGGAGGTGTTTGTCCGCTGCGCCCTGGTGGGTCAGGGGGACACCGCCGTCACCGCCGCCCCGGATCTGGAGCGGCGCATCGCCGCTCTGGCCACCACCGGAGAGGAGGAGGTCTCCTACTCCGCCACCCTTCGCACCTTAAAGGATTGGCGCAACCGCCGTCAGGCCAACCGCTCCACCGGGCTCATCCCCCAGCTGGAGGGAGAGCTGGAGCAGGTGCGCCGCACTCTGGAGGACACCGCCCAGGCCCGCCACACCCAGGCCCAAGCCCGGCAGGAGCTGGCCGGGCTGCAAGTGCGCAGGCAGCAGCTGGAGCGGCAACTGGAGCAGCACCAGGCCTACCGCCAGCAGGCGCTCAACCAACGGTACGCCCAGGCCCTCCAGCAGCAGGCCAAGGCCCAACAGGCCCTGGAGGCTCTCCCCGCCCCGGACCCCCGCTTCCGGGGACTCACCGCCGCCCAGGCCATGGAGCAGGCGGGGAATCTCAGCCAGCAGGGCCAGGCTCACAGCCAACAGCGGCAGCAGGCCAAGGCCAGCCGGAACCGCCTGTCCGCAGCCCTAAAACTGTGGGTGCCGGTGCTGGGCGTGGGTGGCCTTCTGCTCATTATCCTGGGCTTTTTCCTCACCCTGTACCCCCTGTCCTTCGTGGGCTTCGGGTGCATGGCGGCAGCCGTCATTCTGGCCATGGTGTTGGTGGCCAAAATGGGCAAATACGATAGAATCCTGTACACCCCCGCCCCGCCCCAGGGGGAGAACATGCAAGGGGCGTTGCAGCGGTATCTGGACTGGCTGACTCAGCATCAACAGTTGGAGGCCCAGGTACACCACGCCGGCGAACGGGTGGCAGACCTGGAGGCCCAGGGAGCACAGCGCCCCACCGCCAGCCTCACACCTCCCGCCGGGGACCCCCAGGTGCTCACCGCCCAGCTGCGGCAGGTGGAGGGCCAGATGGCCCAGTGGCAGACCCGCCTGGACCAGGCCACCGGGGCTGTGGGCCGGGACACCCTGGAGGCGGAAAGCCGCCGGGACGAGCTGGCGGGACAGATCGCCCAGCGTCAGGAAGAGTACCAGGCCCTCACCCTGGCCCTGGAGGGCCTGGAGGAGGCCAACGCCGCCCTGCGCCAGCGGTTCGCCCCCGCTCTCAATGAAAAGGCCGGACAGCTGCTCTCCCGGCTCACCGGGGGACAGCATCAGGGCCTCACTTTGGCCCGGGATCTGTCCGCCCAGGTGGAACAGGAGGGGGCGGGGCTGCCCCACTCTCAGCTGTTTCTCTCATTGGGCGCCCAAGAGCAGCTGTATCTGGCCCTGCGTTTGGCCTTGGCGGACCTCACCGCCCCCCAGGCCCCTCTGATTTTGGACGACACCCTGGCCTACTTTGACGACCAGCGGGCCCAGGCCGCCCTGGAGCTGCTGGCCGAGCTTGCCCAACAGCGGCAAGTGCTCCTCTTCTCCTGTCACAGCCGGGACGCGGCGTGGGGGGCGCAGCATGGGGCGATTGTCACCAAATTATCCTAAAAACTGGGTTCTCTACCTCCATATCAACTGGAAGTCGAGGAAAAGAAACTGCTGGACGGTTGCGCTCTACCCCTGGTTTTGCTATCATGATCGTATCAACGACAAGGGAGTGGTCCGGCCATGACAAAAACTCTGGGCGCACGCATTGCCCAGCTGCGCAAGGAAAAGGGAATGACCCAGCTGGAACTGGCCCAGCAGATGGGGGTCACAGATAAAGCGGTATCCAAGTGGGAGCGGGACCTGTCCTGCCCCGACATCAACACCATCCCCCGCCTGGCGCAGGTGCTGGGTGTCTCCATGGATGAGCTGATGCAGATTTACACCTCAGACAAACCGGAGCATGAGGTGTCCATCCACCTGTCCACCATCGCCCGGGCGGTGGCTCTGGCCATGGGCGTGGCGGTGGTGGTGCTGCTGCTGTTGGGGGAGCTGACCGTAATTCACGGCATGGGTATGTTGGGTATCGGATTGGCCTGTTCCGCCCTGGCTCAGTTTGACAACCGTAAATAACAGATAGAGCACCCCCGGAAGCCATGGCTTCCGGGGGTGCTTTTTGCTTCTAGGTCGGCAATTTCCAAAGGCTCCCCTGACACAGGGGAGCTGTCAGCCGCAAGGCTGACTGAGGGGTTGACGGTAGCGGGCTGCAAACAATCCCTCCGACCCGGCTTACGCCGGGCCACCTCCCTTTACACAAGGGAGGCTTTTGGCCTGGCGCATCAGTCCTCCGTAATCACAAATAATTCGTTGGGGGTACAGTTCAGCAGCAGACACATGGTCTCAATGTTCTCATAGCGGATGGATTTGGTCTCGTTGTTCACCATGCGGTTGAAATTCTGATAACTCATGCCCAGCTGCTTATAAAGCCAGTATTTCGTCCTTCCCTGCTTTTCTAAAATGCGCAAAACATCCAGCCGAATCACAGCCAACCGTCCCTTCCCCATGAGAGAATTTATTTATCGTTGGAATTCCTATGCTCCAAGGCATATTCGCAGCATTGAATCACCAACTGATTAAAGGAGATGTCATTTTCATCCGCCAATTTTTGTAATTTTTGAATTAAATCATCCGGCATACGAATGGTTTTATTAGAATTTTGTGGCTTTTTAATCTCAAACATGATATCACCCCTACAAAAAGTTTACTTGCTTTTTAAGGGAAAGAATACACGTAATATAGCAATTATTATTGCATTATATATTGCAGTGCATTAAAATGAAGTATACTCCAATGGACAGGGTGATATACCATGATCGTAGATACAACTGGCACAATTTTAATTCCCGGAAATCTCGGCAAAGACTGCCCGGGAAACGGACAGCATTGTGATGATTCCGGCATTCCCATCGAGTGCTGCTGTGATGAATGCGATTATCTGATGTGCTGCTACACTTCTATCACGGACCAAGAGTGTCTCCACTGTACGGACTCCCATTGCCCCCATGCAGGGAAACAATAACCCCCTGGAAGCGGTGCTTCCAGGGGGCCTTTCTCACTTATGATACAGCTTATTGCTCTGATACTGGGGCGTGCAGGTCATGCGCAGGCCCAACTTCTGATACACATTGCTGTCGGCGGCGGAGAGAATCACCGAGGAGTGGGCATCGCAGCCCCGCAGCTTGTCCAGCTGGGACAGGGCCAGGTCCGCCTGGGGATCGGTGGCGGCGGAGATGGCCAGGGCAATGAGCACCTCGTCGCTGTGCAGGCGGGGGTTCTGGCTGCCCAGGTGCTGAATCTTCACCTTCTGGATGGGCTCAATGGCCTCCCGGGAGATCATGTGCACCTCATCCCCCAGCCCGGCCAGCTTCTTCAGGGCGTTGAGCAGGGCGGCAGAGGAGGAGCCCATGAGCTCGGTGGTCTTGCCGGTGATGATGGTGCCGTCGGGCAGCTCGATGGCGGCGGCGGGCTCTCCCGTCTCCTCGGCCCGGGCCTCGGCGGCGGCCACCACGGGGCGGTCGGCGGTGGAGACCCCGGCCTGCTTCATCAGCAGCTCCAGCTTATACACGCTCTCCTTGTCCCCCTGGCCCCGGCGCACGTCGCACAGGGCGGTGTAGTAGCGGCGGATGATCTCCTGACAGGCGGCAGCTCGCACCGCCTCGTCGTCCACAATGCAGTTGCCCGCCATGTTCACCCCCATGTCGGTGGGGGACTTATAGGGGCTCTCCCCCATGATCTGCTCAAACATGGCACGGAGCACCGGGAACACCTCAATGTCCCGGTTGTAGTTCACCGTGGTCTGGCCGTAGGCCTGGAGGTGGAAGTGGTCGATCATGTTCACGTCGTTGAGGTC
>CALWXL010000088.1 GCA_944385485.1 uncultured Oscillospiraceae bacterium
GAGGAGATCATGGAGGCCTGCCGTCTGGCCCAGGCCGACGAGTTCATCCAGCTCTTCCCCGACAAGTACGACACCTATCTGGAGCGCGGCGGCGTCAACGTCTCCGGCGGCCAGAAGCAGCGTCTGTGTATTGCCCGGGCCCTGCTGAAGAAGCCCAAGATCCTCATTCTGGACGACTCCACCTCTGCGGTGGACACCAAGACCGACGCCCTCATCCGCAAGGCCTTCCGGGAATTCATCCCCGATACCACCAAGATCATCGTGGCCCAGCGCGTGGCCTCGGTGCAGGACGCCGACCGCATCCTCATCATGGACGGCGGACGCATTGTGGCCATGGGCAACCATGAAGAGCTGATGAAGACCAGCCCCATTTACCAGGAAGTTTACGAGTCTCAGAACAAAGGAGGTCAGGAAGATGAAGCCTAATGGAAGCATCAATCGCAAAGGCACCTTTGTCCGCCTGCTGCGCACCCTCTTTGAGTTTTTCCCTGTGCTGATGCCCGTGGCTCTGGTGTGTATCCTGTTCAGCGCCATTGTGGGAAGCCTGCCCACAGTGTTCATGCAGAAGATCATCGCCGTCATTGAAAACTACTGGCAGGCCGGCGACTGGGCTGCTGCCGCCCCCCAGATCCTGCGGTTTGTAGCCATTCTGGCCTCTCTGTATGGCCTGGCCCTCATCTCCACCATCGTGTGGACCCAGTTGATGGCCATCATCACCCAGGGTCTGCTGAAAAAGCTGCGGGTGAAGATGTTCGACGGGATGCAGAACCTGCCCCTGCGCTACTTTGACACCAACGACCACGGCGATATCATGAGCCATTACACCAACGACATTGACACCCTGCGCCAGATGGTGGCCCAGAGCTTCCCCCAGCTGCTGTCCATGTTCGTCACCATCCTGTCCGTGCTGTTCATCATGCTCTACTACAGCGTCTGGCTGAGCCTGGTGATCCTCCTGGGCTCTCTGGTGATGGTGAAGTTCACCCGCTCCATCGGCGGCAAGTCCGCCTCCTTCTTCCAGCGTCAGCAGAAGTCCCTGGGGAAGGTAGAGGGCTTCGTGGAAGAGCTCATGGACGGCCAGAAGGTGGTCAAGGTGTTCTGTCATGAGTCCGAGACCTGCGCCGACTTCGACCGCCTCAACGACGCCCTCATGTCCGACTCCAAGCAGGCCAACACCTTCGCCAACACCCTCATGCCCATCCTCATGAACACCGGCAACTTCATCTATGCCCTGGTGGCCATTGTAGGCGGCATTCTTCTCATCACCCACGCTCCCAACCTGAGCTTTTCCGGCATGGCCTTCGGCATCAGCATTGCCGTCCCCTTCCTCAACATGACCCGCCAGTTCACCGGTACCATCGGCCAGGTGTCCCAGCAGATCAACCTGGTGGTCATGGGTATGGCAGGTGCCCACCGGATCTTCGAGCTCATGGACGAGGAGCCCGAGGTGGACCAGGGCAATGTGACCCTGGTGAACGTCCAGGAGCAGAAGGATGGCTCCCTGAAAGAGGTGCCCTACCGCAGCAATGTCTGGGCCTGGAAAGTCCCCCAGGAGGACGGCTCCTTCCACTACACCCGCCTCACCGGCGACGTGCGCTTTGAGCATGTGGACTTCGGCTATGTGCCCGAGAAGACCGTCCTCCACGACATCTCCCTGTTTGCCAAGCCCGGCCAGAAGGTGGCCTTTGTGGGCGCCACAGGCGCTGGTAAGACCACCATCACCAACCTCATCAACCGTTTCTATGACATCCACAACGGCCGCATCCTCTACGATGGCATTGACATCATGACCATCCGCAAGGCAGACCTGCGCCGCTCCCTGGGCATTGTGCTCCAGGATACCAACCTGTTCACCGGCACCGTCATGGACAACATCCGTTACGGTCAGCTCCAGGCCACCGATGAGGAGTGTATCGCCGCCGCCAAGCTGGCAGGTGCCCATGACTTCATCACCCGCCTGCCCCACGGCTACAACACCATGCTCACCAGCAACGGCGCCAACCTCTCTCAGGGACAGCGTCAGCTGTTGGCCATCGCCCGTGCTGCTGTGGCCGATCCCCCGGTGATGATTCTGGACGAGGCCACCTCCTCCATCGACACCCGCACTGAGGCCATTGTCCAAAAGGGCATGGATGCTCTGATGTATGGCCGCACCGTGTTTGTCATCGCCCACCGGCTCTCCACCGTGAAGAACTCCAACGCCATCATGGTGCTGGAGCAGGGCCGCATCATCGAGCGTGGCAGCCACGACGACCTCATCGCCCAGAAGGGCAAGTACTACCAGCTGTACACCGGCGCGTTCGAGTTGGAATAAGCCACACAAACAAAAAGCCGTTCTCCCATGGGAGAACGGCTTTTTCTATTTAGCTCAAAAGCATGCGGTCGTTGTCCAGCTGTTGTCCAGTCCCCGCTTTGAACTGCTCCAGGAGATCTTGGACGGTCATGCCGTCTCTCTGCTCTCCTTCCACATCCAGTACCACCTTCCCCTCTGCCATCATCAGGGTACGGTTACCCAGCTCCAGGGCTTGGGACATGTTGTGGGTGACCATCAGGCAGGTGATGTGATCCCGGGCCACAATGTCCCGGGTCAGTTTCAGCACCTGATCCGCCGTGGCAGGGTCCAAGGCAGCGGTGTGCTCGTCCAGCAGCAGCAGCTGTGGCGGCACCAAGGTAGCCATAAGCAGAGTCAAGGCCTGACGCTGGCCGCCAGACAGCAGCCCCACCGGGTGGCCCATGCGGTCCTCCAATCCCATGCCCAACAGGCTCAAATGCTCCCGGAACATGGCCCGGTCCTTCTTGCTGATGCGGCTGAAGGGGGCGTTGCCCCGGGAGGAGCGCAGATAGGCCAGGGCCAAATTCTCCTCAATGGTCATATTCGGTGCGGTGCCTTTGAGGGGGTCCTGGAACAGCCGTCCAATGGTGCGGCTGCGCTTATGCTCCGGCAGGTAGGTGATATCCCGACCACCCAGGGTGATGGTGCCCTCATCCACGTAGAACACCCCGGAGATGGCATTGAACAGGGTGGATTTACCCGCTCCGTTGGAGCCAATGATGGTGATGAAATCCCCGTCCTTCACCTCCAAAGATAGCTTGGAGAGGGCCGTTTTCTCATTGATGGTACCGGGATAAAAGGTTTTGGAGATTCCCTGTATGCTCAGCATTTATCCTTTCCCTCCCTTTCTGGCCATGGCCTTTTTCTGTTGGAATGCCACCCAGTTGCGCAGGGTGGGGGCGGCAATGGCCAAGCCCACAATGATGGCAGTGACCAGCTTCAAACACTCCACCGGCACAACCTTGGTATAGAGCACAATGGCGTAAATGAGGCGGTAGACCATAGAACCCAAAATCACGGCAATGGCGCCCTTGAGGATGGTACGACGGCCCAGCAAAGTCTCGCCGATGATGAGGCAGGCCAGGCCGATGACCACAATACCGGTGCCGCCGTTGATGTCGGCGGTGCGCTGGTACTGGCCCACCATGCCGCCGGACAGGGCGGTGAGGGCGTTGGCAATGCACAGGCCCACGGTAATGGTAAAGGTGGGGTTTACCGAGGAGGCCCGCACCATGTCCCGATTGTCTCCGGTGGCCCGGATGGACAGGCCCAGCCGGGTGCCTAGGAAGAGCACCAACAGTACCGCCATGAGGATGGTCACGCCCCCGGCCAGCACCGTCTCATACCACTTCCCGCCAATGCCCGTGGTGCGGAACAGAGAGAAGATGGTGTCGTCCTTCAACAAGCTCACATTGGAGCTCCATCCCATCACCATGAGGTTAATGGTATACAGCCCCGTGTTGGTGACGATGCCCGCCAAAATGGAGGGCACGCCCAGGCGGGTCTGCAAAAAGGCGGTGACAAACCCGGCGCAGGCCCCTGCCACCATGGCCGCCGGAATGGCTAAAAACGGGTGGACGGCCGCGGTCACTGTCACCGACACCGCTGCCCCCAGCACAAAAGCGCCATCGGTGGTCAGGTCGGCAATGTCCAAGATCCGATAACTCAAAAACAGAGCCATGGCCACCAGGGCATACAAAAATCCCAATTCCATAGCTGTCTGTACAATGTAAAGCATGCGTTCAACTCCTCACGACCCCATGGGTCATGGCTCAGCCATAACCCATGGGGTATTCTGGTTTATTCCTGGGTGGTGGTCACTTCCACCAGCGTTCCCATGTCTGCAAAGATCTGAGGATCGATCCCCAGGGCCTTGGCGGTCTCGGTGTTGACGGTGATGAGGCCGCCGTCCATGTAGTACACGTCCTCCATGCCGTCCATCCCCTGGGTGATGGCCTGATAGGCCAGATCTGCCGTGCGGGCGCCCAGATCGGTGTAGTTTACACCGCATGTGGCAAAAGCACCGTTGCGCACAAAGGAGTCGGCCCCGGTATAGTGGGGGATGCCTGCCTTGGCCAGCTGCTCATAGATGGCCAGCTCTGCGGACATCACCACGTTGTCAGTGGGGGTGAAGATGGCGTCCACACCGGTAGCCACCAGAGCGGAGGCAGCAGCGATCACCTCGTCATTGGTGTTGCCCGTCTGCTCCACGTAGGAGATGCCCTTGCTGTCCAGGTACTCCTTGGCTTCCTGGATGGGAGTTTCCGAGTTGCCCTCGGACAGGGAATACAGCAGTCCCACCTTCTTGGTGTCAGGGTTCTGCTTGAGCATCATATCCAAAATGGCGCTGGTCTCCAGGGCATCGCTGGTGCCGGTGACGTAGTCGATGCCGGTCAAGTCCTCCTTCTCCGGGTCGGACACAGCAGCATAGATCACCGGAGTCTGGGTATCCTGGGCACACAGGGTCGTCACCTGGGCGGCGGTGGTACCAATGGGAATGATGGCATCCACCCCGTCTACAATGGCCTGATCCCCCACCTGCTTGAGCACCGTCTGATCACCTTGTCCGGAGTACACCTCATATTCAATGGTTACATTCTCTTTGGCTGCAATGGCGTCCAGCTGACTGGTAATGGCCTTAGCAATCTCATCCATAGAGGCGTGTTCCAACTGTTTGACCACGGCCACCTTGTAGCTGTCATCTTTCTTCTCGCTGCCCGCTCCGCAGGCGCACAGGCTCAGCAACATGGTCCCCGCTACGGCACTAGCGGCAAATCGACGGATGATCTGGTTGTTTTTCATGGTGTTTTCCTCCATTTTTTAAATTTGAGTGGCAGATGTTTTTCCGCTTTGCCAAGGCCGAAAAATGAAAAAAGCCTCTGCCCCACATGGGACAAAAGCTTAGCTTCTGCGATACCACCCAAATTGACGCCAAACGACGCCCACTCGCTTACGCATACCATCATATGCGCCCCTTCTGATAACGGGTGGGGTACCCGTCGGTTCCTACTTGGTTTCCCGTTCGGTCCGCCCTCCGAAGCCCATTCCCCTAGCTGCTCCCCGCCCCGCTCTCACCGTCCGGGACTCTCTGAAGGTTCGCCACACTGGGTACTACTCTCCGTCAATGGTTTGCTGTA
>CALWXL010000089.1 GCA_944385485.1 uncultured Oscillospiraceae bacterium
ATTACACAGCACGGGTGACCTTGCCGGAACGGAGGCAGCGGGTGCACACATAGACGTGCTTGGGGGTGCCGTCCACCACAGCCTTAACGCGCTTGACGTTGGGCTTCCAGGGACGGTTGGAGCGGCGGTGGGAGTGAGAAACCTGGATGCCGAAGTTCACGCCCTTACCACAAAACTCACATTTGGCCATATCTACAAACCTCCTCGCTGGTTGGAATTGCATTCATACGATAACTACGATATCTTACCAGAAACGTTAGAGAAAATCAAGGGGCATTTTTCAAAAAGAAGTATTTTTTTCGCAGAGGCTTTGTGGTAGAATGAAAACACGATATAACCAGGAAAGGGCGTGGAATCATGGGAAAAGGGCCTACGATTCGTCTGGGTACCATCATTGACCAGTTCCGACTGGAGGTGTTGTATGGCCCGGAGGGCTATCGGGATCGCCAGATCGGCATTCAGGACGTCAACCGTCCCGGCCTTCAGATGACGGGATATTTCGATTACTTCGACCGGGAGCGCATGCAGCTGCTGGGCCTGGTGGAGTGGTCTTATTTGCAGGAGCTGACCAGTGAGGAGCGCACCGAGCGGTTTGACCAGCTGTTCTCCTATCATACCCCGGCGGTGATCATTGCCCGAGGCCTGGAGCCGTACCCGGAGTGTGTGGAGTCGGCCAAGAAGTATGACCAGGTGCTGCTGCGCACCAAGGAGAACACCGCCGATATCATGAGTAACATGATCGCCTTCCTGCGGGTGGCCCTGTCTCCCACCATCACCCGACACGGGGTGCTGGTGGAGGTGTACGGCGAAGGCGTATTGCTCATGGGAGAGTCCGGCGTGGGCAAGAGCGAGACCGCCATTGAGCTGGTCAAACGTGGACACCGCCTCATTGCGGACGACGCGGTGGAAATCCGCCGGGGCTTCAACAATCGCCTGGTGGGCACGGCGCCCGAGCTGATCCGCCACTACATTGAGCTCAGAGGTATTGGCGTGGTGGATGTGCGCCGGCTGTTCGGTATGTCGGCGGTCAAGTTTGAGACCAACATCGATATGCTGGTGAAGCTGGAGAACTGGAACGACAACACCATGTACGACCGCCTGGGTGCGGATGAGTTCTTCACCGAGCTGATGGGTGTGGAGATTCCCACCCTGACCATTCCTGTCAAACCGGGGCGGAATCTGGCAGTCATCATTGAGGTGGCGGCTATGAACAACCGCAACAAGAAGATGGGACACAATGCGGCGCTGGAGTTTACCCGCCAGATCGACGCACACATTGATAGCCAAGTTTCAGATCGATAACGATGTCAACGAGGACAACGCCCCCTTGGGGGCGTTGTCGCTTTTTTTAGAACAATGGCAGTAAGGAGGAAAAAATATGTGTGGAATTGTAGGATATGTGGGAGCGGAACAGGCTGCACCCATCTTGCTGGATGGCCTGTCCCGGCTGGAATATCGGGGGTATGACTCCGCTGGTGTGGCCATTTACAGCCAGGGAAAGGTGCGCGTGGCCAAGGCCAAGGGACGCTTGCAGGTGCTCTCCGACATGATTCAGGGCGGCCGGGCCATCCAGGGCACCATTGGCATTGGCCATACCCGTTGGGCCACCCACGGCGCACCCTCGGACATCAACTCCCACCCCCACGTCAGCCACAGCGGAAACATTGCCGTGGTGCACAACGGCATCATTGAAAATTATGCTGAGCTGAAAAGCTTCCTCCAGAGCAAGGGGGTGCCCTTTGTCTCCGAGACGGACAGCGAAGTGGTGGCCCAACTGGTGGAGTATTTCTATCAAGGGGATTTGCTGGAGGCAGTGGGGCGGGTGCTCCACCGCATTCAGGGGGCCTATGCCCTGGGCATTTTGTGCTGTGACCAGCCCCATGAGCTCATTGCCGTGCGCAAGGACAGCCCTCTGATTTTGGGCCTGGCGGAAGGGGCCAACTTCCTGGCCTCGGATGTCACCGCCATTTTGCGCCACACCCGGGACGTCATTTACATGGAGGACGGTGAGGTGGCGGTGCTCACCAGCCAGGGGGTGCAGTGTTACAACAGCCTGCTCCAGCCTATCACCAAGGAGGTCTTCCGGGTGGAATGGGAGGTGGATGCCGCCGAGAAGGGCGGGTATGAACACTTCATGTTCAAGGAGATCATGGAGCAGCCTCAGGCCCTGCGCCGGGCGGTGTTCCCCCGCATCCAGGACGGGGAGGTGTACCTGGAGGACTTTGGCATCACTGACGAGGAAATCCGGGAAATGAATCAGGTGTACATTGTGGCCTGTGGCTCTTCCTACCACGTAGGCATGGTGGGGAAATACCACCTGGAGCGGCTGCTGCGCAAGCCTGTGGAGGTGGCCCTGGCCTCAGAGTTTCGGTACATGGAGCCCATTGTGGACGCCCACACCCTGGTGATCGTCATCAGCCAGTCGGGGGAGACCCTGGACACCATGGCTGCCCTGCGGGAGGCCAAACGGCTGGGGGCCAAGGTGCTGGCCATCGTCAACGTGGTGGGCTCCTCCATCGCCCGGGAGGCGGATGAGGTACTCTATACCTGGGCAGGGCCGGAGATTGCCGTGGCCACCACCAAGGCCTACACCACCCAGTTGGCGGTGCTGAATTTGCTGGGGCTATATATGGCCCGGCGGCTGGGTACGGTGGCGGATGAGGAGTATGCCCGGGTGTTGGAGCAGATGCTGCTGCTGCCCGCCCAGATGGAGGAGGTGCTGGAAACCCAGAGCCAGATTCAGTATCTGGCGTCCCAGTACTTCAACCACGAGTCCATCTTCTTCATGGGACGCAACGTGGACTATGCCCTGGGGCTGGAGGGCTCGCTGAAGCTCAAGGAAATCTCCTACATCCACTCGGAGGCCTATGCCGCCGGAGAGTTGAAACACGGCACCATCTCCCTCATTGAGGACGGCACCCTGGTGGTGGCAGTGGGCACCTATGGGCCCTTGTTCGAGAAGGCCTTGAGCAATGTGGTGGAGGTGAAAAGTCGGGGGGCCTCGGTGCTGGCCCTGACCACCCAGAGCCAGGAGGCACGCATGGCGGAGGTGGCCAACGACCTGATTACCATCCCCGACACCCACCCGCTGCTTCTGCCTTCCCTGGGCGTGGTGCCTTTGCAGCTGTTTGCCTACTATGTGGCCCTGCACCGGGGCTGTGATATTGATAAGCCCCGGAATCTGGCCAAGTCGGTTACGGTGGAGTGAGAAGAGGAATGAACCAGGTGCGCACAGCCCCGGTGCTATCGCGCCGGGTGGCGCGTAAAATCGGAGCGTAGCGGAGATTTGCGCAGGGCGAATTCACTTCGCCCGAGCATAGAAATCTATGGGGTCCCCACGGGGCCTGACCCGTGGGGCGGCTGTGATATTGACAAACCCCGCAACTTAGCTAAATCCGTCACCGTAGAATAAGGGCGAAAATTTGTCTTGCAATTTCCAGAGCAGAGGAGTACACTGACAGTCAAACAGGCAGAGTAGGTGCGCACGTGTGGTTCTCTCCTTTTTGGGGGGAGACAGTGCTGGCGGGACGGGGAGTTGTCCGCCGGACGAATAGCACGAGGGGAAAATCCTTCCCCCAGGCTTGCAGTGTGCCCACCGCATCCCGCTGCCGCATAGCGGAGATGTTGTCCCTCCTTTGTGCGGCGTTCCCGTTTACGGGCTGCCCGTGCAAAGGAGGTATTTTTATGGACAAACACCCGCCCCTGCAAGATGGGGCACAGGCAGTGGAATACATCCACTCCTTTTCCTGGCTGGGCAGCCGCCCCGGTCTGGACCGCACCCGGCAGCTGCTGGCTGCCATGGGAAACCCGGAGAAGAAGCTGCGCTTTATCCACATTGTGGGCACCAATGGCAAGGGCTCCACGGCGGCCATGCTGGCCAGCGTGCTCACCGCAGCAGGCTACACCACGGGACTGTACACCTCTCCCTACATCCACCGCTTTGAGGAACGCATGCAGGTGGATGGGGAGGAAATCCGCGGAGAGGAACTGGCAGATATCACCCAATGGGTGGGTGGACTGGCCGACCAGATGGAGGAGCATCCCACCGAGTTTGAGCTGGTGACTTGCGTGGCCCTGGAGTTCTTCCGCCGCCGGAACTGTGACATCGTGGTGCTGGAGGCGGGCATGGGGGGACGGCTGGATTCCACCAACGTCATCCCCGCCCCTGAGGCGGTGGTCATCACCAACATCGGGTTAGACCACACCGCCCAGCTGGGCAATACCATGGAGGCCATTGCCGCCGAGAAGGCGGCGGTCATCAAGGACGGTTGCCCCGTCATCCTCTATGAGCAAAAGGAGAGCGTCACCCAGGTGGTGCGTGAGGCCTGTCAGGCCCACCACGCCACCCTCACCATCGCCTCCGCGCAGGACGTGATCTTGGAGCGGGAGAGCCCGGAGGGCCAGTGGTGGAACTGGAAGGGAGACTCCCTCTTTGTCCCTCTGCTGGGGGACAACCAGCGGCACAACGGGGCGGTGGTGCTCCATACCCTGGAGGCCATCTCCCACAAATACCCCGTGTCTGCCCAGGCCATTCGGGAGGGCTTGGCCCGGGTGCGCTGGCCGGGTCGCTTTGAAGTGCTGCGCCGCCGCCCCTGGTTTGTGGTGGACGGGGGACACAACCCCCAGTGCGCCGCCACGGTGGCGGACAATCTGAACCGCTATTTCCCGGGAAAAGCCCCGGTGCTCCTTATGGGGGTGCTGGAGGACAAGGATCGGGCGGGGCTGTGTGAGCTGGTGGCCCCGTTGGCCCAGGCCTTTGTCACCATTACGCCCCCCAGTCCCCGGGCGTTGGACGCCCAGACCCTGGCCAATGAGCTGGCCCAGTATGGAAAGCCCACCTTTGCCGCGCCTTCCATCCCCCAAGGGGTGGAGCGGGCCATGGAACTGGCAGGAGAGGACGGGGTGGTGTGCGCCCTGGGCTCCCTGTATTCGGTGGGGGAGATTCGCACCTATGTTTTGTCGAAAAAGGGAGATTGATGATGAATAAAAGAATACCTGTTCTGGTTTTGGCACAAGTGGCGGTGCTGCTGGCCATGGAAGTGATCTTGTCCCGGTTCTTCTCCATTGCCACCCCGGTGACCAAATTCAGCTTTGCTTTTGTACCTCTGGCCATATGCGGCGCTCTGTTTGGCCCTGTCTATGGCGGAATTATGGGCGGACTGGCGGATCTGCTGGGCGCCATCCTCTTTCCCATTGGCCCCTACTTCCCCGGCTACACCTTAAATAACGCCCTCCATGGCGTGGCTTTGGGTATGGCCTTGAAAGAGGGCCGGAGAACTTGGTGGCAGTTGGCCCTGGCCCTGATCTTCAACCACGTGGTGGTGGGCATCTTCCTGTCCGCTCTGTGGGGGCATATGCTGACCGGTAACCCCTATTGGGCGGTGGTGGCAGCCCGGGGATTCCAGGCGGTGGTGATGGCCCCGGTGCAGTTTATCATCATCCGGCTGATGATGAGCCCCGTGGAAAA
>CALWXL010000090.1 GCA_944385485.1 uncultured Oscillospiraceae bacterium
AGCCGAAGGTCTCAAACTTCACGTCCTCAATGATGTCGTTCTCAATTTTCAGGTAGATGCGCATGATGTCGCCACACTTGGCGTTGCCCACCTCGCCCACGCCGCTGGGGTTTTCCATAGAGCCCACGTTGCGGGGGTTGCGGAAGTGGTCCATTACTTTTTCACTGTACAAAGCCATAATATCTTACCTCACTGGATGATAAATTCTTGAATACCTGCTTCCAGGTTGCGCCACACCGGGGAGATGGAGCGCAGGTAGGCCACCACGTCGGTGACGGCCTCAATCATATAGTCCACCTCTTCCTGGGTGGTGTCCGGGGAGAGGGAGAGCCGCAGAGAGCCGTGGGCGATCTCGTGGGGCCGCCCGATGGCCAGCAGCACATGGCTGGGGTCCAGGGAGCCGGAGGTGCAGGCGGACCCGGAGGAGGCGTACACCCCCTTGTCGTCCAGCAGCAGCAGGAGAGACTCCCCCTCGATGCCCTCAAAGCAGAAGTTCACGGTGCCGGGCAGGCGGTGCTCCCGGTGTCCATTGAGCACGGAGTGGGGAATGTTGGACAGCCCTGCAATCAGCCGCTCCCGCAGGGCGGTGAGCTTGCGGGTGTCCTCCTCCAGGTGGTCACAGGCCTCGTCCAGGGCCGCGGCCATGCCCACAATAGCGGGGATGTTCTCGGTGCCGCCCCGGCGATTGCGCTCTTGAGCACCGCCGTGGATGAGGGGGAAGATGGGCACACCCTTGCGGGCATACAGCACACCAATGCCCTTGGGGCCGTGGAACTTGTGGGCGGACAGGGAGAGCAGGTCGATGTTTTGCTCCGCCACATTCACGGGCAGATGACCCACGGCCTGGACGGCATCGGTGTGGAAGAGTACCCCGTGGCGGCGGCACACCTCACCGATCTCAGCGATGGGCTGCACGGTGCCAATCTCATTGTTGGCATACATGATGGTGACCAGACAGGTCTCGTCGGTGATGGCCTCCTCCACTTGCTGGGCGGACACCATACCGTCCTCATGGACGTCCAGCAGGGTGACGGTGAAGCCCTCCTTTTTCAGGGCATCCAGGGTGTGGAGCACGGCGTGGTGCTCAAAGGCGGTGGAGATGATGTGGGTCTTGCCCTTCAACTTCCCAAAGGCAGCCACCGAGCGGATGGCCTGGTTGTCCGCCTCGCTGCCTCCGGAGGTGAAAATCACCTCGGTGGGCTGGCAGCCCAGACGGGCGGCAATGCGGGCGCGGGCCTCGGTGAGGGCCTCCTGGGCCCGCTGGCCCACGGAGTGGAGGCTGGAGGGGTTGCCGTACTCGCCTTGGAGGTAGGGGAGCATGGCATTCAGCGCCGTGTCACTCAGGCGAGTGGTGGCGGCGTTATCAGCATAAATCTGCATGGCAGGATTCCTTTCTGATCTCTTTATTCGGTAAACATGGGGGTGGACAGGTACCGATCTCCGGTGTCGGGGAGGAGTACCACAACGGTCTTGCCCTGGTTCTCCGGGCGCTTGGCTACCTCAATGGCGGCGTGGAGGGCAGCGCCGGAGGAGATACCCACCAGCACACCCTCGCTGCGGCCCATGAGCCGCCCGGCGGCAAAGGCCTCCTCGGTGGTCACGGGGAATACCTCGTCGTAAACGGCAGTGTTGAGCACCTCAGGCACAAAGCCAGCTCCGATGCCCTGGAGCTTGTGGGGGCCAGCCTGGCCGCCGGAGAGGACGGGGGAGTCGGAGGGCTCCACCGCCACCACCTGCACCGCGGAGTTGCGGGATTTGAGGTACTCACCCACTCCGGTGATGGTGCCGCCGGTGCCCACACCAGCCACGAAAATGTCCACCATCCCGTCGGTATCATTGTAAATCTCTGGCCCGGTGGTCTCCCGGTGGGCCTTGGGGTTGGAGGGGTTGACAAACTGGCCGGGAATGAAGCTGTTGGGAATCTCAGCGGCCAGCTCGTCGGCCTTGGCGATGGCTCCGGCCATGCCCTTGGCCCCGGGGGTGAGCACCAGCTCGGCCCCGTAGGCGGTCATGAGCATGCGCCGCTCCATGGACATGGAGTCGGGCATCACCACCATCATCCGGTAGCCCCGGGCGGCGGCCACAGCGGCCAGGCCGATGCCGGTATTGCCCGAGGTGGGCTCGATGATCACCGAGTCGGGCTTGAGCGCCCCGCTGGCCTCGGCGTCCTCAATCATGGTCAGGGCCACCCGGTCCTTCACCGACCCGGCGGGGTTAAATAGCTCCAACTTGGCCAAAATCTTAGCCTTTAAGCCCAGTTTCTCCTCAATGTGGGTCAGTTCCAACAGAGGGGTGTGACCGATGAGCTGATGGGCGGATGTATAGATATGTGCCATAACGGATTCCTCCTGATGCATCGAATTAAAACCTACTGAAATGGTTGGTTATATGATACGCCTTTTTACCTACCTTGTCAATCGGTAATTGCAAAAAAGAACAATCCCGGCACGGTGGAGCCGTGCCGGGAGGTGGGTCAATCTTGGTCGGGGAAGTAGTCTTGGAGGAAGGTGTCCACCGCCGTCCAGTACAGCCGGGGATTGGTGCCCACAGAGTTGGCGTGGTCCGCATCCGGCATCCACAAAAAGCTCTTGGGGCACTTGGCGGCCTGGTACAACTTTCCCATCATGGAGGCGGGGACGAAGTCGTCCTCCACGCCGTGGATGAACAGGGTGGGGGTTTTGGACTGGGCCACCGCCTGGATGGGGGCGGCATCCCGAAGGTCATAGCCTGCCCGGCGCAAGGTGGTCTTGCGCAGCATGGCAAAGAGGGTGGAGGTGGGCACAGGCACCGGGGCGTTGAGGTACTGGTCCCGGTGGTGGAGGAGCACATGGTGCATCTGGGCCTCAATGGTGGTATAGGAGCAGTCCGCCACCGCCGCCTTCACCTGCTCCGGCAGAGCTCCGCCAGTGGCCATAAGGACGGTAGCGGCGCCCATGGATACGCCGTGGAGGAGAATTTCCGCCTGGGGGTCACGGCGGAGCACGTAGTTGATCCAGCCCACCAGGTCCAGCCGTTCGTCGTAGCCCCAGCCCACGTAGTCCCCTTCGCTCTCGCCGTGGCCACGCTGGTCGGGCATCAGGACGTTCCAGCCCTCCTGATGGTAGTGCAGACCGATGGCGCCCATGGCCTCGTGGGTGTCATGGTAGCCGTGCATACAGATGGCCCAGCGGTGGGACTGGGTGTCAGCGGGCACCACAGCGGCCCAGAGAATCAGCCCGTCCAGGGCCTGGATGGTGGCCGAGCGGAAGCCCTCGGCCTTTCTGGCCCAAGCTCGGCCCTCCTTTTGGGTCTCGTTGGGGTCCTCATAGTCTGCCTCCCGCTTTTGGGGAATCATGGCTTTGGAATAGAGCAGATTGCCCACAGCGGCCACCCCTCCGGCGGCTCCGGCCCCGGCAGCGGCCAGGCCCAACAGGTAAAAAGCGGGATTTTTCTTCATGGCAGACCCTCCTAGCGTTGTTTTCTTCATGATACCCCAAGGGGGAGCGCAACGTCAAGAGAAGTTTGCCCCAAATGTGGTGGGGGCATACAGCCTGTTCTTCTCTCATTTTCTTGGCATAGGCTTGCCAGCCCCTTTAGCTCCGCAGGGTGACTTTCTCGTGGGGAGAAAGTCACCAAAGACCCACCAAAGGGAGATCCCTTTGGAAACCCCTGGATTCATTTGTTTTTCCCTGATCAGGCCCAAGTCGGCCCTGGGCCTGGAGGTGCGGATTGGATGGCTGGGCGCATCTTTGGGCTGGTTCTACTCCGCTGACAGCTTTCATTCCTTCCACCAGGGCCTCAAGTTTCGGTGTAGCGGCCTCGCCCGGCCGCTGTCGGCCGGGGTGCGCCACAGGTAGGGCCGAAATCAGGAAAACAGCGCACCATCCCAGTAGCGATTGAGAAAAAGAGAGCTGTGTTTCCTCTTGGTATGGCAACCGCCCTTCGGCCCGACTTGGGAAGCAACTCCTTCCCTCCTAGAACAGTGGGGTGGATTCCACAAGGAGGGGGAAGGCCCCTCCTTTGGCGGGTTTTCGTCCATTTTGCCCGGTCAAAATGGACCCCAGCGGAGCGCGTCCCCCTTGCCAGGCTGGCATGGTGAAACCACTTTTGCAGAGAAGACAATCCCTCAGTCAGCCTTACGGCTGACAGCCCCCTTTGCGCAAGGGGGCCTTTGGGCTGCGGCGCAACAAAAAAGCCGGAAGCAGCGGTTTTGCTGCTTCCGGCTAAGAAATGACTTATTGGGGCTTGAAGCTGTCCTTCAGGGACACGGCCCGGTTGAACACCAGGTGCTCGGGGCTGCTGTCCCGGCTGTCGGCACAGAAGTAGCCCTGACGCATGAACTGGAAGCGGTCGGCCTTCTGGGCACCTGCCAGGCTGGCCTCCACCTTGGCGCCCTGGAGCACCTCCAGAGAGTGGGGGTTCAGGCAGTCCAGGAAGTTCTTGTCGCCGGCATCGGGGTCGGGATCGGAGAACAGATTGTCATACAGGCGGATCTCCGCATCCACGGCGGTGGCGGCATCCACCCAGTGGATGGTAGCGCCCTTGACCTTGCGGCCATCGGCGGGGTTGCCGCCCCGGGACTCGGGATCGTAGGTGGCCAGAACCTCTACCACGTTGCCGTTCTCGTCCTTGACGCAGCCGGTGCAGGTGATGAGGTAGGCGCCCTTCAAACGGCACTCCAGGCCGTTGGGGGTCAGACGCTTGTACTTGGGGATGGGGGTCTCCAGGAAGTCCTCCGCCTCAATGTACAGGTTGCGGGAGAAGGTGACGGTGCGGGTGCCGTCCTCGGGGCGGTTGGGGTTGTTCTCCACCTCGAACTCCTCGTGCAGGTCCTCGGGATAGTTGGTGATGGTCAGCTTCACGGGGCGCAGCACCGCCATGACCCGCTGGGCGGACTCGTTGAGATCCTCCCGCAGGCAGTACTCCAGGAAGGCGTACTCAATGGTGTTGGTGGCTTTGGCTACGCCGATGCGCTCGCAGAAGTTGCGGATGGACTTGGGGGTATAGCCACGGCGGCGCAGACCGCACAGAGTGGGCATACGGGGGTCGTCCCAGCCGGACACCCGGCCCTCCTCCACCAGCTGGCGCAGCTTGCGCTTGCTCATGACCGTGTAGTTGATACCCAGACGGGCAAACTCAATCTGGCGGGGCTTGTGGTAGGGGATGGACACGTTGGACACCACCCAGTCGTACAGGGGGCGGTGATCCTCAAACTCCAGGGAGCACAGGGAGTGGGTGATCCCCTCCAGGGCGTCCTCAATGGGGTGAGCGAAGTCGTACAT
>CALWXL010000091.1 GCA_944385485.1 uncultured Oscillospiraceae bacterium
GGCCACATAGTCGGTGTAGCTGATCTGGTCCTCCTCGGCCACCTGCTGGTTGTAGGCGGTGATGAGGTCGGCAATCTGGCCCTTCTCCTTAAAGGTGTCGGCATACAGGCTGATGGAGGAGGGAGAGTCCAGATCCACATACCCCATCAAGTCCAGATTCTCCTGGTAGGTGGAGTCAGAGTGGGTGGGGGGCATATAGTTGTCGTACAGGTAGACAAACTGCTCCAAAGCCAGACCCTGGTCGCTGGGGCCTTGGCTGACCGCCTGGGTGAGCAGGGCGGAGAGCTGGGCGGCAGGCAGGGCGGAGAGCTGGGCCTTGACTCCTGCGGTATACTGCTCCCGAATCTGCTGGGCCATGGCCTGTTCCACCTGGTCAAACAGCTCTTCATCGCTCATACCGGCGATGTATTCCTCCAGGCTGTCCGCATCCACCCCCATCTGAGTGGCGTACTCCTGAGAGATCATCTTCTCAATGTCCTCCCGGGTGATGTTGGCCATCTGGGCGGACACGGTGTCATCCACATACTGTTGGCTGGGCTGGCTCACACCGTCCACATAGGCCTCCGCCTGGGCCTGCTGGTCCAGAGTGAGCAGGTGCTCTCCAATGGCCTGGGCCTTTTCCTCATCGGTGGGCTCGGTGTCCCCCTCCTGACGGAAGGGAAGGTTGGAGATGACGTCGGTGTCAGGGTTGGCCAGCTGGTCCTTCACCAGCTGGGAATCGGCAGTGTGTTCGATGGCGTACTGGGTCAGGGCATTGGTGTAGCCCAGAGAGCCGGACATCATGCCGCCGCTGCTGCCTGACCGGGCCACGCCCACGACCTCCAGGGTGATACCGGTCTGGCTGCTGTTATAGAGCATATCCAGGCCGGTCTGGGTGGCGGACAGGTCGGTGTAGGTGTTGGAGTTGGGGTCATACTGGTACCGCTCGTAGGGGAGCAGCAGCTTGAACTGGGTCTGACACAGCTCCTCATAGCTCCAGCTCTGGTCCTCCACCTCCACGCTCTCCCCGGCCTGGAGGGCGGCCAGAGTTTCGTTCATCTCATCCACGGAGACCAGCCCCAGGGCGTAGAGCATCAGGTCGGAGACCTGATTGTTGTCGTCCACAAAGAGAATGACCTGATTGTATTCCTCGGGCCAGTGGCCGTAGAGCAATTCGTGCTGGTCCAGCACCTGGGAGGAGATGAGCTCCCCGTTGTCGCCGGGCAGCAGTTCCTGCCACACGTCGAAGCTCTCATACATGGAGCCCATGGAGTCAAAGTAGGCGGTGTAGTCGCCCCCGTACAGAGAGCCCATGGCGGTCTCCATGGCGGACATCACGTCACTTTTCACCACTTTACCGTCGGGGTCCTTGTTGTAGATGTCAAACTGGAAGTCGTAGCCATAGTACACCTGGGCCAGGTCGGTGATACCGCCGCCGCCCTCTTCCAGGTACTCCTTGAAGGCCTTCAGGTTGTTGGTCACCGTCTCGGCGTTCATCATGGAGTCCATCATGTCATACATGACGTTGGACACATACACCCGGTCCTCTTCCCGGGGCTCTGCGCTGTTTTCTTCGTCGCTGACCCCCATCAGGGAGGTGAGCATGGAGGTCATGTCTACACTCTCTGCCTCAATGGTAATGGGGTAGCTGGTGAGGGTGTCCTGCTGCACCTTGGTGATATAGGTGTTGATGCCCGAGGACAGGGAGAGAATCAGGGCGATGCCGATGATGCCGATGGACCCGGCAAAGGCGGTGAGGAAGGTGCGTCCCTTCTTGGTCATCAGGTTGTTGAGGGACAGAGACAGGGCGGTGGGATAGGACATGGAGGTCTTTTTTCCCGCCTTGGCCTGCTTGCCTGTGAGGGTGGGGGCCTCCTCCTGGCTCTCATAGGGGTTGGAGTCGTGGATGACCTCGCCGTCTTTGAGCTGGATGATACGGGTGGAGTAGGCCTGAGCCAGTTCCGGGTTGTGGGTGACCATGATGACCAGACGGTCACGGGCCACCTCCCGCAGCAGATCCATAACCTGCACCGAGGTCTCACTGTCCAGAGCGCCGGTGGGCTCGTCGGCCAGGAGAATGTCCGGGTTGTTGATGAGGGCCCGGGCGATGGCTACCCGCTGCATCTGGCCGCCGGAGAGCTGATTGGGCCGCTTGTGCATGTGGTCGCTGAGGCCCACCTGTTCCAAGGCCTCCTTGGCCCGGCGGCGACGCTCTCCCTTGGACACCCCGGACAGGGTGAGGGCCAGCTCCACATTGGCCAGGATGGACTGGTGGGGAATCAGGTTGTAGCTTTGGAAGACAAAGCCCACGGAGTGATTGCGGTAGGTGTCCCAATCGCTGTCGGTGTACTCCTTGGTGGAGCGGCCATTGATGATCAGGTCACCGCTGGTGTACCGATCCAGTCCGCCAATGATGTTCAGTGTGGTGGTTTTGCCGCAGCCGGAGGGGCCGAGGATGGAGACAAACTCATTGTCCCGAAATTCCAGGCTGATCCCCCGCAGGGCGTCCACGGTGAGGTCGCCCACCGTGTAGGTTTTGCGGATGTTGGTTAGCTTGAGCATAGAAACCTCCTTATGCTTATCGCTTCTTGCCGCTGGAAAGGGCAAATCCGAACACGGTGCCGCACACTCCGCCGATGATGTGAGTGAGTTGCGAGATGTTGTCCTGGACGAAGATGCCGTTCCAGATCTCGTCCCCCAGGTAGAACACCGCCACCAAAATGAGGGTGGTGGGAATGGTACCGTTGCGCACCCCGCCGAAGGAGGAGAGGAGAATCATCATAAATACAATGCCCGAAGCGCCCAGCAGAGCGGTGCCGGGGAAGAAGATGAACTGCACCAGGCCGGAGATGACGGCAGTGACCAGAATGGCACACAGCACATTCCAGCTGCCGAATCGGTCCTCCAGGTTGGGCCCCAGCACCAGAATCAGCACCATATTGCTGATGTAGTGGGCGTACCCGCTGTGTCCCAAGGTATGGCCGAAAAAGCGGAACCAGGCCAGGGGATCGGTGAGAGAACAGTGGTAGACGGAAAACAGATGGGCGTTGGTCCACCCGTCGGTGACCCCGTTGAGGATGAGGGCCAGCAGGGACAGCAGGGCAAAGGTGAGGGTGACCGGGGCGTTGTAGGAGATTTTTAAGGTGGGTCGTTTCATAGCATTACCTCGTTATCTGTGTTTGGCAGGAGTGCCGCCATGTCCTTCGGCAGGGGCTGGGTGAAGGCCAGGTGCGCTCCTGTGATGGGTTGGGTGAAGCTGAGCTGATGGGAGTGGAGGGCGGGCCGGGCGATTTTCTCCGGCTGCTCGGTGCCATAGAGAAAATCCCCGGTGAGGGGACAGCCCAGGTGTGCCATGTGTACCCGAATCTGGTGGGTGCGCCCGGTGTCCAGCTTCAGCTCCACCAGGCTTCCCTGGGGCCAGGTTTGGAGCACCCAATAGTGGGTGCGGGCTTCCTGTCCCAGGGGACACACGGCCCGGGCCCTGGAGTCGGGAGCTGCGCCGATGGGGGCATCCACAGTGCCGGAGGAGGCGGGGAGATGCCCGTCACACACGGCCAGGTACACCCGCTGAAAGGCGTCGGTGTGCAGCTGCTGTTTCAGCTGCTCCTGGGCGTGGGGATGCTTGGCTACCACCAACAGGCCCGAGGTGCCCTTGTCCAGGCGGTGCACAGGGTGAAAATCGCAGTCCTGCCCAGTTTGCTGGTAGTGGTACATGAGAAAGTTGCCCAGGGTGTCGGCAAAGTGGCCGTGGCTGGGATGCACCAGCAGGCCGGGGGGCTTGTTGACCACCACCACGTCCTCGTCCTCCCAGACAAGCTCCAGAGGCCCGGGGGTGGGCACTGTGCCGGAGGTGGGGGCCGGGTCGGTGAGGCGTACCGACAGCACCTGGCCTTCCTGCACCCGGTAGCGCACGGTGACCCGCTGGTTGTCCACCATGATGCCGTCGGGGAGCCATTTGATCCGGCGCAGCACCGTCCCAGACAGGTGGAGGGACCGGCGCAGGATGGTGTTGACCTCCTGATTGTGGAGCTCTCCCCCAATGGGAATATGCAGATATCGGGCCGCCATGGCACACCTCCCCAGCTTATCAGATTTACTATAGTAGTATAATCTTCCTGTTGCCATCCGTCAAGAATTGCTGGGTAAAATGGAATGAAATGGATAATTTCTGTCATGAGATTGACATAATTGTGCAACATTTGCTTCATTTTTTGGCTGACTAAACGATAATTCCGTTTTTTATGCAAGTTCACACATTTAGTATTGCAAAAATAGAGGCGGGGGTGTACAATACAGTAGCAAGCTAAATTACACACTTTCAAAGAAGAAAGGATGTTGGCAAATATGTCTCTGAAGAACGCATATCTGAAGTCCGTGATGGAGGGCCTGAAGGCCCGCAACGGCCATGAGAAGGAGTACCTCCAGGCCGTGGAAGAGGTTCTGGAGTCCCTGGAGCCTGTGGTGGAGGCCGATCCCCGCTACGAGCAGCAGAACATTGTGGGCCGCCTGGTGGAGCCTGAGCGGGCCATTCTGTTCCGGGTGCCCTGGGTGGACGACAACGGCGTGGTCCAGGTCAACCGTGGCTACCGTGTCCAGTTCAACTCCGCCATCGGCCCCTACAAGGGCGGCCTGCGTCTGCACCCCACCGTCAATCTGTCTGTGATCAAGTTCCTGGGCTTTGAGCAGATTTTCAAGAACGCTCTGACCACTCTGCCCATGGGCGGCGGCAAGGGCGGCTCTGACTTCGACCCCAAGGGCAAGAGC
>CALWXL010000092.1 GCA_944385485.1 uncultured Oscillospiraceae bacterium
GGCAAGACCCTGGTGGCCATTGTCAACCTGCCCCCCCGCAAGATGATGGGCCAGGAGAGCCAGGGCATGCTCATCTCTGCCGTGCACACCGAAAAGGGCGAGGAGAAGCTGAACCTGCTGATGGTCAGCGACGCCATCCCCGCCGGGGCCAAGCTGTGCTAAAGAGGGTGTCTACCATGCTCTTTGACACCCACGCCCATTACGACTCCAACCAGTTCAAGGACGACCGCATGGAAGTCCTGGCCGCCCTGCCCCAGGCTGGAGTAGGGCTGGTGGTGAACCCGGGCTGTGATCTGGCCACTTCCTGCACTGCCGTGGAACTGGCCGAGACCTTCCCCCACGTGTACGCCGCCGTGGGCGTCCACCCCGGGGACTGCGCCGATTGGCAGGATAGCTGGCTCACCGAATTGGAACGGCTGGCCCGGGACCACCAGAAGGTGCGGGCCATCGGCGAGATCGGCCTGGACTACTACTGGAAGGACAACCCGCCCCGGGATCACCAGAAGCACGTGTTCCACGCCCAGATGGACCTGGCGGAGAAGCTGGGGCTGCCCATCATCGTCCACGACCGGGAGGCCCATGGGGACTGCCTGGAGGCGGTGCAGGCCCACCCCAATATCACGGGGGTATACCACTGCTACTCCGGCAGCCTGGAGGATGCCAAGACCCTGGTGAAAATGGGGTGGATGCTCTCCTTCACCGGGGTGGTCACCTACAAAAACGCCCGCAAGGCCCTGGAGGTGCTGGAGTGGCTGCCTCTGGACCGGATCATGATCGAGACGGATTCTCCGTATCTCTCTCCCGAGCCCTTCCGCGGAAAGCGCAACGACTCCCGCCACGTCTACCGGGTGGCGGAGACCATCGCCCTGGTGAAAAACCTCACCGTCAACGAGGTGGTGGAGGCCACCACCCAAAACGGATGCCGCTTCTTCGGTATCCAGCATCCATAAGTGCTCAAAACATCCAAGGTATGGGAAAACACCCGTATCTTGGATGTTTTTTTCTTTAAAATGATACTTGACTTAGTCAAGAAATATGATATACTTGACCCAGTCAAATAAATGGAGGGAACGACGTGGAGATGACATCCTTTGCGGCCCAGGTGTCCGCGCTGCGGCGGCAGTTTGTGGGGTACTGCACCCAGCGGCTGTCCCAGGTGGGAGTGACCTACGGGCAGGTGTATATTTTGATCTGCATTGGAAAGCGGGGGACCTGCTCCCCCAAGGAGATTGGCCAGGTATTGGGCCTGGATGCGGGACATTTGAACCGCACCTTGTCCAAAATGGCGGAAGGGGGCTTGGTGGAGCAGGAGCCGGACCCCAAGGACCGCCGGGCCCGGGTGGTGCGACTGACCCCCAGGGGGGAGGAGATCTTCACCTTGTGCCATGAGGTGTTTCACCAGTGGGATGAGGAAGTTTTGGCCCCTCTGTCTGCCCAGGAGCGGGAACAGTTCATGAGCTATATGAAAAAACTCAATCGTGAAAGGATGAACCGTAATGAATAACCTGAAAGAAATGGTGGCCCTGCTCACCGGCCACTTTGACAACAAGGCTCAGTTTGAGGCCAAAGAGCAGGCAGGGGAGAACTTCCCCTATGCCCGCCACGTCAACACCGTGTGCAACGATAAAATCTCCAACCTGCCCGCCGACTTTGAAGGGCTCTTCGTGGTGGAGGAGAGCTATTATACCGGAAACGGCTCCACCCATGCCGCCCCCCACCTGTTTCTCTTCACCCAGGAGGGGGAGGATGTGAAGCTGACCTCCTACGAGATTCCCCAGGGGTACGACAAGAACACCTTCACCTATGACCAGCTGGGGGAAGTGGATTACAACCAGCTGAAAGTGTCCGAGAAGTTCACCCCGGCCATCTACCGCAAGGTGGACGGCGTGTGGGAGGGGGGCAGCGTGAGCATGTTTTCTCCGGTGCTGAAATTCAACCTCTTTGAGCGGTTCTCTCCCGAGGTGCTGGAGGTCACCGAGAGCATGGAGGTAAACGGCAAGCGCACCTTCGGGTATGATGAGCCCATTCTCTACAAGCGGGTGGAGGAGTAAGGTTCCGCCCTTGACAATTTGTCTCCCAGGTGATATAGTGTCCCCATCAAAATGGCGTGGACGGAGAAGAGCCGAAATCAGCAGCTGCCCAGAGAGGGATGTGTTTGGTGCAAGCATCCTGCAATTGCCTTCGGCGGTACCACTCCCGAGCTGCCCGGGACATGACCGGGACGGGGCCCTCCCGTTACAGAGGACACAAGCGACAAGATTGATGTGCAAGCACTGGCACACTTCGGTGTCATGCTCGCACCCTTCGCAACGGCCAACTGCTCCACACTCCGCCGAACATGCCGCCGGGCTACGCCCGACCTGTTTTTCGGTCTGCGTGTGTCGCTGTTGCCCTGCTCCCGGGTGCTACGCACTTCTTCTTGTAAGCAGGGTGGAACCGTGGAGTATGAAGTGTGAGGATAGACACGCAGGGGAGCTTGGACCGGAGCGAGCCTTGCAAACCAAGAGTTGCTAGGCAACTGGTGTTTGTGAGGCGAGACGGAGGGAAAGCGACCCGGTAGCGTGTCCAATCCGCAGCATGATCCCATAGATCACATACCTCACCCCTGAACCATTCTCAGGGGTGAGGCTTTTTGTATCCCTTCGCCCCGAACCAAATTGATAGGAGGGCAATACCATGAGCGAAGAAAAGAATCTGTACACCTTTGAAAATCCCGAGTACCGCAAGACCTATTGGCACACCTGTTCCCATGTGCTGGCTCAGGCCATGAAGCGGCTGCACCCCGAGGTGAAGCTGGCCATTGGCCCCGCCATTGAGAACGGCTTCTACTATGACTTTGACACCCCCCGCCCCTTCACCCCCGAGGATCTCACCGAGCTGGAAGGCGAGATGCGCAAGATCTGCAAGGAGAAGGTGAAGCTGGAGCGGTTCGAGCTGCCCCGGGCTGAGGCTCTGGCCCTGATGGAGGAGCGTGAGGAGCCTTACAAGGTGGAACTCATCAACGACCTGCCCGAGGACGAGGTCATCTCCTTCTACAAGCAGGGCGAGTTTGTGGACCTGTGCGCCGGTCCCCACCTGGACTCCACCGGCCGCATCAAGGGCAACGCCATCAAGCTGACCTCCGCCACCGGCGCCTACTGGCGGGGCGACTCCAACCGCAAGATGCTCCAGCGCATCTATGGCGTGGCCTTCCCCAAGAAGGACGAGCTGGACGCCTATCTGGAGCAGCAGGCCGAGGCTTTGAAGCGGGACCACAACAAGCTGGGCCGGGAGCTGGAGTACTTCACCACCGTGGACGTCATCGGCCAGGGCCTGCCTGTGCTGCTGCCCAAGGGTGCCCGGGTCATTCAGCTGCTCCAGCGCTGGATTGAGGACACCGAGCAGAAGCGTGGCTACCTGCTGACCAAGACCCCCCTGATGGCTAAGCGGGACCTGTACAAGATTTCCGGCCACTGGGACCACTACCTGGACGGAATGTTCATCCTGGGCGACCCCTACGACGAGACCCGTGAGTGCTTTGCCCTGCGTCCCATGACCTGCCCCTTCCAGTACCAGGTCTACCTCAACCGCCAGCGCTCCTACCGGGAGCTGCCCATGCGTCTGGGTGAGACGTCCACCCTGTTCCGCAATGAGGACTCCGGCGAGATGCACGGCCTCATCCGGGTGCGCCAGTTCACCATCTCCGAGGGCCACATTGTGCTGCGCCCCGACCAGCTGGAGGAGGAGTTCCGTGGCTGCTTCGAGCTGGCCAACTACTGCATGGAGACCCTGGGCCTGAAAGAGGACTGCACCTTCCGCTTCTCCCAGTGGGACCCCGCCAACCCCAACAACAAGTACGAGGGTACCGCCGAGCAGTGGGAGCACGCTCAGGGCGTCATGAAGACCATTCTGGACGATCTGGGCATCGACTACGAGGTGGGCGTGGACGAGGCCGCCTTCTACGGCCCCAAGCTGGACATCCAGTGCAAGAACGTCTTCGGCAAGGAGGACACCCTCATCACCATCCAGATCGACATGCTGCTGGCCGAGAAGTTCGGCATGGAGTATGTGGACGCCGATGGCTCCAAGAAGACCCCCTATATCATCCACCGCACCTCCATGGGCTGCTACGAGCGCACCCTGGCCCTGCTCATTGAGAAGTATGCCGGCGCTCTGCCCACCTGGATGGCTCCCGAGCAGGTGCGCTTCCTCCCCGTCACCGACCGTGCCGCCGACTACTGCGCCGACCTGGCCCGTCAGCTGGAGGACAAGGGCTTCCGGGTGGACGTGGACTACCGCAACGAGAAGATCGGCAAGAAGATCCGGGAGGCCCAGATGGACAAGGTGCCTTACATGCTGGTCATCGGCGACCGGGACATGGAGAACGGCACCGTCTCCCCCCGTCACCGTGCCGACGGCGATCTGGGCGCTATGTCCTTCGACGAGTTTGTGGCTCTGCTCACCGACGTGGTGGAGTCCAAGGCCAAGAAGTAACACATGAACTATAAACTGACGATACAGTACGACGGCACCCGCTACGACGGCTGGCAGCGTCAGGGCAACACCGACAACACCCTCCAGGGCCGCCTGGAGGGTGTGTTGTCCCGTATGGTGGG
>CALWXL010000093.1 GCA_944385485.1 uncultured Oscillospiraceae bacterium
GCCCGGGGATTCCAGGCGGTGGTGATGGCCCCGGTGCAGTTTATCATCATCCGGCTGATGATGAGCCCCGTGGAAAAATACTCTGTCTTTGCCCATCGGTATCGTCTGGTGTAAGGCTCTATTTCATAATGTATACCATGTCCGCATACCTTCTTTTACGAGGAGGTGTGCGGGCATGGCTTTTTTATCGCAGTTGGGCGGAATGCTCTGGAGCGGGCCGCTGCTGGTGGGATTTTTGGTGGTAGGGGGGTACTACTCCCTGCGTACAGGGTTCTTTCCTCTCTTTGGACTTCCTGTGTGGTGGAAACACACCGTAGGGACCCTGTGGAAACGGCAAAAAGGGGGACGGGAGGGGGTTACCCAGTTACAGGCTCTGTCCACCGCCTTGGCGGCCACCATCGGCACCGGGTCGGTGGCAGGTGTGGCGGCTGCCATCTTCTTTGGCGGTCCGGGCACGGTGTTCTGGATGTGGATCTCCGCTTTGCTGGGGATGATGACCGGGTGCGCAGAGAAAATCCTGGCCGTTCAGTTCCGGGAGAAGGATGAGAAGGGCCAGTGGCGGGGCGGGCCCATGACCTACATCCAACAGGGGCTGAAGCTGCGGTGGCTGGCCTGCGTGTATGCGCTGCTGTGTGTGGCGGAGACGCTGGTGGGGGGAAACCTGGCCCAGGCCAACTCCATCGCCACCGCCCTGGAGCGCTCGGCAGGTGTCCCGCCCAAGGTGGTGGGGGTGGTGCTGGCGGTGGTGGTGTCGGTGGTGCTCATGGGAGGCATCCGCCGGGTGTCCCGGCTCAGTCAGCTGCTGGTCCCGGTGATGGCGGGCATCTTTCTGGTGGGAGGTCTGGCGGTGATCGCCGTCAATGCCCAGCGGCTCCCCCAGGCCATGGAGCAGATCATCACCTATGCCTTTGCCCCCAAGGCGGTGGTGGGTGGCTATTCCATGGGCCTGGCCCTGCGCTACGGTGTGGCCCGCGGGGTGTTCAGCAACGAGGCCGGGGTGGGGATGTCTGCCATTGCTCACGCCTGCGCGGAGGTGGAGCATCCGGGCAAACAGGGGATGTGGGGCATCTTTGAGGTGTTCTTTGCCACGCTGGTCATCTGCACGGTGACCTCTCTGGTTATCCTCACCTCCGGCGTGTATGACCCCATAGCCGCCCAGGAGATGCTTGCCTCCGGGGGGATTCCCCGGGAAATGCTGGGCAGCAACCTGGCCAGCGCCGGATTTGCCTCTTTGTGGGGCCAAGCCGGGGAGTGGATGGTGACGGTGTGCCTGACGCTGTTTGCGTTTACTTCTCTGGTGGGGGCTGGGTATTACGGACGGCGGGGGGTGGAGACCCTGACCAAATCCCGCCTGGTTCTGGGGGCGTACCACGTGGTGTTCCCGGGGTGTGTGGTGGCGGGGGCCATGGGAGATCTGGCGGCGGTGTGGGAGCTGGTGGATCTATGTAATGGACTGCTGGCCATCCCCAATTTGCTCACCCTTTTGCTCCTGGCCCCGGTGGTGCTGCGCACCTTCCAACAGTGGCTGAAAAAAGAAAATAAAAAGAATTGAAAAAAGGTGTTGACATTGGCGGAAAATCTGGTATAATGACCTTCGTTGACCCGACAAGAGGCCACACGGAGTGGTATCGAAGAGGTCATAACGAGCACGATTGGAAATCGTGTGACGGCCAAAAACCGTCCGAGGGTTCGAATCCCTCCCACTCCGCCAAAACCCCGAACGTTTTACGTTCGGGGTTTTCTTTTTTCTATCTTCGCGTTTCGTGTTCCACGGACGTCTTGGATCCCCTGGGCAGAAGCAACGGCGCCACCGCTGTTTCTGCCTTTTTGTTTGCGCCCAAGACGGCTTTTGACGGGGAAAGCCTTCTCTATATTTTTGTGTGCAAAACGCACAAAAACGGGGAAAATACGCAAAAATTTGGGTATCACGCTTGGATAGACTTGAAAGAGGTCGAGATGTTTGGTCAAAATGACGGAGCAAAAGGGTTGCAAAAGGGTTGAGAATGGGTTACAATACGGTTACAATTTGACAACAAATTGAAACAAGGAGCGATTGAATGAAAGTGAAAGTGACCAGCTTGATGCTGGCAACACTCATGGCTTGCACATTAATCCAGCCCACCCAAGCAGTCCAGCCCCAGGTCACCGAGTCTGTTGTAGAGCAGGTCGGCGGCGTGGATGAGCTGCTGCAAGTCGTCTCTGCTGAGGCAACTGCCGCACGGCAGGCCGCAGAGAATATCCAGCATCCCCAGGGCATCGGCCTGTACCTGGACAGCGTTGCGCTGTTGAACGTGCAGCGGGAATGGCACAATGGGGAGTGCTACGTCGCCGTGGATTCCTTCCTGGCCGCTGCCCAGCCTCAGGCTGTGGTGACCCAGGTGGAGGGCGGCATTTCCATCTCCGCGTCCAACGGGACGGAGACCCTGGAGATGAGCGTGTACGACGGCGCCAGCTATGTAGAGGCCAACGGCCGCTATCTCTACCTGAGCCAGGGAGTGGTAAACCTGAATGGTCATCTGGCCATTCCTGTGAACACCATGGCCAAGATCCTGAATCTGAACCAGGTTTGGGATGAAGAGACCGGGTACATTCGCCTGTATACCCAGCAGGGTCAGGCCTATATCACCCCCGGCAGCGTGTACTACAATACCGACGATTATTACTGGCTCTCCCGCATCATCTATGCAGAGAGCGGCAACCAACCCCTGGCGGGCAAGATTGCAGTGGGCAACGTGGTAATGAACCGTGTGGCCAGCTACAAGTTCCCCAACACGGTGAAGAGTGTCATCTTCCAGACCAACCAGTTCAGCCCCGCTGCCAGCGGGTCCATCTACCGGGACCCCAACTGGGACAGCCAGGTGGCAGCCAAACTGGTTCTGGACGGAGCGGTTGTGCTGGATAACGCTCTGTTCTTCAACGTGGCTGGCTTGAACAGCTATGCCTCCCGGAATCGTGCCTATGTGGCCACCATCGGTGCCCACGCCTTTTATGCCTAATGAGTGTTGCGTGCCCCCCAAATTTGGGGGGCACAAATTTTTTTGAAAGAAAATGAAAAAAGGGGTTGACTTTTGGCTGGAACGTGCTATACTAAGCGAGGCTCAAGCGAGCAGCGCGAAACAAAGCGCAAGAAAAACAAATATAGCGGATTAGTGTAATGGTAGCACACCAGACTCTGACTCTGTTTGTGAGGGTTCGAATCCTTCATCCGCTGCCAAACGGACATGACAAAGGTCATGTCCGTTTTCTTTTTTCTCAGAAAAACCCACCTCTTGCCTGGACAAGGGCAAAGTGATATAATGATTTGATATCATGTGTGCCCTTGGGGATAAACGTCTTCCAGGGGGCATACCTATGAACTGAGAAGAGAGGGTACCTCGGTGGTATCCGTTCCTATGGCAAATTCCACCCGTAAAGGAGAATGGTCATGAAGATTGTGGTATTGGCAGGCGGCTTGAGCCCCGAGCGAAATGTCTCGCTGTCCAGCGGCTGTAAGGTGTGTGCGGCTCTGAGAGAGCGGGGGCACCAGGTGGCCTTTGTGGATATGTTTCTGGGCACTCACGCCCCGGTGGAAACTCTGTTTGACGCACCGTTGGACGAGGAACTGACCCGGGTGGGCCGGGTGGCTCCCGACCTGGAGCAGGTGAAGGCATCTCGTCAGGATGGAGGCGCCAGCCAGTTCGGTCCCGGCGTGTTGGAGCTGTGTGCTAAGGCGGACGTGGTGTTCCTGGCCCTCCACGGGGCCTGCGGCGAGGACGGCCGGGTGCAGGCTGCCCTGGATTTGATGGGCATTCCCTACACCGGGTCCAACTATCTGGGCTCCGCCATTGCCATGGATAAGGATCTGACCAAGCGCATTGTGGCCCCCCTGGGTGTGCAGACCCCCCAGTGGGAACTGGTGGATTACACCGCATCCGACATCCCCGGTCTGGTGGAGCGTCTGGAGGTGCCCTGTGTGGTCAAGCCCGTGGACTACGGTTCTTCCATTGGCGTGTCCATCCCCCGCAACAAGGAGGAACTGGAGACGGCCTTGCAGGAGGGGCTGGAGTTGGGCGGCCGCTGCGTCATCGAGCAGTATGTGTCCGGCCGGGAGATCCAGGTGGGTATTTTGGAAGGAAAGGCCCTGCCCTCCATTGAGATCATCCCCAAAGAGGGCTTCTATGACTATGAGAACAAGTACCAGCCTGGTGCCGCCGACGAGATTTGCCCCGCCCAGATCCCCCAGCAGTGGGAGGAGCGGCTGGCTGAGGCGGCCCTGAAGGTGTTCCACGGGGTGGGCCTGGCGGTGTACTCCCGGGCGGACTTCATTGTCACCTCCGACGGCACCCCCTGGTTTTTGGAGATCAACACCCTGCCCGGCATGACTCCCACCAGCCTGCTGCCCCAGGAGGCGGCTGTGGTGGGCATCGACTACGG
>CALWXL010000094.1 GCA_944385485.1 uncultured Oscillospiraceae bacterium
CCTTCCGTGGGAACCCATTATTTACTTATTGTAATCATTTCGGTATACTATACACAATGTGATTGGAGAACCAAAAGAGAGGGTATAACATGATCCACGCTGATTTTGCACGTTCTTTGTCCCTGTTGCGACAGGAAAAGGGAATTTCCCAGCGGCAGGCCGCCGGGGCTTTGGGCATCTCCCAGGCCCTGTTGTCCCACTATGAAAACGGAGTGCGGGAACCGGGTCTGGCCTTTGTGGTGCGGGCCTGTGATTTTTACAATGTGTCTGCGGATTTTCTGCTGGGCCGCACCCTGAGCCGGGACGGCACCACCATTCTGGATGTGGACACCCTCTTTGACGCCTCCGCCCAGCCGGACAACCTGCTCAAGGGCTCGGTGATGGCCACCCTGTCCAAAAAGCTGGTGGTCAACTCGGTGGGGGTACTCTTTGACCTGCTGGGCAAACTGGACAGCAAGAAGGCCATCCGGGCCGCCACCAACTTCCTGTCCACCTCCGTGTACATCCTCTTCCGCCACCTGCGCCGGGCGGGCATGGACAACGGAGACAGCTTTTTCTCGGTGCCCAAGGAGCAGTTTATGGCGGGTCTGCCCCGGGTGGACCTGATTCTCAACGAGGCGGATTACCTGGAGGCCCTGAGCCAGAGCAAACTCAGGCACAAGTTCCCGGACATGTCCCACGACCAGATGATGGACAACTACCCGGGCACTTACCAGTCTCTGCTGCAAATCATTCACGCCTGCGGCGAGCGGCTCAACGGCGATATGAAGAGCCATCGAGATCGGGTGAAGTAAGGCAAACCATCTGCCGCCCCGGCGGCATCATCCCAGGGAGGAGTCGAAACAACCATGACCAAGCAAGATCATATTCGCAATTTTTCCATCATTGCCCACATCGACCACGGCAAGTCCACCCTGTCCGACCGCATGATCGAGATCTGCGGGGCGGTGGAACAGCGTCAGATGGAGTCCCAGCTGCTGGACAACATGGATCTGGAGCGGGAGCGCGGCATCACCATCAAGGCCCGGGCCGTGCGCATGGACTACACCGCCGAAAACGGCGAGACCTACTGCCTCAACCTCATTGACACCCCGGGCCATGTGGACTTCAACTATGAGGTGTCCCGCTCCCTGGCCGCCTGCGAAGGCGCCGTGCTGGTGGTGGACGCCGCCCAGGGCGTGGAGGCCCAGACTCTGGCCAACACCTATCTGGCCCTGGACCACGACCTGGAAATTCGGCCTGTTTTGAATAAAATTGACCTGCCGGCGGCCGATCCCCAGCGGGTCAAGCACGAAATTGAGGACATCATCGGCCTGCCCGCTCTGGATGCCCCGGAGATCTCCGCCAAGATGGGCATCAACATCCAGGCGGTGCTGGAGGACATCGTCCACAACGTCCCCGCCCCCACGGGCGACCCCAAGGCCCCTTTGAAGGCCCTGATTTTCGACAGCCAGTATGACCCCTATCTGGGCGTCATCGTGTACTTCCGTGTCATGGAGGGCATCATCCGCCCGGGCATGAAGGTGCGCCTGATGGCCTCCGGGGTGGAGCACACGGTGCTGGAGTGCGGCTATCTGCGCCCCCTGGGGATGGAGGCCGCCAAAGAGCTGTCCGCCGGCGAGGTGGGCTACTTCACCGCCTCCATCAAGAACGTGAAGGACACCCGGGTGGGCGACACCATCACCGAGGCCGCCAACCCCACCGCCGAGGCCCTGCCCGGCTACCGCCCGGTGCAGCCCATGGTGTACTGCGGCGTGTACACCGAGGACGGCTCCAAGTACCCCGACCTCCGGGACGCTCTGGACAAGCTGCAGCTCAACGACGCTTCCCTGTCCTTTGAGCCGGAGTCCTCCATCGCCCTGGGCTTTGGCTTCCGCTGCGGCTTCTTGGGTATGCTCCACATGGAGATCATCCAGGAGCGTCTGGAACGGGAGTTTGACCTGGATCTGATCACCACCCTACCCTCCGTCATCTACGAGGTCACCAAGACCGACGGCACCGTGGTGCGGGTGGATAACCCCCACAACTACCCCAACCCCGGCACCATCTCCGAGGCCCGGGAGCCCTATGTCAACGTGTCCATCATTGCTCCTCCCGACTACGTGGGCAACATCATGCCCCTGTGCCAGGACCGCCGGGGCGAGTACAAGGACATGCAGTATCTGGACACCAATCTGGTGGAAATTCACTATCTCATGCCCCTCAACGAGATCATCTACGACTTTTTCGACACTCTGAAGGCCCGCACCAAGGGCTACGCCTCCCTGGACTACGAGCTGGCCGACTACCGGCCCTCCGACCTGGTGAAGGTGGACCTGCTCCTCAACGGCGACCAGGTGGACGCCCTGTCCTTCATTGCCCACCGGGACAAGGCCTATAAGCGGGCCCGTCGGATCTGCGAGAAGCTCAAGGAGAACATCCCCCGCCAGATGTTCGAGATTCCCATCCAGGCCGCCATCGGCGGCAAGGTCATCGCCCGTGAGACCATCAAGGCCTTGCGCAAGGACGTGTTGGCCAAGTGCTACGGCGGCGACATCACCCGAAAGAAGAAGCTGCTGGAGAAGCAGAAGGAAGGTAAAAAGAAGATGAGAAGCCTCGGCACGGTCCAAATGCCCTCGGAGGCTTTCATGGCAGTACTCAAGCTGGACGAAGAGTAAGGGTGCACTTGTGGAGGGGTTGGCCCATTGGGTCAATCCCTCCGTCACAGCTGACGCTGTGCCACCTCCCTTTGCACAAGGGAGGCTTTTGGCGCGTCAATCTCCAAAGGCTCCCCTGTGTAAGGGGAGCTGTCTGCCGTCAGGCAGACTGAGGGGTTGTCCTGTGTCCACCGGGAAGCGACAGAATAACTCTTGACAGATTGCACAGTTCCATTTACAATAACAGGAGATAATTTAGGAAAACCGGGCGAGCCATCGCCTGTTTGAGCATTGCCGCACCCAGTCCCACCGGGTGCTTTCATATATCATACGTTGAAACGCTATATGACACTCAAATACTGCGCCCAAATGGGTGGGCGGTTTTTCGATTATCGCGGTGTGCCCCGTCGGGGTGCATCGCGTCTTATTTTGGCTTTTTGTACTAAAAATTATGAAATCAAGGAGGTGTGGGAACATTCATGAACGAAGTCATCATTGCAGTTATCGCAGCGCTGGTCGCTCTGCTGGTTGGCGGAGGCGTGGGCGCAGCTGTGGGCTATAACCGCCGCAAGGCCGTGGCCGAGCGTGAGATCGGCTCTGCCGAGGAAGAGGCCCGTCGTCTCATCAACGAAGCCATCAAGAGCGCCGAGAGCAAGAAGCGTGAGGCCACCGTGGAGGCCAAGGAAGAGATTCTCAAGGCCCGCAACGAGTTCGAAAAGGAAGTCAAGGACCGCCGCAGTGAGCTCCAGCACCAGGAGAAGCGCCTGAACCAGAAGGAAGAGAACCTGGACCGCAAAATGGAGAACATGGAGCGCAAGGAAGATGTGCTGGCCGCCCGCAGCGCTGAGCTGGACCGGGAGAAGGAGGAGCTGGACACCATCAAGGAGCGCCAGACCGAACTTCTGGAGCACATTTCCGGCCTGACCAGTGAGGAGGCCAAGCGCTACCTCATCGAGCAGCTGGAGGAGGAAGTCACCCACGAGGAGGCTTTGAAGATCAAGGAGATCCAGGCCCGCTTCAAGGAGGAGGCAGACACCTACGCCCGGGAGCAGATCGCCCTGGCCATCCAGCGCTGTGCCGCTGACCACGTGGCCGAGGCCACCGTGTCCGTGGTGCCCCTGCCCAACGACGAGATGAAGGGCCGCATCATTGGCCGCGAGGGCCGCAACATCCGTACCCTGGAGACCATGACCGGGGTGGATCTCATCATCGACGACACCCCCGAGGCCATCACCGTGTCCTGCTTTGACCCGGTGCGCCGGGAAATTGCCCGTTTGGCCCTGGAAAAGCTGATTCTGGACGGCCGCATCCACCCCACTCGCATCGAGGAGATGGTGGAGAAAGCCAAGCGCGAGGTGGACGCCACCATCAAGGCCGAGGGCGAGCGTGCCGTGTTCGAGACCAACGTCCACGGCCTCAACCCCGAGCTGGTGAAGCTGCTGGGCCGCCAGCGCTACCGCACCAGCTACGGCCAGAACGTGCTCAACCACTCCATCGAGGTGGCTCTGCTGGCTGGTCTGCTGGCCGCCGAGATCGGCGCCGACGTCAACCAGGCCAAGCGGGCCGGCCTGCTCCACGACCTGGGCAAGTCCATTGACCACGAGGTGGAGGGCTCCCACGTGCAGATCGGTGTGGAGCTGGCCCGGAAGTACCGGGAGAGCGAGGCCGTCATCCACGCCATCGAGGCCCACCACGGCGACGTGGAGGCCAAGACCATCGTGGCCTGCCTGGTGCAGGCGGCCGACGCCAT
>CALWXL010000095.1 GCA_944385485.1 uncultured Oscillospiraceae bacterium
TCAATGAGCTGGGCGGTGCGGCCTCCGCCGCTGCCGTGGTCTAAGGTGATATATTGTGGTTCCATCGCGGGTCATTCCCTTCCATAGAGATAGGCGGCGGCACAGGCCCCCTCCCCGGACACCATGCACGGCCCCACCGGGTTGTCCGGGGTGCACACGGTGCCGAACAGAGGGCACTCACGGGGGCCGATGCGCCCACAGATTACGTCCCCGCACCGACAGGGGGAGGGGGTAGTCTGAGGGGCGGGGGAGAAGCCAAAGCGGACTGCGGCGTCATAGGGGGCAAATTCCTTCCGCAATCCAAAGCCGCTTTGTGGAAGTTCTCCCAGTCCCCGCCAGGTGTCGTCCCGGGGCTCCAGCACCTGGGCCATCACCTGTTGGGCCATCTGGTTGCCCGACCGGGACACTGCCCGTGTATACTCGTTTTCCAACTTAGGGGTGTGGTTCTTTACCTGTTGAATGAGCAGGTGGAGGGAGGCCACCAGGTCCCCCGCCTCAAAGCCCGCCACCACGGCGGGTTTTTGGTATTCTTGGGGGAGAAACTGGAAGGCGTCCGCCCCCAAAATGGTGGCCACATGGCCGGGGCATAGAAAGCCGTCCACTCCAAAGTCCTCCTGGGCCAGCAGGGCCCGGAGAGCGGGGGGCGTGGCTTTCAAAAGACACAGCAGGGAGAAGTTGCGGATCTCCTGCCGCTGGGCCTCCAGCACCGCCAGGGCGGTGCCGGGGGCGGTGGTCTCAAACCCCACCCCCAGGAACACCACCTGTTGTTCTGGATAGACTTTGGCCAGCTCCAGGGCGTCCATGGGGGAGTACACCACCTGTACGTCCGCCCCCAGGGCCTTTTGCCGCCTTAAATCAAACCCGGGCTTGGAGCCGGGCACCCGCATCAAATCGCCGTAGGTGGTGAGGGTGACGCCGGGCAGGGCAGAAATGCGCAGCACCTCGTCCATGACGTTTGCCGGGGTGACGCACACCGGGCAGCCAGGGCCGGAAATCAGCTGCACCTGGGGGGGCAGCAGCTGCCGCACCCCAGTGCGGGCCAGAGCCATGGTGTGGGTGCCGCACACCTCCATGAGGCGCATGGGGGGCAGGTTTTGATCCCCAATGGCCGCCACCAGCCGCTCCAAGCCCTGGGGGCGGCGAAAATCCGCTTCACAGAGCATCGGCCACCTCCCGGAGGGCTTGCAGGTTTTGCAGGGCCTGTTCCTCGCTGAGTCGCTCCATGGCAAACCCGGCGTGGACCAGCACATAGTCCCCCACCTGGGGCTCCCGGATGAAGTCCAGGCGCACCGAGCGGCGCATACCGCCCGCCTCGGCGATGCCCTCCTTGTCGTGAATTTCGATGAGCCGCAGGGGCACGGCCAGACACATAGTCATCCTTCCTTTCTCCGCGCTGCCGCGGCGATCAGCTGTCCCAGGGCAATCCCCTCATCGTTGGTGGACACCCGGGAGTGGTGATGAGCCTCGAATCCTTGGGCAGTGAGTGCGTCCAGGATACGGGGCAGTAAATACATGTTTTGAAAGACGCCGCCGGAGAGCACCACCCGGTTCAGCCCGGTGTACTCTCGGGCAAATTGGCACTGCTTCACGGCCAATTCCACCATGGCGTTCATGAACTGGGCCGCCAGCAGGTTTGGGGAATCGCCCACCGCTTTTTGCTCTATCAGAGCGGCGGTGAGGGCGGGGGTGTTCAGGCGGCACACGCCGTCCACCGTCTCCACCTCCACGGGGAGGGCCTGAGTGATGCCATCTAGGGCCATATGCTCCAGGCGGATGGCGCTCTCCCCCTCGTAGTGGACGGGGGAGGAGCCACCCAGCAGGGCGTACACCCCGTCAAAGAGCCGCCCCATGCTGGAGGCGGGGGGACAGTTGAGCCCGGCTTTCAGCTGTAGGGTGAGCAGCTGGGCCTGGGGGGCGATGGAGTGTTCTTCCAGCCCTGCCTCCACCAGCAGGCTGTGGGCGATGCGCTGGGGGTCCCGGGTGCAGGCGTCCCCGCCAGGCAGGCGGATGGGGGAGATGGAGCCCAGACGGGTGAAGCCGTGGGCGTCTCCTGCCAGGCACTCCGCGCCCCAGATGGTGCCGTCGGTGCCCAGTCCAGTCCCGTCCCAAATGAGGCCGATGCAGGGCCCTGTGAGGCCATTGTCTGCCATGCAGGACAGCATGTGGGCGTGGTGGTGCTGAACTGGGAGGAGAGGCACATTGAGCTCCTTGGAGAGCTGTTGGGCCACCTGGGTGGACAGATAGTCCGGGTGGAGATCGCAGGCCAGCCCTTCCACCTCCACCCCGAAGAGAGTGCGGAAATGGTGGAGCTGGGTTTGGTAGTGCTCCAGCGTCTCCATGTTTTTCAAATCCCCGATGTGCTGGCTCAGTAGGGCATCCTGGCCCTTGCCCAGAGCAAACCCCGCCTTCTGTTCCGCACCACAGGCCAGCAGGCCGTGGACGTGACCGGGCACCTCCAAGGGCTGGGGCACATAGCCCCGGCTGCGGCGCAGGGGGTATTCCTTCCCCCGGAAGATGCGGAGGAGGGAGTCGTCACACCGGGTGACAATGTCCCGGTTGTGGAGGAGAAAGCTGTCGGCGATGCCCTGCAAGCCTTCCACGGCCTCCCGGTTATCAATGAACACGGGACAGTCCGAGGGGTTGGCGGAGGTCATTACCAGGGCGGAAAAGCCCTCCATGAGAAGGTAGTGCAACGGAGTATAGGGGAGCATGAGCCCCAGCTCGGGGGTGTGGCTGAGCACATCCGGGGCGGGGTCACGCTTGCGCAGCAGTACAATGGGCCGCCGCCAGCTGGTCAAGGCCTCTTCTTCCGACCGGGAGATGTGGCACAGGGTACGGGCGGCCTCCACGTCGGCGCACATGAGAGCCAGAGGTTTCCCCTCCCGCTCTTTGCGCTGCCGCAGCAGGGCGGCGTGTTCCGGTAGGCAGGCCAGGTGAAAGCCCCCCAGCCCCTTCACTGCCACAATGCCTCCCGCCCGCAGCTGCTCTTGGGCCAGCCGGATGGGGTCGCCCTCTACGGCTGTTCCCGCCCCGTCCAGATAGGTGAGGGTGGGGCCACAGTTGGGGCAGCAGGTGGGCTGGGCGTGGTAGCGGCGGTCTGTAATATCAGTGTACTCCCTTTGGCAGTCGTCACACATGGGGAAGGCCCCCATGGCGGTGCGCTCCCGGTCGTAAGGCACGCTTTGGATGATGGTGAACCGGGGCCCGCAGTTGGTGCAGTTGAGAAAGGGGTGGCGGTACCGCCGGTCCTTGGGGTCTTGCATCTCCCGCAGGCAGTCCGGGCAGATGCCCACGTCAGGGCTCACCTGGGTGTCCGGGAGGGTTTCCCCCACGCTGGGCAGGATGTGAAACCCTGCCTCCCCGGTGGGGGGAATGGAAACGGTGCTGACCCGGCGAATGCGGGCCAGCACCGGGGCCTGTTGCTGCAAAAGAGGCACGAATTGGGCCACCTGGTCTGGATGCCCCTCCAGCTCCAGCTCCGCCCCCTGGGAGGTGTTGCGGATGAAGCCGGACAGGCCCAGCTGGGTGGTGAGGCGGTGGACGGTGGGGCGAAACCCCACCCCCTGCACCAGCCCCTCCACCTCCAGGCGAATGCGGGAGCGCTCAGCCATCGGCTTTCTCGGCTGCCGCCTTGGCGGCTTTGGCGGCCTCTGCCTTGGCCTTCAGCTCGGCGATCTGTTCCGGGGTCAGCTTGGGGGGCGGCGCCTTCTTGATGAAGGTGCCGGAGACCAGGAAGTCCTCAGGCTTGGTGCCCACGATCATGTAGTCATCGCTGAGCTCGATGGAGTGACGGGAACAGAAGTCGGCGCACATGGAGCAGAAGGTGCAGCTGGTCAGGTCGAAGGTGAGGGTGATTTTCTGGTCCCCGTTGGGCAGGGGCTCAATGGTGCGCTCCATGCACTGGGGGGCGCACACCCGCATACACATCCCGCAGTTGACGCAGGTCTCCGGGTGGTAGATGATGCGGCCACGATAGCCGGGGGCTGCCTTGGGGGGCTCCCCCTTGGGGAACTTCTCGGTGGCCGGGGCGCGGAACAGGTTGCCCAGGGCTTTGGTGAGGTATGGAATCATGCCTGACGCATCTCCTTCCGCTTTTCAGCCAG
>CALWXL010000096.1 GCA_944385485.1 uncultured Oscillospiraceae bacterium
GGGTGGCGCAGCACGTCCTCCATGGCGCTGAGGTAGACGGGGATGCCGTACTGGGCAAAGACGCTCTCCACCAGCTCCCCGTACCCCTCCAGCCGCCGGGGACACACCACGATGTCCCGGCACCGCACCTTCCTCATGCGCAGCAGGGTCACAATCTGGCTGGCCGCCCACTCCACCTCCTGCCGAGGTGTGGACGCCTGGGCCAGAGTCACCGGGCATTCTTCCCTCCAAGGTGTGGGCAGAGGGCCGTACAGATGACCCTCCATCCAGGATAGGGCGGGGCGGCTGGGCTGGGGGCGGTGGAGGGTCTGCTCCTCCACCCCCGTCCCTCCCTGCCGGGCCAGACGCTTGAGCCTGGAGGCCGCCCGTAAAGCGGGCTCAAAGATGCCCTCGGGGTCGTTGTCCGGGTCACACACTAGGGCCACCGTGACGTGGGCCTGAACCATCAGCTTTTCCAGCACCCGCTCCTCCTGGGGGGTGAAGTCGGTGAAGCCAAAGACGGCGATCTCCTTGCCTCTGGCCCACTGGGTGTCCTCCAGCTGCTGGGTGAGCACATCCAGGCGGCTGCGGGGGTCGGCGGCTCCCTGGGCAGCCAGAGCCTCGTAAGCGGCGTACAACAGGCCAATATCTCGCCACTTATCCCCCTGCTGGCCCCCCAGCTCCTCCCCAGCCTCTAAGAGCTGCTGGGGCTGCACACAGCAGCTCTTGCACTCGTCGATGGTGGCCAGCACATGGGTGAGAAAGGCGGGCTTCCGGGAGGGGGAGCGGTAGATGCGCAGCTGGGGGGCGCACTGGCGCAGGGCGGCGTACATCAGCAGCATCCGCCCGCCCCCGTCCAGCACCGGGGCGGCTCCGCCCCCTGCCACCTCCCGCAGCCGTCCGGCCAGGCGGGTGAAGGAGAGCACCTCACAGGTGCGGGAGGCCCCGTTGCCCAGCACCTGGCACATAGCCCGCTCGCTCTCGTGGGAGTACTGTTCGGGCACCAGCAGCAGACGGCGCTGGGCCGGGGAGTCCCCCAGCCGCTCCAGCAACTCTCTTCGTATTTCCTGCCCCGCCCGGGCATACAATAGGGTGAGCATGGCACACCCTCCTCTCGTGGGTTGATGGGTTTCATTCTACCGGATTTGTACCGGGAAAGCAATCCGTGAAACCTTACGGCATCTCCCAGCTGATGCAGTTGAGGACACCGCCTTGTGCTGCAATCTCGTTGATGCACACCGGCACCACTGGCTTGGAAAAGAGTGCTTGTGCCTGTGCCACCGCCTCCTGATCCATGGCAACGCCGAACACAGGTAGAAAGATGCAAGTGTCCGTCTCCAGAAAATTGAGATAGCACCCCACGGCGCTGTCTTTGGGGGAGTAAAAATAGGGGAAGTCTACCACCTGGATGTGATAGGTGCGCAACACCCGTTTGATGCGCCCCTCCAGGCCATATTGGTAGGGGACACGGTTGCCCACTACGGTGTTTTCATCCACAAATCGCACCATTCCGTCCGCATGACCGGTCATATCACTGGGCAGGGATGGAATCAGGATCACCTGGGCCATCAGCTGCTCCTCCAAGGCCTTTACCAGTTCTCCTGGGGCGTATGCAGGATTTTCCCGCAGCACCCGGTCACTGATGACAACCCTTTCCCTGGAGGGGGAGAACACCACATTTCCGCCGTCCAGGTTGATGGAGGAATACGTCGCAGACAGAGAAAGCTGGGGGGCAATGTCCTTCTCATAATCGGTTTTCAGCTCCGGGGTGTCTTGGAGATACCCCGGGTCGTAGCGAAAGGAGACAAAGGTTCCGTCTCGATTTTGGACCGGCATGAAATCTCGCAGCCAGATGTCCTTGGTCCCGGTCAAAAACCGATATGGGATCTGTTGAGACGCAAGTGCGGCGGACAATCTGTCCGCCGCAGCTTGATAGATGGGAGTCGTTTGGAGCAAAGAAGAAAGGTAGAGCATCCGGTCTCTCCCCCTCTCCCTCACTTGAAGAGAAAGCTCTTTGCGGCAAAGCGCAGGGGCTTGTCATCTGGGATGTTCTTGCGCTTGGTCGGCTTCTTCAACTCCGCCTGGGTGCCATCGTCCTCAATCCAGATTTCGGCGTCATCTTTCAGCATATCCATGCCATCGACACTGTTGGGAATATCCAACCCATCCACCACATTTCGAGGGCCATCATAGGGATCGGCGTTGCAAATCAAAACTCCTTCGGATACATGCTCCTTATTGGCTACCACATCCATACGTTTCCTGTCATTTCCTTTTTTGATGAACAGGTGCAGGTGTCCACCTTTCAGCGCCTGGGAGGTCCCGGTCTTTTCCCGGTTCCCATCTGTGACATCATCCGTGTGTGGATAAGCCTCTGTGATCCGAATCCGGGCCTTGACCACAAAGGGATCTGTATCCTTATCGACAACATGGCACAGATTCTTGCCGATCAACTTTTGGGCCAACTCTTCTGCCGGACAAGTGAAGAAATCTCGATCCTTCTCCTTCATCTTTTTGTCAAAGTCCTTCTGCGTCATCCACTCCGGTTTGCTCATGTTATGGTCACTCCTTTTTCGTTTATCTCATTGTTTTCAACGCATTCCTTGCGTGTTGAAACCAACGGTTTTCCGGCTCCACTTGGAGGACAAATCCCACCTGACCCAGCAGGTGATTCCGATATCTCTCCACATCTGGCATCTCACCTGTGAAGAACTTCCCTCTTTGGGTGTGCCTCAGACTGTCCGCCAAACCAAACTTTTGAGCGTAATACAGTTCCTGGCGAAGTCGACGTTTGTACACCCTGGACACCAACACAGTTTCATTGACGGTAAGCCCGGTGACACACTGCCGGGAAGCTCGGGTGACAAAACAGGTTTTGTCCTCGTGGAGGGAAAACCCCATATGCTCCAACATGGTTTGTACCTTCTGGTAGACCATGTACAGGGGATGGTCTGCGGAAAACGTCATGTCATCGCAATAACGGGTATAGGCAATGGCATGTCTCCGGCACCATTCTCCCAGGTATACATCAAACGATTTCATCACCAAATTGGAAAGGGCCGGGGATGTGGGTGCGCCTTGAGGCAAAGCTCCCTGCCAACAACACAGACGTGTGAGCAACACCCCCACCTGCTTGGGAAAATAGGGGCTGCAAAAGGCACTGCGGTACACCTGCGCAAATCGAATACTGCCAAAAAAGTCGGTGATATCCAATTTCAAGAGATACCGCTTTCCCACATGGGGCGCTGCGTTGTCCACCAGAGTTCTCCGGCGGATGTACGCCGTGGCATACGACGAGGGCAAAAAGTGCATCAGGATGTTTCGTTGAATTTGACGCTGCACCGCCTTCAACGTTCCATCCGGAACATGGAGCACCCGCTTCTTGCCGTTTTTCTGGACTATTTCCACCCGGTCATAATGCTCATCCACTTGTTTTACCAGGTCGAACAGCCGTTTGCGGTTCATCTGTAAGAACGCAGCCAGCTGGTGAGTGTCATAGAGAAATGGTAGGCCACGGTGTTCAGTTTGGAACGCCAGTACCATTTGAGTGGCTGTGTACTCCCCAAACTTAGCAACAAACGGTCTGTCCCATTCATGAAAATAAATGGTGCCATCCTCTCGGATATACATACGTTTCCCCACCACTCACAAACCATGATTCCTTGCGGTACCAAAATACTTGAATATCCATTCAAGCCACCGACTTTGCCCGGTCAAAGTCGAACACTGCATCGTAACCCCGGACGGCGACTCGCCGCCCCTTGAACCTTTTGTTCCTTGTACTCTACCGCAAAGCATCCTGCTTGTAGGTTTATTCTACCACTGGACCCCAAGCCCAGCAACACAAAACTAATCCCAGACCCGCAGAAGAAGGGCGGGACCGCTGTCGCGGGTCTCCCGGTCTCCCACCAAAATGCGATACTCCTGATAGGGCAGTACCTGCACCACCTCCACCGCCTCACGTTTTCTCAACTCTTCCACCA
>CALWXL010000097.1 GCA_944385485.1 uncultured Oscillospiraceae bacterium
CTGACCTACATCATGGCCAGCAAGGGCGCCCAGCGCAACTCCTTCGACCCCATCGTGGCCAGCGGCGCCAACGGCTCCAAGCCCCACGCCGTGCCTGGCCTGTCGGTCATCGAGAAGGGCCAGTTCGTCACCATGGACTTCGGCTGTGTGGTGGGCGGCTACTGCTCCGACATGACCCGTACCGTGGCCGTGGGTGAGCCCACCGACGAGATGCGCCTGGTGTACGACACCGTTCTGAAGGCTCAGCTGGCTGGCATTGCCGCCGCCCATGGCGGTGTCACCGGCGATGTGGTGCACAACGCCGCTGCCAAGGTGATTGCTGACGCCGGTTATGGGGAATACTTTGGACATGGCTTCGGCCACTCCTTGGGCATTGAAATCCACGAAAATCCCCGGTTCTCCCCCTTCTGGCCCCATGTCATCCCCTCCGGCGCCACCCTGTCTGCCGAGCCCGGCATCTACCTGCCCGGCAAGTTCGGCGTGCGCATTGAGGATGTGCTGTGGCTGACCGACGAGGGCTGCGTGGACATCACCGCTTCCCCCAAGGACCTGATCATCCTGTAATCTGGGCAACTGGCACAAGGGAGATTCCCCTTTTTCCGCCCAGAATTGTGGCCCACCCCCTTGCAAAAAAAGGGGGGATGGGGTATAATACAGTGACTTATATTTGGATTCCCAAACTTTTGATATTGGAGGACGAGACCAATGGCAATGATTACCGCAGGCGATTTCCGCAATGGCGTGACCTTTGAGATGGACGGCAAGGTGATGCAGGTTGTGGAGTTCCAGCACGTTAAGCCCGGTAAGGGCGCCGCTTTCGTGCGTACCAAGATGAAGAATGTCATCACCGGTGCTGTGACCGAGACTTCTTTCAACCCCACTGCTAAGTTCGAGCAGGCTTTCGTGGACCGCAAGGAGATGGAGTACAGCTACAACGATGGCGATCTGTACTACTTCATGGACATGGAGACCTACGACATGCTCCCCGTGAACAAGAGCGTCCTGGGCGACAACTTCAAGTTCGTCAAGGAGAACATGTCCTGCAAGATCATGTCCTACAAGGGCAGCGTGTTCGGCGTGGAGCCCCCCAACTTCGTGGACCTGGAGGTCACCGAGACCGAGCCCGGCATCAAGGGCGACACCGCCACCAACGTGACCAAGCCCGCCACCCTGGAGACTGGCGCTGAGATCAAGGTGCCCCTGTTCATCAACGCTGGCGACCGCATCCGCATCGATACCCGCACTGGCGAGTATATGGAGCGCTGCAAGGGCTAATTCGCTCAAGAGCTGATTGAATCGGTTCCATTCCAATCCACACAATTCGCACACTGGAAGGGAGATATCATCATGACCATTTCTGAGAAGGTTGCATATATCCAGGGTATGTTTGACGGCATGGGCCTGGACAAGTCTGAGAACGGCGAGGCCAAGGTGTTGGCTGAGATGCTGGATGTCCTCAAGGAGATCGGCGACCAGCTGGACACTGTGGATGCCACTCTGGACGAGTTTGGTGAGGAGATCGACGCCATTTCCGACGACCTGGCCGATGTGGAGGCTATTGTGGGCGAGGATGACGAGGACGATTGCTGCTGCGATCACGATGTGGACTACGACGACGACCTGGACGGCGAGGACTTCTTCGAGGTGGACTGCCCCAACTGCGGGGAGGGTCTGGTGATTGACGATGAAGTGCTGGAGGCCGGTGTCATCGACTGTCCCAAGTGCGGTCAGAAGTTCGCTCTGGACTTCGGCGGAGAGGACGATGAGTGCGGCTGCGGCTGTGACTGCGGTTGCGACCACGACCACGAGTAAGTGGCGGACGGCACGTCGATTCCAACAAAACAGAGCGCCCGTTGAGGGCGTTGGACAGCGACCGCCTGTGTCCTTTGGGACGCAGGCGGTACGCTTTTTTCCGTGAACAAAGGGGGACAAGCCATGAATGCCACCAAACCGGCCCTGTCGGCATCGTTGAAACGGTGGATGCTGAAAAAGCCGCTGGATAAGATCACCATCAAGGATCTGACCAGTGATTGCGGCATGAGCCGCATGGCCTTTTACTACCACTTTAAGGACATCTATGACCTGGTGGAGTGGACCTGCGTGGAGGATGCCACCCAGGCGTTGCAGGGGAAAAAGACCTATGACACCTGGCAGGAGGGGCTGACCCAGATTTTTGAGGCGGTGTTGGAGAACCGTCCCTTTGTGCTCAACGCCTACCGCTGCATCAGCCGGGAGCGCATGGAGAGCTATCTGTTCCAGCTCACCTATGGCCTGATCCGGGGTGTGGTGGAGGAAAAAAGCCAGGGCGTGGCCATTTCCGAAGCAGACAAGAAGTTCATCGCCGACTTTTACAAGTACAGCTTTGTGGGTCTGATGCTGGACTGGATCAAACAGGGCATGGGAGAGGACTACCATGGGCTGGTGGAGCGCATCAGCACCACCGTGCAGGGCAATGTGGCCCATTCCATTGCCAATTTTGCGGCCCTGCATAAATAATCCAAACCGCTTAACAGATACGGGGGAATGATAAAATTTTTATCATTCCCCCGTATCTGTTTATGTTTTTTTCTCGCGGTGTGGGGGTAGGATAAGACCATCAACAAGATCTACCGCAGGAGCGGTACCGATAGAAAGGTGGTTATCCTCTATGGATCGAAAGCAAATCGCAGCCCTCACCGCTGCCGCAGCTGGCCTGGCTGGAACGGGCGCGGCGGTGTTTTTCACCAAGAAGAAGCAGGAGGCCAAGCAGGCCCAAGCCCAGACCCAGTCGGAATACCGGAACACAGAGCTGGGCAAGCAGCAGAAAAACAGCAAGGGTATCTACTATACCAAGGGCAACTATGAGGCCTTTGCCCGCCCGGAAAAGCCCCAGGGCGTGGACGACAAGCACGCCTATCTGGTGGGCAGCGGTCTGGCCTCTTTGGCTGCAGCCTGCTTCCTGGTGCGGGATGGCCAGATGAAGGGGGATCACATCCACATTCTGGAGGCCATGGACGTGGCAGGCGGCGCCTGCGACGGTATTTTGGACCCCAGCCGCGGCTATATCATGCGGGGCGGCCGGGAGATGGAGGACCACTTTGAGTGCCTGTGGGATCTGTTCCGCTCCATTCCCTCTCTGGAGATCCCCGGGGCTTCGGTGCTGGACGAGTTCTATTGGCTCAACAAGCACGACCCCAACTACTCTCTGTGCCGCGCCACCGTCAACCGGGGCCAGGACGCCCACACCGATGGACAGTTCCGGCTCAGCCAGGAGGGGTGCATGGAGATCGTCAAGCTGTTTTTGACCCCCGACGAGGATTTGTACGACAAGACCATCGAGGATGTGTTTGACGACGAGGTGTTTGAGTCCACCTTCTGGCTGTATTGGCGCACCATGTTTGCCTTTGAAAACTGGCACAGCGCCCTGGAAATGAAGCTGTATTTCCAGCGCTTCATCCACCACATTGCGGGCCTGCCTGATTTCAGTGCTTTGAAGTTTACCCGCTACAACCAGTATGAATCCCTCATTCTCCCCATGTAGAAATACCTGGAGGATGCGGGGGTGGACTTCCAGTTCGGCACCGAAGTGACCAACGTCCTCTTTGACATTCAGGACGGACGCAAGGTGGCCTCCGCCATCGAGTGTAAGGTCAAGGGGGTGGAGAAGGGCATCGTGCTCACCGAGCAGGACCTGGTCTTTGTCACCAACGGCTCCTGCACCGAGGGCACCATCTACGGCGACCAGGACCACGCTCCCAATGGGGACGCCCTAGTGCGCACCAGCGGCTGCTGGAACCTGTGGAAGAACATCGCCCGGCAGGACCCCGCCTTTGGCCGCCCGGAGAAGTTCTGCTCCGACGTGTCCAAGACCAACTGGGAGTC
>CALWXL010000098.1 GCA_944385485.1 uncultured Oscillospiraceae bacterium
AGCCTTTTCCCACCGGTTTTGCACCCTGCTGCGCGCAAAGTTTGGCTGCAAAGGGCGCAGCCAAATTCACACTTGCAGGGTGAGAAGTATGTTCTCCCAGGCACATGTCCTGGGAGAACATGAATTTCAACTGCTTTCCCCGCCTGCGGGCGGGGAAACTCTGCCGAGGGCTTTTCCCCTGGGCAAAGGTCTGGAAGTGTTCTCCCAAAGGGACACTTCCAGACCTTTTTATATATCACCAAAATTCTTTTTGCATCACCACATTATTTCGGTAGAGTGTAAAATCTTTTTTACCCCCGCAATTTCTCATTGACAAATGGAGGGAAAGGGTCTATCATGGCTTTAATAATCTAAAGCAAACAACTGCGACGATCAGGCCAGTAGCCCCCCGTGTCGGCAGCTCAGAGAGAAGGCGTTTGGTGCGAGTCCTTCCTGCTGTGTGGTGTGGTGAATCTCCCCTGGAAGCAGTCCGGCTGAACCCCGTGATGGTAGTAGGCAGGACCGGCCCCCGCCGTTATCGGGATCAAGTGCCCCCGCATGGGGGAATTTAGGTGGTACCGCGGAGCGCAGCTTCGTCCTAATACAGGATGAAGTTGCGTTCTTTTTCTATCCAAAGGAGGGTTATGAATGATCATGAGAGGTTCTCAAATCGTGATGGAGTGTCTGCTGGAGCAGGGTGTGGACACGGTGTTCGGCTATCCGGGAGGCACCATTCTCAACATTTACGATGAGTTTGAGCTCCACGGATACAAGGACAAAATTCACCACTATCTCACCTCCCATGAGCAGGGAGCCAGCCACGCCGCCGACGGCTACGCCCGTTCCACCGGAAAGGTGGGCGTGTGCTTTGCCACCTCAGGCCCTGGCGCCACCAACCTGGTCACCGGCATCGCCACCGCTTACTACGACTCCTCCCCGGTGGTATTCATCACCTGCAACGTCTCGGAAAACCTCATCGGCAAGGACTCCTTCCAGGAGGTAGACATCACCGGCATCACCATGCCCATCACCAAGTGCAATTATCTGGTGAAGGATGTCAACAAGCTGGCGGACGTGATCCGAGAGGCCTTCGCCATCGCCCGGTCCGGCCGGCCCGGCCCGGTGCTGGTGGATATCGCCAAGAACGTCACCGCCGCCGAAGCGGACTATGAATATCTGCCCGTGTCCGAGCACCCCAATCACGGCCGCCTGGCCAACCTGATGCGGCGCACCGGACGGGACCTTGGTACCCCGGAGCCGGACCACGGGGACATCGAAAAGCTGTTGGAGTTGATTGCTCAGGCCCAGAAGCCCATGGTGCTGGTGGGCGGCGGCGTCATCCGCTCCCGGGGCGCTGTACCTGAGTTCCGCAAGTTCATCGAAACCCTGGACGCCCCGGTGGGCTCCACCATCATGGGCGGCGGCGCCTGTCCCGGCGACCACCCTCTGTTCACTGGAATGGTGGGCATGCACGGCTCTCACGCCTCCAACATCGCCACCACCCAGTGCGATTTGCTCATCGCCATCGGCTGCCGCTTCTCCGACCGGGTGGCCACCGACCCCGCCACCTTTGCCAAGCAGGCCAAAATCGTACATATCGACATTGACCGGGCGGAAATTGACAAAAACGTCCTCACCTATCACCACATCATCGGAGATGCCAGAAGGGTGCTGGAGCTGCTCAACGAGAAGCTGCCCCGCCACGACTACTCCGCCTGGAGGGCGGAGGTGTTCTCCCACAAGGAGCTGCCCCTGAAAAAGGACGATGTGCTCCACGCCCACGAGGTGCTGGAGACCATCCAGGAGCTCACCCACGGCCAGGCCATCATTGCCACCGACGTGGGTCAGCATCAGATGTGGTCCTGTCAGTACTACCACTTCTCCCGCCCCGGCCAGCTGCTCACCAGCGGCGGCTTCGGCACCATGGGCTTCGGCCTGGGCGCCGCCATGGGGGCCAAGGTGGGAAACCCCGACCAGATCGTGGTCCACTGCACCGGAGACGGCTGCTTCCGCATGAACTGCCACGAGCTGGCCACTCTGGAGCATTACCACATCCCGGTGATCACCGTCATCTTCAATAACGGCACTCTGGGCATGGTTCGTCAGTGGCAGAACCTCATTTACAACAAGCGGTTCTCCCAGACCGACCTGGACCGTGGCCCTGACTTCGTGAAATTGGCCGAGGCCTACGGCCTCAAGGGCTTCCGGGCGGGAACCCAGGCGGAATTCCAAGAGGCCTTGCAGCAGGCGCTGGAGGCCGGATGCGCCTGCGTCATCGACTGCACCATCCGCATGGATGCCATGGTACACCCCATGGTCAGTGCAGGTACCCCCGTCACCGACTTCATTTTGCACTGAGAGGAGGGCCACTATGAACAGCTTCATTACCCGACACACCCTGTCCGTGCTGGTGGAAAACACCCCCGGCGTCCTCTCCCAGGTCTCCCGCCTCTTCTCCCGGAAGGGATACAACATCGAGTCTCTGGCGGTGGGCACCACCGACGACCCCGAGGTGTCCCGTATCACCATCGAGGTGAAATGCGACGACTTGATGGTGGAACAGATCATCAACCAGCTGCGCAAGCTCTTCTGTGTCTACTCCGTGCGGCTGCTTCCCCCCGCCTCCTCCATTCGCCGGGAGCTGGTGCTCATCAAGGTCAAGGCCGAGGGCCGGGACGTGCGCAACGAAGTCATTCAGATCGCCAACATCTTCCGGGCCACCATCATTGATGTGTCCACCAAGAGTCTGACCCTGGCGGTCATCGGCCAGGAGTCCAAGGACGACGCTTTGGAAAAGCTTTTGTGCGAGTTTGGCATTCTCGAGCTGGTGCGCACCGGTATGGTAGCCTTGGAGCGTGGCGAGGCCACCATCAACGACAACGACGACAACAAAGAGACCGACGAATTTGATCTTGGTAAGAATGTTCTCTAACATTGCAATATATTCTATTTAAGGAGTGTTTTATCATGGCTAAGATGTACTATGAAAAGGATTGCGACCTGAACTACCTGGCTGGCAAGAAGATTGCCATTGTGGGTTACGGCTCCCAGGGCCACGCCCACGCCATGAACCTGCGGGATTCCGGCTGTGACGTGATCATCGGCCTGTATAAGGGCGGCAAGAGCTGGGCTGTGGCAGAGAAGGACGGCTTCACCGTCATGGAGACCGCCGAGGCCACCAAGATCGCCGACATCATCATGGTCCTCATCAACGACGAGCGTCAGGCCGATATGTATAAGAAGGACATCGCCCCCTACCTCACCGCTGGCAAGGCCCTGGCCTTCGCCCACGGCTTCAACATCCACTACGGCCAGATCGTGCCCCCCGCCGACGTGGACGTGTTCATGATCGCCCCCAAGGGCCCCGGCCACACCGTCCGCTCTCAGTTCGTGGCTGGCAAGGGCGTGCCCTGCCTCATCGCTGTGGAGCAGGACGCCACCGGCAAGGCCTATCAGATCGGCCTGGCCTACGCTGCCGGCATCGGCGGCGCCCGTGGCGGCGTGATGGAGACCACCTTCGCCGACGAGACCGAGACCGACCTGTTCGGTGAGCAGGCCGTTCTGTGCGGCGGCGTGGTAGAGCTGATGCGCCTGGGCTTTGAGACCCTGGTGGAGGCCGGCTATGCCCCCGAGAACGCCTACTTCGAGTGCATCCACGAGATGAAGCTGATCATCGACCTGATCAACAAGGGCGGCGTGGCCATGATGAACTACTCCATCTCCGACACTGCCGAGTACGGCGAGTACGTCTCCGGCCCCCGTGTCCTGCCCTATGAGCAGACCAAGGCCAACATGAAGGCCGTGCTCACCGA
>CALWXL010000099.1 GCA_944385485.1 uncultured Oscillospiraceae bacterium
ATCAACTTTGTCTGCGGCAAGAAGCAGCTGGGCAAGATCGTGGACAGCTGCATTGCCAAGCACGGCTTCACCGTGTCCGCCACCGTGCTGGATACCATCAAGGCCCGTGGCTATAAGTTCTCCACCCGCGGCTCTCTGACTGTGGCCATCGCCGACATGACCGTGCCTCCCCAGAAGAAGGAACTCATCGCCAACACCGAGAAGGAAGTTGTGAAGATCGAGAACCAGTACAAGCGCGGCTTCCTCACCAACGAGGAGCGCTACCGCTTGGTGGTGTCCGCCTGGGAGAAGACCACTGCCGACGTGTCCGACGCTCTGCAAAAGGGCATGGACCGCTACAACCCCATCTTCATGATGGCCGACTCCGGCGCCCGTGGTTCTGCCGCTCAGATTCGTCAGCTGGCTGGTATGCGTGGTCTGATGGCCGATACCTCCGGCCGTACCATCGAGATCCCCATCAAGGCCAACTTCCGTGAAGGTCTGTCCGTGTTGGAATACTTCATTTCCTCCAGAGGCGCTCGAAAGGGCATGGCCGATACCGCTCTGCGTACCGCCGACTCTGGTTACCTGACCCGCCGTCTGGTGGACGTCTCCCAGGAGGTCATCATCCGGGAGGAGGACTGTGGTACCCACGACGGCATCACCGTGTTCGAGATCAGCGAGAACGGCCAGGTCATCGAGCCCCTCAACGAGCGTCTGCGTGGCCGCTACCTGTGCGAGGACTTCAAGGACTTCCGCACCGGCGAGGTGCTCATTAGCCACCACGAGATGGTCAGCGCCGACCAGGCCAAGCTCATCGAGGCCAAGCTGCGTGAGCAGGCCGAGGCCGAGGGCGATCCCGACCGCAAGGTGTCCATCCGGGTGCGCTCCGTGCTCACCTGTGAGGCCCGCAACGGCGTGTGCGCCAAGTGCTACGGCATGAACATGGCCTTCGGCGAGCCTGTGGGTCAGGGCGAGGCCGTTGGTATCATCGCCGCTCAGTCCATCGGCGAGCCTGGTACTCAGCTGACCATGCGTACCTTCCACACCGGCGGCGTGGCCGGCGGCGATATCACCCAGGGTCTTCCCCGTGTTGAGGAGCTGTTCGAGGCCCGCAAGCCCAAGAAGATGGCCCAGCTGGCCGAGATCTCCGGCACCGTCTCCATGGAGGAGGCCAAGCGTGCCACCCTGTGCAACGTCACCATCACCGCCGACGACGGCGAGGTGGTCACCTACGCCATCCCCTACAGCGCCGGTATCCGGGTCAAGGCCGGAGACCGTGTGGTCAAGGGTCAGGAGCTCACCGACGGTGCTCTGTCCCCCCACGACGTGCTGCGGGTGCGTGGTGTGGATGCCGTTCATAACTACCTCATTCAGGAAGTTCAGAAGCCCTACCGTCAGCAGGGCGTAGATATCAACGACAAGCACATCGAGGTCATCGCCCGTCAGATGATGCGCAAGGTGCGTGTGGAGGACGCCGGGGATTCCACCCTGCTGTCCGGTTCCACCGTGGATATCATCGAGTACAAGGACGCCTACAAGGCCGTGGAGGCCCGCATCGCCGCTGGCGAGAAGCAGGAGAACGGCGAGGAGCTGCGTCTGCCCACCTGCACCCGTCTGCTGCTGGGTATCACCAAGGCCTCTCTGGCCACCGAGTCCTTCCTGTCCGCCGCCTCCTTCCAGGAGACCACCAAGGTGCTCACCGAAGCCGCCATCAAGGGTAAGGTGGACCACCTGCTGGGCCTGAAGGAGAACGTCATCATCGGTAAGCTCATCCCCGCCGGTTCCGGTCTGGCTGCCTACCGCAAGTATGACAAGATTGAGGACGAGATGCCCCAGGAGGAGAGCCGCTTCGATGCGGTCAACGCCGCCGCCGAGGCCGCCCGTGAGGCCGAAGAGCCCCAGGTGGACGACGTGGAGGACACCCAGGAGGGCGTGGAGGAGGACGAGATCCTCTCCATCTCCATCGACGAGTAATTCCTCTTTCCTCAGAGATTTCAAAACCCCAACCGCCCAAATCGGGTGGTTGGGGTTTTGTTAGTTTTGGCTAACCTTTCTGTTGACAGGGCAAAAGCGGGCGGATATAATGATACTCAACGTTTCCCAGACTGGAGGTGCAAACCATGAAGACCCGTCAACGTGTCCAGGCGTCCCTACTCTGCCTGGGCTTTGTGCTGCTGCTGGCGTTGACGCAAGTGTGTTCCCTCCATGTGCTGCACCACCATCCGGTGGGGGAGAGCTGTGCGGTGTGTCAGCAGGTGCAGGAAAACCAGCACCGCTTGTCCCACACCGCCGCCCAGGGGGGCAGCGGCGTGGAGCTGCTGCGTCCCTCCATGGCGCAGCGGATGGCCCAGACCGGTGGGGAACAGGAGGGGATTACAACCACCCTCATCTCACTCAAGGTAAAACTCTCCAATTAAATCGGTGTGAAAACCATACAGAAGGGGTGGTCTGCCACAAGATGTGGCAGGCTTATTTGGCGTGGCCTCCCTTCTGCTTTTTTGCTGAAAAATTCTGAAATCGGAGGTTTTACCCGTGAAACGATGGATTGTACTATGTTTATCTCTGCTGGTTTTGGCAGGGTGTGCTCCCGTTGCCAGCCAGGACAAGGGGGAGGAGAAGAAGCTGTCGGTGGTTACCACCGTATTCCCCGCCTACGACTGGGTGCGGGAGATTGTGGGAGAGAACAGCGAGAACGTGGACATCACCTGGCTGATGAAAAGCGGCGTGGACGTCCACAGCTACCAGCCCACGGTGGATGATCTGGTGACCATTTCCAACTGCGACGTGCTGGTGTACGTGGGCGGCGAGTCGGAGAGCTGGATGGAGGAGGCCCTGGCCCAGGGCGGCAAGGAGGGCCGGGTGGTAGTCAACCTCATGGAAGAACTGGGGGATCGGGTAAAAGAGGAGGAGCCTCTGCCCGGGGTGGAGGAGGACCACGACCATGACCATGACCACGACGAGGAGCACCAGCATGAAATGGACGAGCACATTTGGCTGTCGCTGAAAAACGCCGTCACCCTCACCCAGACCTTGGCCCAGAAGCTGGGGCAGGCCGATCCGGACCATGCCCAGAACTACCTGGACGCCCAAAAGAGCTACCAGACCAAGCTGGAGCAGCTGGACCAGGAGTACCAAACTATGGCCCAGGGAGCCAAGTATGACACGGTGCTGTTCTGCGACCGCTTCCCCTTCCGCTATCTGATGGACGACTACGGCATCCAGTATTACGCCGCCTTTGCCGGCTGCTCGGCGGAGACCGAGGCCAGCTTTGAGACGGTGGCCTTCCTGGCCACCACCCTGGAGGGGCTGGATCTGCCCTGCGTGCTCACCATCGAGGGCAGCGACGGCAGCTTGGCCCGGACGGTGTGGGAGAACACCAGTCAGAACAAGCAGACTGTGGCTCAGCTCAACTCCCTCCAGGCAGTGACCCAGCAGCAGGCTCAGCAGGGGCTGACCTACCTGTCTGCCATGGAGGAGAACTTGCAGGTGCTGACCAAGGCCCTGAACGGAGTGGGCTAAACCATGGCATTGATACAGTGTGAGCATGTGGCCTTGGGCTATGGCAAACAAGTGTTGGTCCAAGGCTTGGATCTGGAGGTAACCCGAGGGGATTACCTGTGCATTGTGGGAGACAATGGAGTGGGGAAAAGCACCTTTTTGCGTACCCTACTGGGCTTGCAACCCCCGCTGGCCGGCCAGATCACCCTGGGAGAGGGGCTGACCCAGAAGGATTTGGGCTATCTGCCCCAACAGACCCAGGTACAGCGGGACTTTCCTGCCACGGTGGAGGAGATCGTCTC
>CALWXL010000100.1 GCA_944385485.1 uncultured Oscillospiraceae bacterium
TTCACCCAGCCCTTCAATGAGCCCTACCGCTACGGCAAGCACATCGCCTCCCTGTCCAACATGCTGGCCGGCGGCGTGCTGGTGCAGCGCTTCGGCGATCTGGTGTCCGGCATCCGCACCAACGAGCATCGCCTGTCCAAGTCTTTCGTGCGGCCCACCCTCACCGCCGCCGTCCCCGGGGATTTGTCCCTGGCCCTGCCCAAGCGGCAGCTGGACGACATCATCGAGATGATTTACGCCCTGGACAAGCTGGCCCCCGGTACTGCCAACTACGACACCCTGCTGTATGGGGCCGAGGTGAAGTTCTACTCCGCCCGCATCTCCTTGTCCAACCAGCTGGAGACCGCGCTGCCCGGCTTCTTCGCCATCGGTGATGGCGCCGGTGTCACCCGTGGCCTGGCCCAGGCCGGCGCTTCCGGCGTCAAGGCCGCTCGGGTGGTGGCCGAGCGCATGAACGCTCACAACTGAGATACAACATCAAACAAGCCGCTGTGCAATGCTGCACAGCGGCTTGTTTCTTACAATTCCACAGGCTGACGGCCCAGGCGGTAGATCATGTTGCGCACCTGGCGGTTGCGGATGGAGCTGCGCACGGTGGGGATGGCTCCGGCCAGGGTGAACACATACAGCAAAATCAGGTTGCCCCAGTAGGCGGAGGGCACGATGATCTCCTCTGCCAACAGGGTGGGAATGGCCTGGAAGGCCACAGGTAGAGGGACCTCCAGCTGCTGGGCAACCAGGATGGCCCAGTCGGCCCGGTCGCCCATGAAGGTCATGACCACCATCACCACCACGCTGATGACAATGCCCCGGTTGGACAGCTTGCCTCCCAGCATCTCGTAGCCTTTGAGGGTACACACGGCCATGACAATGCCGGACAGTGCGGAGACATAGCCCAGCTGGCTGAGCAAAATGATGCACACCACCCCCAACAGAGAGCCGATGAGGCTGCCCACAATGCCGCCCACCACGGACTCGCTCTTCTGCTTTTGCTGGAGCTGGTTGGTGTTGTGGGTGCGGGTCAGGGACTCCACGCAAGAGGGACACAGCTGCATATACCCTCCCGAGACATAGTAGCCCTCCGTGGGTTCGGCCTGCCCGCAGTTCTGACAGCAGGGGTGGAAGGACAGGGTGCGCAGGAAGGAGGCGAAGTCGTCCAGGGCCTCCTCCAGGCGGTTTTGCCCCATACCGCCCTTGGCGTTGACGGTGATGGAGAGGGTGTGGAGCTCCTGCCCCATGTAAACCACCGGCTTGCGGCCCTGCTTGAAGGAGCGAATCTCCTCCTTGGTCAGAGGCCCGGCTGCCCGCTGCGCCGAGGTACACACCCGCAGCTGATAGGGATAGCGGGTGTCCGCGGGGAAGATGGCCCAGGAATAGCCGCCCCGCTGCCCATACAGAGCGCCGCTCTCGTCCACCTGAAAGCCCAGACGCTGGGCAAAAGCGGCGTAGGTTCTCATCATTTTCTTTGACATACGCTCTCTCTTCCTTTCCATCTGTGGTAGATGTAAGGAAATCTTAACACACTACCGAATAAAAGTCCAGAGAAAGGAACGGGCACCCCGTAGGGCGCAAATCTGTCCCCGACAGAAGGACAGATTTGCGCCCTACGGGGCGCCTGGGGAGGATGGAAAGAGGACGGGGGAACGAACCCGCTTATGAGGACTTCCACAGCTTCCACAAAGTTTTCCACATGGTGTGCAAGTTGTGTGCGGCTACCCATAGATATGGGGGCAGGGGACAAAAAGTGACAAAAACTGTCATTTCCCAACGCAAAAGCGCTGGAAAATTTGGGAAGTTATGTCTTCTCGCACCACACGTCCGGTGAGCTCACCCAAATAGGTGAGGGCCTCTTCCACATCGGTGAGCACGGCATCGGGGGCCATGCCCGCCTGGAGGGCCTGGTGGGCGCGGGCCAGGCAGTCCCGGGCCTGGGCGGCGGCGTGGGCCTGGCGGGTGTTGGTCAGCAGGGTTCCGGGACGCAGGCCGGGGTCCTGGGGGAAGAGGCGGTGGATGGCCAGCTCCAGCTGGTCAATGCCATCCCCGGTGAGGGCGGACAGGGTTACCGTCTCCACCCCTGCAGGGGGGGCAGGCAGGGGGGTGGTGGAGGGCAGGTCCTCTTTGTTGTACACCAGAATGGTGGGGCCGTGGGCGGCGGCCAGGGAGAGAAGTTCCTCTTCCTCGGCATCCCGGGGGCGGGAGGCGTCCACCACCACCAGGGTCAGCTGGGAGCGGCGCAGCGCCTCCCGGCTGCGCTTTACCCCCAGCTGTTCCACCTGGTCGTCGCTGTCCCGCAGTCCGGCGGTGTCGATGAGGCGCAGCAGCACGCCGCCCAGGTTCAGCCGCTCCTCCACGGTGTCCCGGGTGGTTCCGGCGATGGGGGTGACGATGGCCCGGTCATAGCCCAGAAGGGCATTGAACAGGGTGGATTTTCCCGCGTTGGGCTTACCCACAATGGCGCAGGGGATGCCCTCCACCAGGGCTTTGCCCCGGTGATAGGTGGCGGTGAGCTTGTCCAGCTGTGCCTCGGTGTGGGTCAGAGTGCGGGCGATCTCCTGGGCCTCAAAGGGGTCGATGTCCTCGTCAGGGTAGTCCAGCACCGCGTGGAAATGGGCCATGAGGCCGGTGAGTTCATCGTAGATGTGGTCGATGATGTGGGCCAATGCGCCCCCCAGCTGTCCGGCGGCCTGATAGACGGCGGCCTGGGACTCGGCGTGGATCAGGTCGGCCACGGCTTCGGTGCGGGTCAAATCCATTTTTCCGGCCAAGAAGGCCCGCTGGGTAAACTCACCCGCCCGGGCCTGGCGCACCCCGCAGGCAAACAGGGCTTCCAGAGCCATGGACAGCAGCACGGGGGAGCCGTGGCATTGCAGCTCGGCGGTGTCCTCTCCGGTGTAGCTGTGGGGAGCGTGGGAGACGGTGGCCAGGCAGTGGTCCAGCTCCAGCCCGTCGGAGCTGTGGAGGGTGCCGTAGACCAGCATCCGGTCGGGCTGCTGGGACATGGGCACTCCGTTGGCGGGGGTGAATACTTGGTCCACGGCGGCAATGGCCTGGGGCCCGGAGAGACGGAGAATGCCGATGGCGGTGGCCTGGTGCCCGGTGGCAATGGCGGCAATGGTATCATTCATAAAAATCACCTCAGAAAAAACATGGGGTGTGTGCAAAAGGGAGAGAAATTTCCCCGTTGCCTGTTGCACAGCATGTCAAGTTATGGTACAATAGCGGCAGTGTCGCCGCTGGCGGAGCCAAGGTCACAGGGGGTGTGGAGCACATCCACGCAGCAAATGTGGCGCATGTGCCTGCCTATGGTACCTCTATGGTACAATGGAACACAGGAAAAATCAACAAGAAGGGCGGAGGTGCCAACCATGGCAGACTTGCAAATGGTATCCTACAAGCTGGAGGATCTCCAGTTTTTCAACAAG
>CALWXL010000101.1 GCA_944385485.1 uncultured Oscillospiraceae bacterium
CCCCGGCACATGTCCGTGGAAATGACGAGATTTCAATTTATTCCGTCATCTGCGGATGACGGAACTCTGCGAGGCTCCGAACCCCGAGAGTTTTCCACAGTCTGAAAAAGGGGGACGGTGTACCACCGTCCCCCTTCGTGCTATTTTTGAATATGGAGGTTCACGCCTTTGAACATCTTTGATATTATGGGTCCCATTATGGTGGGCCCAGCCCCAGCGGCCAGGGCCGCCGGGGACCCCGTAATTTTATTTGCGCAGCGGAAGTGAATTCCGCTTTGCGCCAAGGTTTTTGACTTGTCCAAGTCAAAAACGCTTGTACGCCGCACCCGCGGCGGGGGCTGGACGGCCCCACACACCCACTCTTTTTACAAAGGCGGAATGCTTTTTGAACATCTTTGATATTATGGGCCCCATTATGGTGGGCCCGTCCAGCTCTCATACGGCTGGTGCCGCCCGCATGGGTCGGGTGGCCCGGCACCTGCTGGGCAGCCAGCCGGTCAAGGCGGTGATCCAGCTCCACGGCTCCTTTGCTGACACCGGCAAAGGTCACGGCACCGACCGGGCCATTGTGGCGGGGCTGTTGGACCTGGCCCCCGACCACCCGGACATTCCCCGCAGCTTCCAGCTGGCCCAGGAGGCAGGCATGGAGGTGTCTATCCATCCCGTGGATCTGCCGGGGGCACACCCCAACACCGCCCTGATTCATCTCACTGATGCCCAGGGGCACACCCTGTCCGTCTCCGCCTCCTCCCTGGGCGGCGGACGCATTCGGGTCAACGCCATTGACGAGATGGAGGCCTCCTTCTCCGGAGAGCTGCCCACCCTCATCATCCGCAACCAGGACCGCCCGGGCATCGTCTCCCAGGTCAGTCAAGTTCTCTCGGAACATCAGGCCAACATCGCCACCATGCAGCTCTACCGGGACCGCCGGGGCGGGCTGGCTGTGATGGTCATCGAATGCGACAACCACCTCTCCCCCGCTCTGGTGGACGAGCTGTCCCATCTGGACGGGGTAGAGAAGTGTACCTATCTCAATATGGAGGGCTGCTGATATGGCATTTCAATCCGTCGAACACCTCATCTCCTGCTCCACCCAGACCCCTCTTTGGAAGGCGGTGCTGCTGGACGATTGCCAGGACCGGGATGTGAAAGAAGAGGAAAGTTTTTCCCGCATGGAGACCTTGTGGCAGGCTATGGTGGACTCTGTGGACAGCTACGACCCCCAGCGCCGCTCCGCCTCGGGCCTGTCCGGAGGCCAGGGTGCCAAGATGGAAGGGGTGGAGCACACCCTGTGCGGCCCCTTTATGCAGCAGGTCATCGCCACCGCCCTGAAAGTAGGCGAGCACAACGCCTGCATGGGCCGCATTGTGGCCGCCCCCACTGCCGGAGCCAGCGGGGTCATGCCCGCCGTGCTCCTCCCTCTGTGCCGCAGCGAGGGCTTGTCCACCCAGACTATGGTGGAATGCCTGTATGTGGCCGCCGGATTCGGCCAGGTCATCGCCACCCGGGCCTCCATCTCGGGAGCGGAAGGGGGCTGCCAGGCGGAGATCGGCTCCGCCTCCGGCATGGCCGCCGCCGCCCTGGTCCACGCCCGAGGAGGTAGCGCAGAGCAGATGGCCCACGCCTGCGCCATGGCCCTGCAAAACGTGCTGGGCCTGGTGTGTGATCCCGTGGCGGGTCTGGTGGAGGTGCCCTGCGTGAAGCGCAACGTCATGGGTGCGGTGAATGCCATGGCCTGCGCCGATATGGCCCTGGCTGGCATTACCGCCGCCATCCCCTGTGACCAGGTCATTGACGCCATGGCCACCGTGGGCCGTACCCTCCCCTCTGCCCTGCGGGAGACGGGCAAGGGTGGCCTTGCCGCCACCCCCGCCGGTCGGGCCATCGCGCAACAGCAGGCCAAGCCCGCCCCCTGAGCCGTTAGAGCTTCTTGAGATCCCCCACCACGCCCTGGATCATGCTCTCTGGCACCCAACTGGAGAGGAACGCGGTGAGCTGTTCCAGGGTCACGGTACGGGCCGCCCCCTTCACCGGGTGTTTGGACAGCATGGGGATTTTACGCTGAAATACGCTTCGGCTGCGGGGATTGTCCCACAGCTCCCCCAATGTAATCTGATTGTTACGCAAATCCATGTTTATCACCTCCCCCCATCCTATGCACCGCCCCCCTGATCTTTGACTGGAGGAATTGCCATGCCAAAAAAACATCACCCCCCTGCCGCCCATGCCAAGCCCCGCCCCTTTCAGCGAAAAGGCCTGGTCTATGCGGTCTATTTCGTCCTGCGTGTGCTGGTCATCCTCATGCTGGTGGCCGCCGCCATCAACCGAAGCTATGAAAATGTGCTCTTGTGCATCCTCACCCTCTTCTTGTTCATGCTCCCCTCCGCTTTTGAGCGGCGGCTGCACATTGACCTGCCGGATACCCTGGAGATCATCATTCTCCTGTTCATCTTCGCCGCAGAAATCCTGGGGGAAATTCAGGACTACTACATCACCTTCCCCTACTGGGATACCATGCTCCACACCACCAATGGATTTTTGTGCGCTGCCATCGGCTTTGCCCTGGTGGACATCCTCAACCGCACGGAACGGGTGTCTTTGAACCTCAGCCCCTTCTACATGGCAGTGGTGGCCTTCTGCTTCTCCATGACCGTAGGAGTCCTGTGGGAGTTTTTTGAGTTCTCCATGGACTATTTTCTCCACTTCGATATGCAAAAAGATACCATCTTGCATACCATCTCCACGGTGAACCTGGACCCCAACCACGGCACCACCGCCGTGGTAGTAGACGGCATTCAGGACGTGATTCTGGTGCTGGCCGACGGCACCCAAAGGTCTCTGGGCCTGGGTGGCTATCTGGATATCGGCATTGTGGACACCATGGTGGATCTGTTCGTCAATTTCATTGGCGCAGTCATTTTCTCCACCATCGGCTTCTTCTATGTCAAAGGCCGTGGCCGCAGCCGCTTCGCGCCCCGATTTATTCCTCAGGTGCTCCCTGAGGAACCGGCTGAGCAGGCAGAAAACACCACGGCGGAGGAATAAACCCACAGCCTTTGGTGCATACTCCTGATGGAGTCTAAAATCAGGAGGTCTTTACTATGTTTGAACACACCAATCCCAACATCAAGTGCACCGTCTCCAGCTGCGCCCACTTCAAGAACCAGGCCTGCACCCTCAACGAGATCCAGGTGGGCTGCTGCCAGACCAAGGTGGACTGCTGCCAGGACACCAAGTGTGCGTCCTTCCAATTGGGGAGCACCAACAGCTGCCACTAAAAACTGGCGGAAAAAGGCAAAGCCTTTTCCCACCGGTTTTGCACCCTGCTGCGCGCAAAGTTTGGCTGCAAAGGGCGCAGCCAAATTCACACTTGCA
>CALWXL010000102.1 GCA_944385485.1 uncultured Oscillospiraceae bacterium
GGCTGGGATTCTACCATTGAACTACACCCGCAGGTTAAGGGTGACGCCCCAAACATCAGCCTGTGTATAATAGCACATAATGTCTGGGGTGTCAAGCCCTTTTTGCAAAAAATCAATCCAGGGGTGCGTCGCAGAAGGCGCAGCAGTCCACGCCGCCGTTTTTCTTCACCAGAGGGGGCAGGTAGTGCTCGGTCTGGGTAATGCACCGGGGGTTGTGGCACACGGGTTTGGTGCCGATCTCCACGGGGTCGGGGGTGATGCGGGGCTGGTTGGCCAGATCAGACAGCAGGGCCATGCGGGCAAACATGCCGAAGCGGGCCTGCTGGAAGTACACCGCCCGGTGATCGTCGTCCACGTCCACGGTGATCTCGTCCACCCGGGGCAGGGGGTGCATGACAAGCAGGTTCTCTCGAGCCCGCTCCAGCTTGGACCGGGTGAGAATGTAGATACCCTTGTTGCGCTCATATTCCAGGGGGTCCACAAACCGCTCCTTCTGAATGCGGGTCATATACAGCACGTCCAACTGAGGAATGACAGTCTCCAGACCGGTGACTTCCACGAAGGGCATGTTATGCTCCTGCATGAACTGGCGCAGATACTGGGGAATGGCCAGATCCCGGGGAGCGATGAGATAGAAGCGGATGTTCTGGAACTTGGCCAGAGCCTTAATCAAGGAGTGGACGGTGCGCCCGTTCTTCAAATCGCCGCACAGGCCAATGGAAAGCCCGTCCACACTGCCTCGTAGGCGGGTGATGGTGGTCAGGTCAGCGGTGGTCTGGGTGGGGTGCATGTGTCCGCCGTCACCGGCGTTGATCACCGGCACGTCGGCGTAGAGGGAGGCGGCCTTGGCAGCGCCCTCCCAGGGGGTGCGCATGACGATGACATCGGCGTAGTTGGATACCATCTTAATGGTGTCCTTCAACGTCTCGCCTTTGGCCACCGAGGAGGAGTTGGGGTCTGCAAAGCCGAATACCGACCCGCCCAGGCGCATCATAGCGGTCTGGAAGGAGAAATTGGTACGGGTGGAGGGCTCATAAAACAGGTTGGCCGACACCTTACCACGACATACATCCAAATATTGTTCTGGATGGTCAATGATCTTGTCTGCTCTCTGGTAAATCTCGTCCCATTCCTGTCGTGTCAAATCCCCGAAGTCAATCAAATGACGCATGTGGAGTCCCTCCTTGCAAAGTTCGATACATTGTACCACAAACCCCCAAGTCAAACAACAGGTAACTGGTGGTAAAAATTTTGTGGAAACAAAAAATTTTTATTCATTTCATGAGATGCCCCTCTTTGGGACACACTAGGGGGACAGGAGGGCGGGCCATGAAGGAATTGATTTGGTATATCTTGGTATACAGCTTTTTGGGGTATGTCCTGGAGGTGGCCTATTCCAAGGCGGTCCACGGACATGGGCGGGGGCGGAAGTGTCTGCTGCTGCTGCCACTGTGTCCGGTGTATGGTGTGGGAGCAGTGGCCATTGCGGCGTTTGCCGGGGCGAATCCCACCCCCCTATGGGTGATGGGGGTGGGCCTTGTGGTGGCCACCACGGTGGAGCTGCTATTTGGACTCTATTATAAATATGTGTTGGGGGTGACCTTCTGGGACTACTCCCAAATTCGGGGAAATGTGGGGGGAATGGTGTGTTTGCCCTTTTCTCTGGCCTGGTCTGGGCTGGCGTTAGGGCTGGTTTACACAGTACACCCCTTTGTAAAGATTTGTGTATCCGTCCTGCCGTCCGCCTTTACCGTGCCCGCCTGGATCATTCTGGGGGCGGACTGCCTGATTAGCAGTATTGCACTAAAACGGGAGAAAAATACCATGGTATTGCAATGGTATCGCTAAGAATGGGGAGAAACAGGCCCCTTTACACAGACTTTACAAAGCCTTGAGCGCACACTTTACAATTCTTTTGTAAACTCGGTATTGTTCCAACGAGGAAATCAACAACTGGAAATGAAATGGAGAGACGAAACAAATGAAGAAGTTTATCGCTATGCTGATGGCTGGCGCCATGGCGTTCAGCCTGGCTGCCTGCGGCAACCAGTCCGCTGAGAACACCCAGAGCGGTTCCGACAAGACTGACGGCTCCGAGCTGTCCGGCACTGTGATGTGCCTGGGTTCCACCTCTATGTCCAAGGTCATGGGCTACCTGTCGGAGCAGTTCCACACCGACAACTCCGGTGTCACCGTGTCCGTGGAGGGCGGCGGTTCCTCCGCTGGTGTGGAGGCTGCTGCCAACGGCACCGCCGACCTGGGCCTGGCCTCCCGCGCTCTGAAGGACGAGGAGAAGGAGCAGGGTCTGGTGGAGAACATCGTTGCTCTGGACGGCATTGCCATCATCGTCAACGCCGACAACGCCGTGGCCGACCTGTCCGTGGAGCAGATCGCCAAGATCTTCACCGGTGAGATCACCGACTGGTCTGAAGTGGGCGGCGAGGCCGGCGACATCGCTGTGATCGGCCGTGAGGCTGGTTCCGGCACCCGTGACGGCTTCGAGTCCATCACTGACACCGAGGACAAGTGCAAGCTGGACCAGGAGCTGACCTCCACCGGCGCTGTCATCGAGGCAGTCCGCGGCAACGCCGCTGCCATCGGCTACGCCTCTCTGTCTGAGGTGGAGGGCCAGGACGGTGTGTCCGCCATCACCGTGGACGGTGTGGAGTGCAGCGAGTCCACCATTCTGGACGGTACTTACAAGATCCAGCGTCCCTTCGTCATCGTGACCAAGGAGGGCGCCGAGATGTCCGCCCAGACCAAGGCCTTCTTTGACTGGGCCATGTCCACCGACGCCGCTGACCTCATCCGTCAGGCTGGCGCTGTGCCCACCGCCAAGTAAGAAACAAGGCTACGGGACCAGCCCCCATCCCCCACACGGGATGGGGGCCGTTCCCCTGTGTAAAGGAGTATGAAAAACGTGGATAACGAGAACGTGATAACCCAAACCCCGAAGGAGGCGGTCCCCATGGCGCAAGACAGACACAACGCCCAGACCAAGGCCCAGAAGGCCCGGCGGCTGCGGGACAGCGTAGAGTGGCTGGTGAAGAACATCTTCTTCCTGTGCGGCATCGTGGCGGTGGCCAGCGTGCTGTTCATCAGCGTCTACCTGGTGATCTCCGGTCTGCCTGCTATGCTGGAAATTGGCGTGACAGATTTCCTGTTTGGAGATACCTGGGACGGCAA
>CALWXL010000103.1 GCA_944385485.1 uncultured Oscillospiraceae bacterium
ATGCTCATGGGCCAGGCCAAGAAGGACCCCTCCAAGCTGGAGGAGGCCGAGGCCGTCAAGGCCCAGGTGAAGGCCAACGCTGACCGCCTGGCTGAGCTGGAAGTGCTGGAGGACAAGCTGGCTGGGGAGATCCGCTCCATCCTGCTGAAGATCCCCAACATCATCGACCCCTCCGTGCCCATCGGCGAGAGCGACGAGTTCAACGTGGAGGTGGAGCGGTTCGGCGAGCCCGCCACCCCCGACTTCGAGGTGCCCTACCACACCGCCATCATGGAGTCCTTTGACGGCATCGACCTGGACTCCGCTGGCCGTGTGTCCGGCAACGGCTTCTATTACCTCATGGGCGACATCGCCCGGCTCCACTCCGCCGTGCTGGCCTACGCCCGGGACTTCATGATCAACAAGGGCTTCACCTACTGCGTGCCCCCCTTCATGATCCACGGCAACGTGGTGGAGGGCGTCATGAGCCAGACCGAGATGGACGCCATGATGTACAAGATTGAGGGCGAGGACCTGTACCTCATCGGCACCAGCGAGCACTCCATGATCGGCAAGTTCATCGACCAGATCATCCCCGAGGCCTCCCTGCCCTACACCCTCACCTCCTACTCCCCCTGCTTCCGCAAGGAGAAGGGCGCCCACGGCATTGAGGAGCGTGGCGTGTACCGCATCCACCAGTTTGAGAAGCAGGAGATGGTGGTGGTGTGCAAGCCTGAGGAGTCCATGGAGTGGTACGAGAAGATGTGGCGCTACTCCGTGGAGCTGTTCCGCTCCCTGGACATCCCTGTGCGCCAGCTGGAGTGCTGCTCCGGCGACCTGGCCGACCTGAAGGTGAAGTCCTGCGACATCGAGGCCTGGTCCCCCCGTCAGCAGAAGTACTTCGAGGTGTGCTCCTGCTCCAACCTGGGCGACGCTCAGGCCCGCCGCCTGAAGATGCGGGTCAAGGGGGAGAACGGCATGTACCTGCCCCACACCCTGAACAACACCGTGGTGGCTCCTCCCCGGATGCTCATCGCCTTCCTGGAGAACAACCTCCAGGCCGACGGCTCCGTCACCATCCCCGAGCCTCTGCGTCCCTACATGGGCGGCCAGTCCGTGCTCACCCCCAAGCGCTAAACAAAACATCGAGGTAAAGAGACATGAAAGCCTTTATTCGGGAATTCAAGACCTTTTTAAACCGGGGCAACGTGCTGGACCTGGCAGTGGGCGTCATCATCGGCGGCGCCTTCAAGTCCATCACCGACTCCCTCACCAACGACATCCTCATGCCCCTGCTGGGGCTGCTGGTCAATCGGGTGTCCTTCTCCGATCTGACCCTCACCCTGGGCTCCGCCACCATCGCCTATGGCAGCTTCATTGAGGCGGTGCTCAACTTCATCATCATGGCCTTCGCCGTGTTCTGCATCGTCAAGGCCTTCAACCGCCTCCACCGGAAAAAGGAGGAGGCAGCCCCCGCCCCCAAGCCCTCCAAGGAGGAGCTGCTGCTCACCGAGATCCGTGACCTGCTGAAGGAGGGCAAGTAATGGCCCAGCAACCGGACAACCAGGGCTACACCCCCGCCTCCTTTGAGAAGCGGGTGGCGGCCTGGATTGGCATTGGGTACATGCTCATGCTCATTGCCCTCATCACTTACACCCTGGCCACCGCCCGCACCCTCCCCGGCACCGCTCCCCTGCTGCTGGTGCCGGTGGGGCTGGGCCTGCCCTTCATCATCATCCACCGCCAGCGCCAGGGTACCGCCCCCGGCGGGCTGGTGGTGAGCATCCTCATGTGTGCCATCTGTGTGGCGGCGGTTGTGCTTGGTCTGTGGTTGGGGGTCCCTGCCCTGCTGGCCAACCTGGCCGCCTTGGGCTAAGGGAGGAAGAACACCATGGAACAACTCATTGAAACCGGCCTTGCCCAGCTGGATCTGCCCGCCTATCCCCAGAATGGAGCGGCAAAGCTGGCAAAGTATGGTAACTTACTCATTCAGCAAAACCAGGTGATGAACCTCACCGCCATCACCCAGCCCTTTGATGTGGCCACCCTGCATATGCTGGACTGCGCCCCTCTCTTGAACTGCGGGCGGCTGGAGCACGCCAAGCTCATTGACGTGGGAACCGGGGCGGGCTTCCCCGGCATGGTGCTGAAAACCCTGTGTCCCTCCCTGTCCCTGACCCTGCTGGACGGGCTGCAAAAGCGGCTTTCTTGGCTGGAGACGGTGGCGGAGGAGCTGGGGCTGGAGGAGGTCACCACCCTCCACGCCCGGGCCGAGGAGGCGGGCCAGAACCCCCAGCTCCGGGAACAGTTTGACTTTGCCACCGCCCGGGCGGTGGCAGACCTGGGGCTTCTATGCGAGATGTGCCTGCCCTTTGTGAAGGTGGGGGGCCGTTTCCTGGCCATGAAGGGCCCCGACTGCCAGGATGAGCTGAACCGGGCGCAGAAGGCCATTGCCACCCTGGGCGGGCAGCTCAAGGGCTGTTACGACTACCAGATTCCCCACACGGACATCACCCACCGGGTGGTGGTGGTGGAGAAGGTGGCCCCCTGCCCCGCCAAGTATCCCCGGCGGTGGGCGAAGATGCAGAAGACGCCCCTGTGACGCCCCAAAGGGCGTCAGGGAATAGGTAAGAGGGAAGCGTGAAAAGGTATGGTGTCGGCTTCGCCGACGGATTTACATTTTTTCTTGCCTATGCCTTAAAAAACATTGCGATATGTAACAATTCATGATATGATTTTCTTGTTGCGAGGAGGCTGAGACATGGGAACATCGGTAATGGTCACATCGGGAAAGGGCGGAACGGGAAAAACCGCCCTCACCGCAGGCGTGGCCTCCTGTCTGGCCGCCTTGGGCCGTCGGGTACTGTGCATTGACGTGGACATTGGTCTGCGTAATCTGGATATTGCCCTGGGCATGTCCGACCGGGCCGTGATGGACTTCTCCGACGTGATGGAGCACCGCTGCCCTCTGCTCACCGCGGCGGCCGAACACCCCAACATCCGGGGTCTGTATCTGCTCACCGCTCCCCTGTCCCTGATCCACCTGGATTTGAAGGGCTTTCGACAGATCATTGACGAGGCCCGGGAGTACTATGATTTCATTTTTCTGGACTCTCCGGCGGGGCTGGGGGACGGCTTTCAGCTGGCCATGTATGCCGCTGACCGTGCCATTGTGGTCTCCGCCA
>CALWXL010000104.1 GCA_944385485.1 uncultured Oscillospiraceae bacterium
TGGACCGGCATCCCCGTGGCCAAGCTCATGGAGGGCGAGCGGGAGAAGCTGCTGCACCTGGAGGACATCCTCCACCAGCGTGTGGTGGGTCAGGACGAGGCTGTGCGCCTGGTTTCCGAGGCCATCCTCCGCTCCCGGGCCGGTATCGCCGACCCCAACAAGCCCATCGGCTCCTTCCTCTTCCTGGGCCCCACGGGCGTGGGTAAGACCGAGCTGGCCAAGACCCTCAGCGAGGCCCTCTTTGACAGTGAGAAGAACCTCATTCGCATTGACATGAGCGAGTATATGGAGAAGTTCTCCGTGTCCCGCCTCATCGGAGCCCCTCCCGGATATGTGGGCTACGAGGAGGGCGGCCAGCTCACCGAGGCGGTGCGCCGTCACCCCTACTCCGTCATCCTCTTTGACGAGGTGGAGAAGGCCCATCCCGACGTGTTCAACGTGCTGCTCCAGGTGCTGGACGACGGCCGTATCACCGACAGCCAGGGCCGCACCGTGGACTTCAAGAACACCGTCATCATCCTTACCTCCAACCTGGGCAGCCAGTTCCTGCTGGACGGCATCCAGCCCGACGGGGAGATCAGCGAGGAGGCCCGGAATCAGGTGCAGGAGTTGCTGCGCCGCTCTTTCCGGCCGGAGTTCTTGAACCGTCTGGACGAGATCGTCTTCTACAAGCCCCTGACGAAGGACAACATCTTCCACATCATCGACCTGCAGCTGGACAGTCTCAACCGCCGTCTGGCCGACAAGCGGCTGCGTGTGGTCCTCACCGATGCCGCCAAGGACCTGGTGCTGGAGTCCGCCTACGACCCCATGTATGGCGCTCGGCCTCTGCGCCGCTACTTGCAGCACACCGTGGAGAACCTGGTGGGTCGCAAGATCATCGCCGGAGAGGTGACCCCCGACAGCACCATCACCGTGGACCGCCAGGGGGATGAACTGGTTATCCAATAAACAGCATACGAAAGAGCCCGGAAGGGAGAGAACCGCTCCCTTCCGGGCTCTTTGTTATTCGTGGTTTCCGTTGCCGTGTCCGTGCCCGCTGCCATTCCCGCAGCCGCTGCCCGTCTCGTCCACCGGGGGCGGGGTGATGTCGGGATGTTCCGCCTGGAGGCTGGCCAGCAGGTCCCGCAGCTCCCGCATGGTCATCTCGTTGGCCTCTTCCGGGGTGAAGTCCGGGTCATAGGCCGCAATCTGGGCGTAAATCTCATATTTTCCATAGGACAGCCCCAGGTGATGGGCCTCATGGGCCTCCTGGGAGGAGATGGTGGAACAGGAGACGTTGTGGTGGCCGGAGGTGCAGTTGGAGACATAGGTGGTGATCTCCTCACCCTGGCTTCCCCTCAGCTCCACCACCGACACGGATAAAAACCCGCCCTCATTGAGGCAGTCCACAATGGTGTCGCTGTTTAAAATCTCGTCCACCGCCTGCTGGTAGTTCTGGTGCAGCACGTCCAGGGAGGCGGCAAATTCCTCCCCGTCCTCGTTGTAGCCGTGGAGGGCAATGACCCGCCCCAGACGGTTCACGTCCACCTCCAGAGAGGGGTTTATGTCAATGCTAATCACCGAAGTGGGGGTGAAATAGAGGTGATACCCACCCAGGCCCAGCACCACCACCAGCAGACACGCCGCCAGGGCGCACACTGGCTTCCACACCGCTCGGGCGGGCTTGCGCTGGGCCTCCATGGCCTGGAGCACTTGGGTTCGGGTGCGGGCTTTCAGCTCCTGGGAGGCGTGGACCTGGTCAAAGGCCTTTCTCATGCGGTTATCCAAGCGCCTCACCTCCCAACGCCTCTTTCAGCTGTTTTTTGGCTCGATTCAGCAGAGTGTACACGGAATTGACATTTTTGTTCAGCAGGTTCCCGATCTCCGGGGCGGTGTACCCCTCGTAGTAGTGTAAGTAAATCACCTGTCGGTACTTCTCCGGCAGCGTGAGCACCGCCTGGAGCACCTCGCTGTGGTCCTCCACCTCCGGGGCGGCCTGCTCCAAAAGAGAATCCAGGGGGACGGTGCGGGAGCGGAAGAAGCTTTTGAGCAGGTCTTTGCAGGCGTTGAGGGTCACCCGGATGAGCCACGCCTTCTCGTGCTCAGGGCTTTCAAACACGGTGGAACAGAGGGCATATTTCAAAAACACTGTTTGAAAAATGTCCTCTGTGTCCGCCCGATTTTTCAGATGGATGAGACAGAGCCGTTGGACAGTGTCAGAGTACGTCTCAATGGCCCTGGTGACCTCCTCTTCACTCCTCATGAAACCACCCTGCTTTGTGTCGAATTATCCGTGGTGTCCGCCCCAGTAGCCGTTGCCGTGGTGGCCTTGTCCACCGCCGTGGCAGTGGGAGCCTTGGTTGTCGCAGATGCCGTCGTGGTCGGCGTCCATATAGTTCTGGCCCTGGTTGTCACACACGCCGTCCTGGTCTACATAGCACTGGGCGGAGCAGTTGGTGGTGTCACACACCCGGGTTTTCTGGCAGCCGCCGAAGCAGTTACCCTGGGAAGAGGCAAAGGCGGACACGGTGCCCACCGTGAGCAGGGTGGCGCCTGCCACCAGACCTGCAACGAGTTTTAACATAGCAATCCCTCCATGTTTCATTCATTTTTTTCGGTTTCAATACTCATACGATTCACGAAGGGAAATCCATTCACCATAGGGAAAATTTTTTTATCCCTGGTACAGCACCTCGCCCTGCTTCCAGGTGGACACCACAGAGACTTCACGCAGAGCCTCAGGCCGTACCTCCAGGGGATTGGCGGACAGCCGCACCAGATTGGCCTGCTTGCCCACCGCCAGAGAGCCCTTTTCCTTCTCCTCGCCGTACTGCCAAGCGGAGTGGACGGTCACCGCCTTCAACGCCTCGTACACGGGAATCCGCTGTTCAGGCCCCAGCTGCACCCCGTGTTTGGTCACCCGGTTGACGGCACACCACACAGTTTCCAACATGTCGCAGGGGATAACCGGGGTGTCCTGGTGGAAGGTGAAGGGCATTCCCAAGTCCAGAGCGGCCTTGGCGGGGGAGATGGCGGCGGCCCGCTTGGCCCCCAGGTTTTGCAGGTGGATGTCCCCCCAGTGGTACACGTG
>CALWXL010000105.1 GCA_944385485.1 uncultured Oscillospiraceae bacterium
GGCGGCATCATCTCCATTGACCCCGGCCAGACCGAGGGCGCCCGGGCCATCGGCATGAACCACTTCCAGACCATGACCTCGGTGATCCTGCCCCAGGCCATCCGCAACATCATCCCCCAGATCGGCAACAACTTCATCATCAACATCAAGGACACCTCCGTGATGTTCATCATCAGCTTCACCGAGTTCTTCGCCTTCCACCGCTACATCGTAGGCGTGAACAACCTGTACTTCCCCTCTGCCGCCATTGAGATGATTGGCTACCTGACCATGACTCTCATCGCCTCCGCCATCCTGCGCCTCATCGAAAAGCACCTGGACGGGGCAGACAACTATGAGCTGGTGCAGGAGGACGCTTTGACCATGACCGCCGGCACCTACAACCATCCCAACCGCAGCAATCCCTTTGACCAGCAGTCCGAGGAGAAGCGGGAGCGCATTCGCCTGGGCCTGAAAAACCGCAACGGCAGCACGAGAGGAGATCGGTAACATGAGCGACGCCATTTTACAAGTGCAGCACCTGTCCAAGTCCTTTGGCAAGCACGAGGTGCTGAAAGATATCGACTTTACCGTGCGTCCCGGAGACGTGACCTCCATCATCGGCGCCTCCGGCTCGGGCAAGTCCACCCTGCTGCGGTGCATCAACCTCCTGGAGACCCCCTCCGCCGGAGACATCCTCTTCCACGGGGAGAACATCACCGCCCGGGGCTTCAACCCCTGCCGCTACCGCTCCCAGGTGGGCATGGTGTTCCAGTCCTTCAACCTGTTCAACAACATGACCGTGCTGGAAAACTGCATGGTGGGCCAGGTGAAGGTGCTGAAAAAGTCCAAGGCCGCGGCCAAGGAAAACGCCATGAAGTACCTGGAGCAGGTGGGCATGGCCCCCTACATCAACGCCCGGCCCCGGCAGATCTCCGGCGGCCAGCGCCAGCGTGTGGCCATCGCCCGGGCTCTGGCCATGGAGCCGGAGGTGCTGCTCTTTGACGAGCCCACCTCCGCTCTGGACCCCGAGATGGTGGGCGAGGTGCTCTCCGTCATGCGGGACCTGGCTTCTCAGGGCATGACCATGCTGGTGGTGACCCACGAGATGGCCTTCGCCCGGGACGTGTCCAACCACGTGGTGTTCATGGCCGACGGGGTCATCTGCGAGCAGGGCGACCCCAAGGACGTGTTTACCAACCCCCAGCAAACCCGGACCCGGGAGTTTTTGGCCCGATTCATGGGAGAATAAGTCACACAGGCGTGTTGCAATGGTGCAGCACGCCTGTTTTTTAGGAAAAGGCTCCCTTGTGTAAAGGGAGCTGTCAGCCGTCAGGCTGACTGAGGGATTGCCCGTGATCAAGGTCCCAGGCTCCGGCTTGCCAGCCTGGTGGGACGCTCCGCTGGGCCCGATTTCTCCACGATGAGAAATCGGGGAAAGAATCGCCTAGGGCGTTCCCCCCTAGGTACCCCCCTGAGGTCTCCTTGCATAGCTCTGGAGCATCCCCTGCCGACGCTGAGGTAAAAGGGATTGTCTGAACTCCTTACGCCGCTGCCGCTGACTCCCTCCGTGTAGAACCACGGTGCCTCTTTGGAAACCGCGTCTGGATCAGGAGCAGACTGACAGCTACCACCTATGACCGGCCCTATCCTTCTGGGGCAAACGCTCCCCACATCGGAACGTTGAGCGGCAGCGGATGTGGTGGCACATAGCATCGGCTTACCTCTGGGCCGGTTTGGGTTGCTCCGGCAGCCTAGGACTTCTGACCCTAGCAGGGTCCTTAGGGGCAAGGCCCCTAAGTGGCTTTTCGTCCATTTTGGCCACTCAAAATGGACCCCAGCGGAGCGTGTCCGCAACCCCTGGTTGCGAAACTTCCACCCCCGATATGTGGTTTCGCAACCAGCTTTCTGCTATGATAAGGCCAGAAAGAACAAGGAGGGATGATTGATGAAGCTGGCAGAAAAGATTTATCAATGTCGAAAAAAAGCCGGCCTGTCCCAGGAAGCTCTGGCCACCCAACTGGGGGTATCCCGTCAGGCGGTGAGCAAGTGGGAGCTGGGCACCGCCGAGCCGGAGCCTGCCAAGCTCAAGCTGCTGGCCGAAGCCTTCCACGTCAGTGTGGACTGGCTGCTCTCGGAGGATGACACAGAATACACCGCCCCCACCCAGCCGGAACCCCCTGCCCCCGCTCCGCAGCTCCCCGGCGTGCTGGGAAACCTGGTGCGCCGCTATGGCTGGCTGGCCGGAGTATACCTCATGGTGGTGGGAGTAGGCGGTGTGGTGGTGGGCGCCCTGGCCCGCTACCTGGTCCGCCAGCTGTTTGTGGACCCCCTGGGCCTGTCCGACCCCAGTGCATATTCCCCTGCGTTGGACCACTTTTTGTCCCACAACCCGGTGTCCCTCATGGGCGGCGGCATCATGATCGTGGGGGGTGTGCTCCTGGTGGCTGGCATCGTGCTGACCATCCTGCTCTACCGCCGCAGTCGCCGGAAGTAACCCCACAAATCAAACATTCCACCCAACAAGTGTGCAAAGGTCTCCTTTGCACACTTGCCATTTCCTCAACAATTTAGTACAATGAAGGTTGACAGTTTGTAAAGAAGGAGGGCTTCCCTATGACACGAGACGAGGCCTTTGAATTTTTAGACCGCACCGCCCGGGGCATTGCCGAGATGTTCGGCTCCTCCTGTGAGACCCTGGTGCACGATATGGGAGTCCCCTCCCACCCCATTTTGTCCATCTACAACGGCCACGTCTCCGGCCGTGAGGTGGGCTCCACCATGGACATCCTGGGCATTGGCCTGGAGCTGGACGCCGACTCCTCGGTCACCGACTTTGTCAACCTGGCCGCCACCACCCCCGACGGACGTCAGACCAAATCCTCCACCTTTCACATGATTGGAGAGGACTACAACCTGGCCCTGGGCATCAACTTCGACTACACCTCCCTGGTGTTTGCCAACCGGATTCTGGTGGACCTCATGAGCGCCAGCTCGGATTTGCAGTCCGCTTTGTGGCAGGAGGGGGACTCCAAGCAGCTGGCCGACCTCTTCGAGCGGTGCCTGGCCGCCCTGGGCAAGCCGGTGGAC
>CALWXL010000106.1 GCA_944385485.1 uncultured Oscillospiraceae bacterium
GCACGCCGATCTTGTCGGCGTAGGTCATCTTCTGCTTGAACTTCTTCTGCTCGGTGTACAGCTGGGCCCGCACGCCACACTGGCGCAGCTGGGAGGCCAGGGAGATGGCGGGGGCCAGATCCTGGGTCATGGGGAGAATGAGCACGTCGGCGGGGGCGGTGACCATCTCCTCGTTGAGGTAGCCCTGGTCCTCCAGGACGAAGAACAGGCGGGTCAGGCCGATGGAGATGCCCACGCCGGGCAGCTGCTTGTCGGTGTAGTACTCGGCCAGGTTGTCATAGCGGCCGCCGGAGCAGATGGAGCCGATCTCCGGGTGGTCCAGCATGGTGGTCTCGTACACGGTGCCGGTGTAGTAGTCCAGGCCACGGGCAATGGTCAGATCCACGGCAAAGTGGGTCTGGGGCACCCCGAAGGCGGACAGGTACTTGACGACAGTGGTCAGCTCGTCCAGGCCCTGGTCGAACAGCTCGTGGCGGCCACGGTAGCCCTCCAGAGCGGTGAGCACCTGGTCGTTGTCGCCCTGGATGGCGATGAACTTCAGAATCTCGTCGGCCTGCTCAGCAGTAATGCCGATGTCCTCGCCAGTGAGCAGGGCGGCCACCTTCTCGGGGCCGATCTTCTCCAGCTTGTCCACGGTGCGCATGATGTCCCCGGACTTCTCGGTGAGGCCCAGCATGGCATAGAAGCCGTTGAGAATCTTCCGGTTGTTCACCCGAATCTGGAACCGCTTCAACCCTAAGGAGGTGAAGGTCTGATAGATGATGGAGGGAATCTCCGCCTCGTTGACGATGTCCAGCTTGCCGTCCCCGATGATGTCGATGTCCGCCTGATAGAATTCACGGAAGCGGCCCCGCTGGGCGCGCTCGCCCCGGTACACCTTGCCGATCTGGAAGCGGCGGAAGGGGAAGGCCAGGTCCCCATAGTGGAGGGCCACGTACTTGGCCAGAGGCACGGTGAGGTCAAAGCGCAGGGACAGGTCGGTGTCCCCCTTCAAAAAGCGGTAGATCTGCTTTTCGGTCTCGCCGCCGGCCTTGGCCAGCAGCACCTCGCTGGCCTCGATGACGGGGGTGTCCAGGGGGGTGAAGCCGTAGAGGGAATAGGAGCGGCGCAGCAGCTCCACCATGCGGTCAAACTGCACCTGACGCTGGGGGAGCAGCTCCATAAACCCAGAGAGGGTGCGGGGTTTTTGTTTTGCCATGTGAATCGGACTCCTTACAGCTAGAATAGGGGGGAAACACAATCCCTCCGTCACGGCTTACGCCGTGCCACCTCCCTTTGCACAAGGGAGGCTTGTTCCAAAGGAAAGAGGTGTTGCCGAGGCAACACCTCTGAACAGAAACTTAAACCTTCAAAGGGGTAGAGGGTTTGATCAGCTCACGCCAGTTCAGATCGCCCCGGGCCAGGCCGTGGATGAGCATCTCGGCGGTGGCGGCGTTGGTGGCAATGGGTACATTGTTCTGGTCGCACAGACGGGTGATATAGTGCAGATCCTGGTCCAGATCGTTGGCGTTGGGGTCGTTGAAGAACAGCACCATGTCAATCTCGTTGTAGGCGATGCGGGCGCCGATCTGCTGTGCCCCGCCATGGGCGTGGGCCATAAACAGCTGGACGGGCAGTCCGGTGGCCTCTGCCACCAGGCGGCCGGTGCGGCTGGTGGCGCACACGGTATGCTTGGAGAGGATGCCGCAGTAGGCGATGCAGAACTGCACCATCAGCTCCTTCTTTGCGTCGTGACTCATAAGAGCAATGTTCATGGGAATCCTTCCTTTCTTGTGGGGGCTCAGCGGATGTGCAACAGGGGCACCCGCTGGCCAAGCAGGCGTTTGGCAATATTGAGATAAGCTGGTGCGGCGCCCTTGTAGGTTTTCAGCACCAGTGGGACACTTTGGGCAGCGGCCAAGGTGACTTGGGGGTCCTCCGGCACCATGCCCAGCAGGGGCAGTCCGGCGGTGTCCATGGCCGCATCGATGGTGGTGCGCAGCTTGCCGACCATACGGGGCTCCACCCGGTTGACCACCAGATGGATGTCCTCAATCTGGCCCATGAGCTTGGTCACCGCCCGCTGGGCATCCCGCAGGGCGGCAGGCTCGGTGGCGGAGACCACAATGGCACGGTCCGCGGCGTACATGGCCAGCTGGAACCCGTCCCCCAGGCCCGCCGGGGAGTCCAGAAAGATGAAGTCGTAATACTCCCGGGCCTCGTCAATGACCTCCCGGAATCCCTTCAAATCCAGATGGATGAGGGACAGGGGGGCGGTGAGCAGATACAGGCCCCGGATCTTGGGGTGTTCGGCAGCGGCGGTGAGCAGGGGACAGCGGTGCTCCATCACATCGGAGAAGTCCATCACCGCCCGGTCGGACATACCCAGGGCAATGTCCAGGTTGCGCAGACCGATGTCCACGTCGATGCAAAGCACCCGACGGCCTAAGGCGGCCAGACAGGAGGCCACGCCAGCGGTGAGGGCAGTTTTACCCGTTCCGCCCTTTCCAGATGTGACCATTACCGATGTTCCCATGTCTTAGCCTCCTCCACAACAAGAAAATCATATCATGAATTGTTTTATATCGCAACGTTTTTTGTAAAGAAATTGAACCAATTACCAGGTTCTAAGCGTTGGGGGAACGACAATCCCCCAGTCACCTACGGTGACAGCCCCCTTTACACAAGGGGGCCTTTGTTTTGTACCGTCCCATAAGCCTCCCTTGAGTCAAGGGAGGTGGCACGGCGTAAGCCGTGACGGAGGGATTGACTTGGTTGTCATAGCGGGCTCTTCTGCATCTTCGCCCAACGCCTCGGGTACTTGGCAGGGCAGGGGGCCACCTTCTCCACCA
>CALWXL010000107.1 GCA_944385485.1 uncultured Oscillospiraceae bacterium
GCCCAGAAGCAGCGGACAAAGCGCTTGGTGTTCTGGGTCACCGGCTCGGAGAAGTCGCCGCCCTGGGGGGACACGGCGCCGATGACGGTGACGGAGCCCTCTTTGCCCTCCAGGGTCTCCACATAGCCCGCCCGCTCATAGAACTCAGCCAGGCGGGAGGCCAGGTAGGCGGGGAAGCCCTCTTCGGCGGGCATCTCCTCCAGGCGGCCGGAGATCTCACGCAGAGCCTCCGCCCAGCGGGAGGTGGAGTCGGCCATGAGGGCCACGTGGTAGCCCATGTCCCGGTAGTACTCGGCAATGGTCATACCTGTATACACCGAGGCCTCACGGGCGGCCACCGGCATATTGGAAGTGTTGGCAATCAAAATGGTGCGGTTCATCAAAGGCAGCCCGTTGCGGGGGTCCTTCAGCTCGGAGAACTCCTCCAGGGCCTGGGTCATCTCGTTGCCGCGCTCGCCGCAGCCTAAGTAGACGATGATGTCGGCATCCGACCACTTGGCCAGCTGGTGCTGGGTCATGGTCTTGCCTGCCCCAAAGGGGCCGGGGATGGCGGCGGCGCCCCCCTTGCCGATGGGGAAGAGGGTGTCCAAAATCCGCTGACCCGTGATGAGGGGGCGGTGGATGGGCAGACGCTGGGCGATGGGCCGGGCGCCCCGGATGGTGCACCGGGTGGCCAGCTTCAGCTGCGTCACCTTACCCCGTTGGTCGGTGACCTCCACCAGCACATCCTCCACGGTGTAGGCTCCGTTCTCCACCACCCGGGTGACGGTGCCGGTGAGTCCGGCGGGGGTGAGGCAGCGGTGGAGGATGGCGGCGGTCTCCTGGCACTGGGCGTAGAGGGTGCCGGGCTTGACGGCATCTCCCTCTTTCACGGTGATCTCCACGTCCCACTTCTTTTTAAGGTCCAGGGCGGGGATGTTGACGCCACGGCCCAGGAAGGGGCCGGAAATGGCCTCCAGGTCCTTCAGAGGGCGGGCGATACCGTCGAAGATGTTGCCCAGCAGGCCGGGGCCCAGCATCAGAGCCATGGGGGACCCGGTGGTCACCACAGGCTGGCCGGGGGCCAGACCGGCGGTGTCCTCGTACACCTGCACGGTGGTCATATCCCCTTCCACGCCCACCACTTCTCCGATGAGCTGCTCGTCTCCGGCATAGACCATGTCCATCATGGCCAGGCCCTTTCCCCCGATGACCTTCACCACGGGGCCGTTGACACTGTAAATCTGATATTCACTCATGTTCCGCTTGGCGCCTCCTTACATCTCGTTCAGGTCGTCGGACAGGGACAACCCGAAGGACTCGGCAAAGTGGCAGGCCAACTCGTCCAGTCGGTTGTCAAAGGAACAGTCCACCCGCAGACCCAGCTGGCTGCACTGGACGATGAACCCGCCCAGGGAGAAGGTGCCCTCCTGGCACTCCACCTGCACAGGGGCCAGAGCGGCGGCCAGCTTGGGGGCAAAGGGCATGTCCTCCCCCCGCAGCTGCACCGTCACCGACTGAGCTCCGGGCAGAAGCTCCAGGGCGCGGCGGAGCATTTGCTCCATGTGGGTGTAGTAGCTCTCTGAGGCGGTAAAGGTTCCAATGCGCTCACACACTTGCTGGAACACCTCCTGGGTGATCTCCTTGCGGCGCAGGTAGATTTTCCGCTTGCTGTCCATCAGATGCCGGGATACCTCCCGGCCAGACTCGGCCCGGATGCGGGCGGCCTCCTTGTCATAATAGGCCCGGGCGGCGTCTTTGGCCTCGATCTTCGCCTCGGCCAGAGCGGCCGCCTTAGCCTCATTCAACTCTTGCTTCATCTGCTCACTTTGCTGGGCGGCGTTGCGCAGTACCTCCTCGGTAAAGTGGAGCAGCTTTTCCGTTTGTTCTGGCATGTTGAGATCCCTCCTTGTCATATGGGACTTGCCGATCCAGTTAGAGCTTGACTCCAATGGCCTCCCGGATGTATCGGCCAATGGCATCGTGGTTGCGAGTTCCATGTCGGTCTGGAATCTCCACCACCAGGGGGGTGCGGCCACTCATCTTCCAATCCCCCAGCTGGTCGGCACACAGCTGGGCCAGGCTCTCGGTGATGAGCAGAATGCCCACCGTGTCGTCGGCCAGAGCCTTTTGAATGGCCTTCTCCGCCTCCTCTTTGCTGCGGGCTACCACGCCCTCCACTCCGGCCAGGCGCAGACCCACTTGGGTGTCCGTATTATCGGAGATGACAAAGTAACGCATGGGTTACCTCCTTCACTGTTATGCTGGACAGGTTCTCTGTCCGGCCTTTGACAATCCCTCCGACCCGGCTCGCGCCGGGCCACCTCCCTTTACACAAGGGAGGCTTTGGCACGCCGCAGCCCTTTGGCTCCCCTGTGTAAGGGGAGCTGTCTGCCACAAGGCAGACTGAGGGGTTGTCCACCCTTTTAAGAAACAAAGAGAAGGACCAGAGCGATGATCAGACCGTACAGAGCCACGCCTTCGGCCAGGCCCACGAAGATCAGGGACTTACCGAACATGGCGTCATTCTCGGAGATGGCGCCCAGAGCGGCGGAAGCGGAGGAGGACACGGCGATGCCGCCGCCGATGCCGGACAGACCCACAGCCAGGCCGGCGCCGATGTACTTCAGGCCAGTGGCCAGGCCATCAGTGGCCACAGCGGCGGTCTCAGGGCTGGCAGCGGAGGCCCCGGTGAGGCCCAGCACAGCGGTGATGACGAACAGGCCGCAGAACATGGCGATGTTGCTCAGCA
>CALWXL010000108.1 GCA_944385485.1 uncultured Oscillospiraceae bacterium
GCCATCGGGGACAGCGTGGCCCGCATTCTGGAGGAGATGGGCCTGGAGGTGTGCGGCACCCACGGCACCACCGCCGCGTTGGCTCTGCTCAACGACGCGGTGAAGAAGGGCGGCGTCATGGCCTCCTCCTCCGTGGGCGGCCTGTCCGGCGCCTTCATCCCCGTCAGTGAGGACGAGGGCATGATCGCTGCGGCTCAGTGCGGGGCTCTGACCCTGGACAAGCTGGAGGCCATGACCTGCGTGTGCTCGGTGGGTCTGGATATGATCGCCGTGCCCGGCGACACCTCCGCTGCCACCATTTCCGCCATCATCGCCGACGAGGCGGCCATCGGCATGATCAACCAGAAGACCACCGCGGTGCGCATCATCCCCGCCCCCGGCACCCAGGTGGGGGACACCGTGGAGTTTGGCGGACTGTTGGGCTCCGCCCCTGTGATACCCTGTCACACTGGGTCCGCAGAGGAGTTTGTGGCCCGTGGTGGCCGCATCCCCGCCCCCATGCACAGCTTGAAAAACTAAATTCCAGGGCAGAAAACGGTGTGACGGAGTGGTCACACCGTTTGCCCGTTTTTACCCCAACAAATCTTGCAAGAAAGGAGGAAGGTCGATGAACGCCAGATGGCGGGAATTTTGCACCAAACAACTGCCGGTGATTCGCTCCCGGTGGGTGGCAGCGCTGCCCATCATTGTGGTGTCCCTCACCCTGCTCTTTGGCCTGTGGAGCGTGTTTGGGGTGCGCTATGTGAGCATGGCGGCCTTCCTCGCCCTGCTGTTTCGCACCCGGCACAAACAGGATTTCCGCCCCCGGGATCTGGTTCGAGCCGGTGCCACCATGGTTTTGGTGGCTCTGGCCGCCTTTGTGGCCGGGCGGGGGATGTGGTGGGCGGTGGGGATGAACCTGGTGGTGCCCTATGTGCTGGTGTACCTGCTCAGCTCCAAATTCAGCCCCAAAGCCTACTTTGTATACAGCATGGAGTTTGTCTTCCTTCAGCTCATGCCCATTGAGCCTCAGCAGCTGCCCACCCAGCTCCTGGCCCTGGGGTGCGGACTGGTGGTGGTGACAGTGGCGCTGTGGCTGTACGCCCACCTCATCCGGCGCCGCCGCCACTACGGCACCGTGCGCAAGGGGATGCGAAACCTGGGGCTGCAATTTCGTACCCTGGCCTGTGGCGGGGATGTGTCCGCCCAGTGCGCGGCCCTGACCCCCATGATCGTCCACATGAACCAGGTGATCTACGACAGCCGGGGGTATACCTATCTGGCCAACGGGTACGGGAAGCTGTACTATCTGTTTATGGTGCTCTTCCAGCGCTGTGCCTACTTCAGTCAGCACTTTGTGACCTTGGGTACCCTGCCTCCCTCCCGGGAGCGGATGTTTTTTGCCCGTCTCAGCCAGGTATTTACCCAGGCGGAGACGGATTTGGGCGGTCCTCACCACGCCCAGCTGTGGGAGCGCATCCAGGAGCTGCGCCAAGGCCCAGGGCTGTCCGACCCGGCCCAGAACGAGGCCATGGGGGAGATCCTCCGGCTGTTCTCCATCGCCCTCCAGGTTATGGAGGGCACCAGCCCGGCCCAGCCTCAGCGGAAGTGGAAGCTGCCCCCGGACCAGCACAAAATCCGGGGTCTGGGCAACCTCTTCCGGCTGGACCAGTTTTCCACCCGGTTTGCCCTGCGCCTGTCTGTGGTGCTGTGCCTGGGCTTTGGGGTGGTGTGGGCCACCGGGTGGGAGCATGCCTATTGGTACCCCATGACCGCCTTCCTCATGCTCATGCCCTACGCCGAAGAGAGCCGGATGAAGATTGGCAACCGTATTTTGGGCACCATGGGGGGCGTGCTGGTGTCCATGTGCCTGATGAGCCTGTTCCACACCATGCCGGAGTATCTGGCCATCCTCACCGTGATGACCTGCTTTATGTACTACGCCCCGGTGACCTCCTGGACCATGACGATGTACTCCACCTGCTACGGCATGACCCTGGCCCACCTGCGCCTGGGGCTGATGCAGGCCAGCGGGCTGCGCCTTCTGTATGTGGCGTTGGCGGCGGTGACCGCCACCCTGGCCAACCGCTTTTTGCTGCCCAACACCGCCGGGCGGGAGTTCCGGCAGAGCGTGGGGGAGCTGTTCGACCTGGACCGCAGCTTTTTGCAGCAGGTTCGGGCCCTGTGCCAGGGAGAGGAGCAGGACGTGAGCCAGATGACCGACCGCCTAGTGCGCATCCATCTGCTGGAGAATGAGATCCAGGCCCATTTGAAGGGGCTGAGCCGGGGAGAACAGACCTATTACACCCAGGTGCTTCCCATCAATCGGAAGCTGGTCAGCGAGTTGGAGCAGATCAACGCCTATCTGCGCTCCCGACCTCAGCTGTTGGGCACCGGGTACAGCCAGACCGCCTTGGAGGTGCTGGACAACCTGGAGGACGCCATCCAGCGGGTGCGCCGCAGCTACACCGCCAACGAGTTGGAGCCGTTTTTGCAGACCGACGAGTCCTTCCGTACCTTCGGACGGTTGCAGGACAGCCTCTACTTCAACACTCTGGCCGTGAACTGCATGCAGACCTTGCAGGAGATGAATCAGCTGGCATCTCAGCCCAGAGCATAAAAAAGGATGTGTCGCAAAACGTAAGTTTTGTGGCACATCCTTTTTTACTCTCAACAGCAAAAACGAATCCAGTA
>CALWXL010000109.1 GCA_944385485.1 uncultured Oscillospiraceae bacterium
GCCCGGCACAACTGCTGGTGCTACATCGTCAAGGACGGCGCGGTGCGCTACTCCGACGACGGGGAGCCCCAGGGCACGGCGGGCCAGCCCATGCTGGGGGTATTCCAAAAAGAAGGAGTGACCAACGTCTGCTGCGTGGTCACTCGCTACTTCGGTGGTATTCTGTTGGGAGCCGGAGGGCTGGTGCGGGCCTACACCCAGGCCTCCAAAATGGCCCTGGATGAGGCGGGCATCTCGGTGGTGCGCCGCTGGGTGGAGGTTTTAGTGGACTGCCCCTACAACTTCTTCGAGCGGGTGAAGCTGGAAGTGTCCGCTCTGAACGGGGTGGTGGGGGATGTGGACTACACCGACCACGTCACCGTCCACGCCCTGCTGCCCGAAGGGCAGGAGGGGCCCTTTGGAGCTCGCATCACCGAACTTTCCGCAGGAAGCTTTTCCGCTGTGGAAGTGGGAGAGGAGTTTAAGGCAGTACCGTACAATTCGGCAAGAAGGATTTGTGAGTAAATTTTACATCCAGATGAGGCGCGGCTTTGCGGCAATACTTGATGTATTGCAAGAAGGCGCAACGAAATATGGGTGAAAAATTTCCGCAAAGCCTCGCAGACGAGATTGTGCGGTACTGCCTCAGGGCCGTGCCTTTGGCCGAATAAAGTCCCAGAGAATCAACACGATACATCCCCCCAGCAGCAGCCCTAAAATGAGAAGGGCGCAGTTTCGGAAAAACTCCTGGGGGAGAATGAAAATAATGGGGTCGGTGTTGGGGTCAAAGAGCCAGTTGTCCTTACCAGGGAAGAACAGCTGGTGAAAGATCACGAAGGCCCGGTTGAAGTCCAGGGCGGCCAAACCGCCCACCAGGGCAAAACCGCCGCCCAGTCCCAGGCCAGCCCAGAACCCAGGGCCCCGGCCCAGAATGGGAGCGCAGCGGCGTCTGAGAAGGCGTGTGAGGACAAAGAGCACCACGGCCGCACCCAGGGACACCGCCAACAGCCGCAGATCCAGCAAAAACAGCTCCCGGACATCGGCAAAGTGGCTGGCACCATCGGAAGAGTGTGGGAGGATTCCGGTGGAAAAGGTGTCGCCTCCGGTGCAGTAGTCCATCATCTCGTCATAGGCCCGGCGAATTTCGCTTTCGGGCAGTCCCACCCGATCGGTGAGGTCTAAGGCGTCAATGTGGGCATAGTAAAAGGGGCGGCACAAAATAGGGGCGGCGATGGCTCCGGTCAGCAGAACCAAGGCTGCCAACACCGTCCACAAAAGAGTGAGAAGTTTGCTTCGTTTCATGGGAGAACCCCTCCTTGGTGGATTCCCTGACAGCCTACCATTTCGGCATTTCCGGAATGGTAGACGCCATGTTTTTTCGGTTGCCCCGTCAGGAGCGAGAAAAACGGCAATTGAAATCCTGGTATAATAGCCGCATGCGGCTATTATACCACGAAGGAGCTGGTTTTCCAATCGTATTGTTCTACGAGAGAGGAGAGTTTTGAGTACCCCGTCTACGTTGTGGACCCGGGACTTCACCATCATCACACTGGGCAGTGTGGTGTCTATGGTGGGCAGCAACATGTCCGGCTTTGCCATGAGCATTATGGTGCTGGATTACACCGGGTCCACCCTTTTATATGCACTATTTAACATCTGTTTCCAGCTTCCGGTGCTGGTGGTCCCCCTGCTTGCGGGGCCGTATCTGGACCGGATGAGCCGGAAGAAAGCCATTTACCGACTGGACTTTTTGTCCGCCACCCTGTACCTGTTGATGTTCTTGCTCATGTGGCAGGGCTGGTACAACTACGCTTTGATTTTGATCTTTTGCCTGGCCACCGGAGCTATCAACAGCGTGTATTCCGTGGCCTACGACAGTTTCTATCCCAACCTTATCACCGAGGGTAACTTTTCCAAGGCCTATTCCATCTCCAGCCTGCTCTGGCCTTTGGCGGCCATGACAGCCCCGTTGGCGGCCCTCATCTATGACCAAATGGGGAGTATTTTGCCTTTGCTGGCCATTGATGCCGTGAGCTTCTTTGTGGCGGCCTGCTTCGAGCGCACCATCCGTTATCAGGAGACCCATATGGCACAGGCGGCCCCGGTGCAAAGCCACAACGTGCTGCGGCAGTTTGGGATGGACTTCAAAGAGGGCCTGTCCTACATCATCTCCGAGAAGGGCCTGCTGGCGGTGACGCTGTACTTTACAGTCAGCAACTTTGCTGGCAGCGGCGGCGGCACCCTGCACCTGCCCTTTTTCCGCAGCCATGCCTACCTGTATGTCATGTGGCCCATAGCGGCGGTGACCCTGTACGCCATTGTTTCCAACGCTGCGGTCATCGGCCGATTCATTGGTGGCCTATTCCACTACAAGGTGCATTTCCCTACAAATTGGAAGTTTCGCATTGCCCTGTGTGTGTACTTTGTGGTGGCGCTGAATGCGGCCATTGAGCTGTATCTGCCCATCCCCCTCATGGCCCTGGCCTTTTTCATCACCGGGGTGCTGGGAGTCACCAGCTACAATATCCGCATTGCCGC
>CALWXL010000110.1 GCA_944385485.1 uncultured Oscillospiraceae bacterium
CCATCCGTAGTGCCTGGAAGGTGCAAGAGCTGCGCAACAAGCTGCTGTTTACCATCTTTGCTCTGCTGATTTTCCGGATTGGCTCCGCCATTCCCGTCCCCTTCATTGATACCAAGACTCTGAGTGATTACATCACCTCTCAGTCTTCCAGTATCTTTAGTCTGCTCAACGTCATGAGCGGCGACGCCTTTGCACAGGCTACCGTCTTCGCTCTGTCCATCCAGCCCTACATCAACAGCTCCATTATCATCCAGCTGTTGACCATCGCCATCCCCGCTCTGGAGAAGATGGCCAAGGACGAGGGCGAGGAGGGCAAGAAGAAGATCGCCGCCATCACCCGTTATGCCACCGTGGCCATTGCACTGCTCCAGTCCTTTGGCTACTACACCCTCATCAAGGCCTCCGGTCTGGTGGCTGAGGGTATCTGGCCCGCATTCGTCATCATCTTTGCCTTTACTGCTGGCTCCGCCTTCCTGATGTGGCTGGGAGAGCAGATCACCGAGTTCGGTGTGGGCAACGGTATTTCCATCATCCTCTTTGCCGGCATCGTGGCCCGTGGACCCAGAATGGTCTACGAGATGATCATGGGTGTCCGGGTGTGGATGACTGGTTCCACCAGCTCCACCTACTCCTCCCTGCACCCCGCTTTCATCCCCCTGATTCTGGTGGGTATGCTGCTGCTGGTGTTGTTCATCGTGTTCATCACCAACTCCGAGCGCCGGGTGCCCGTGCAGTACGCCAAGCGCGTGGTGGGCCGCAAGATGTACGGCGGTCAGTCCAGCCACATTCCCATCAAGGTGAATATGTCTGGCGTTATGCCCATCATCTTCGCTCAGGCCATTGCCTCCATCCCCGCCACCATTGGCATGTTCGTGCCCTCTGCTCAGACCGAGGGCTCTGGCTGGAATACCTTCCTGAAGGTGTTTGACTCCAACGGCCTGATCTACTGCGTGGTGTACTTCCTGCTGATCATCCTGTTCAGCTACTTCTACAACACCATTCAGTTCAACCCCGTGGAGATTTCCAACAACCTGAAGAAGAACGGTGGTTTCGTGCCCGGCTTCCGTCCCGGCAAGCCCACCGCTGACTTCCTGGCCCGGGTCATCAACCGTCTGACCATGTTCGGCGCTGTGTACCTGGCTGTGGTAGCTCTGCTGCCCGCCATCACCGGCAACATCATGCTGGCCTTTGGCAGCACCGCCGGTCGTGGCCTGGCCATCGGTGGTACCTCCATCATCATCGTGGTGGGCGTTGCTCTGGAGACCGTGAAGGCTCTGGAGGCCCAGCTGATGATGCGTCACTACAAGGGATTCCTGGAGTAATTGGAGAAGGTGAACGAGATGAAGCTGATTATGCTGGGCGCCCCTGGCGCCGGTAAGGGTACTCAGGCTGCTATCCTCAGCGAGAAGCTGGGTATCCCCACCATTTCCACTGGTAACATCCTGCGCTCTGCCGTGAAGAACGGCACCCCCGTGGGATTGGAGGCTAAGAGCTACATGGACGCCGGTAAGCTGGTCCCCGACCAGGTCATCATCGGCATCGTGGCCGAGCGCTTGGCCCAAGATGACTGCTCTAAGGGTTACATTCTGGACGGCGTGCCCCGCACCATCGCCCAGGCTGAGGCTCTGGAGCAGGCCGGCGTGGTGTTCGACCACGTCCTGTCCATCGAGATCTCCGACGAGGAGATCAAGACCCGTATGAGCGGCCGCCGCTTCTGCGCTTCCTGCGGCGCCACCTACCACGTTGTCAACGCTCCTTCCAAGGTGGAGGGCGTGTGCGACAAGTGCGGCGGCGTGCTGGAGCTGCGGGACGACGATAAGCCCGAGACCGTCCAGCACCGCCTGGAGGTCTATCATGCCGAGACCGAGCCTCTCAAGGCCTTCTATGCTGAGCGGAATCTCCTCTGCTCCGTGGACAATCAGTCCACCATTGAGGCCACCACTGAGGTCATCGAGAAGGCTCTGGGGATCTAAACGATGGAGCTCATTACGCTCAAGTCGTCCAGAGAGCTGGACGCAATGCGCAAGGCAGGCCGCATTGCTGCCCAGGCCAGAGAGCTGGCCGGGCGCATGGTGGCCCCTGGCGTGACGACCTTAGACATTGATACCGCGGTACGCAAGTTCATCGAGAGCCAGGGAGCGAAACCTTCCTTCCTGGGCTACGGCGGATTCTCCGGATCTGCCTGCATCTCGGTCAACGACGTGGTCATCCACGGCATCCCCTCCAAGAAGGTGGTGCTCCATGAGGGTGACATCGTCAGCGTAGACGTGGGTGCCTGCATCGATGGTTTCCACGGCGACTGTGCTGCCACCTATCCCTGCGGGAAGATCTCCGAAGAGGCTCAGCGCCTCATCGAGGTCACCCAGCAGAGCTTCTGGGAGGGCATGAAGCACGCCAAGGCCGGCCAACGGGTGTCGGACATCTCCCATGCTGTTCAGAAGTATGTGGAGAGCTTCGGCTACTCGGTCGTTCGCGACTTCGTTGGCCACGGTGTGGGCGCGAAACTCCACGAGGCCCCCGAGGTGCCCAACTACGGCCCCGCTGGCCACGGCCCCCGGCTCCAACCCGGCATGACCATTGCCGTGGAGCCCATGGTGTGTGCCGGTGACTGGCGCGTAAAGGTGCTCAAGGACGGCTGGACCACTGTGACGGTGGACGGCTCTCTGGCGGCCCATTACGAAAACACCGTACTCATCACCGACGGCGAGGTTGAAATTCTCACCCAGTGCGGAGAGATGTGAGATGAGTTTCCAACAAGCCCAAATCGTGCGCTCCCGCAGCGGCCATGACAAGGATCAACTGTTCTGTGTGATGGCCGTGGAAGGCAGCTTCGTGCTGCTCAGCGACGGGAAGCGGCGGCGGGTGGAGAAGCCCAAGCGCAAAAACGTGAAACACGTAGAAGGCGTGGGGGAGTTCAGCCACCCAACCATCGAAAAAGTCCGGGCCGGTCAGCCCGTTCGCAACCGCGAGCTGCGGGCGGCGTTGGCGGCCATCCGGGACGAAATGGAGGTATGAAGCTTTGGCGAAGGACGATATGATCGAGC
>CALWXL010000111.1 GCA_944385485.1 uncultured Oscillospiraceae bacterium
ATGGTCTTTAAAAAATCATGGGGGATTTGACGCAACCTATTTTCTCGTTCCTCCGTAATTCCTGTTACATCACCATTATCCTCAATGCCGACAGCAATGACACCCCCGGAGGCATTTGCGAACGCCGATATCTGGTGTGCAATCTCATTATCCTTAATTTGCGCACGCTTACGCTCAAAGTATTGATTCTCTACCGAAAACCGCAGTTTCTCACTTGTTAGTGAAGGATCAATTTTAGACATCATAGTACTCATATTCTCGCTCCAATACTATCTCACTTTTCATCATTATGGTCTCTTCTTGCAAATTTTCTGTTAAAATTATACCTTCCAACGTTTTCTTTTGCAATTGCTTTTTGTCGTTTTCCCCGCTCTTAGTCTTGTATTGCCTGTCGAGGCTTGCCATGTCTTTATAGATCTGGCTACTATGGCAGCTTGCCTGCCTTTGACACAGCCCGCTCCACCATCCGCCTGGCTCGGCGTAGCTTCCATGCAAGGCTATTCTGGCACCGATCCCGTAGTAGTTTGATTGCCTGATCCTTGGCTTTCTCCACACCAGACTCCTTCATGCGGTTGCGCATAGCGATTTCCCGCAGATCTGACTTTGGGTGGCCGTACACGCCGAAACACCGTCCCAGAATCTCCTGATCCTTCTTGGAAAGCTGCAGGAACTCTTCCCGCAGGCATTCCATGGTCAAAGAACGAATTACGGTTTCTTCTGGTGACCCAGACAACCAGCCTGGCGTGAGCCGCTCCAAGATGTCTCCATCCTCTTCCGGGTCTTGCAGGTCATAGACAGAGAAGAAATGCGTGGGGTATGCAACGGCTCTGGCTGCTGTAGGAAATGAGATGCCCAGCGCCTGGCTGATCTGCTCCACACTCTCCCCCTTTTGATGATAGCGTCTCTGTGCCTTTCGCACCAACCCCATGCTGTCCCGGTCCAGAGATAGTGTCCCCAAGCTGCATTCCAAATGCCGCCGCATGGCTCCGTCCAGAAACGGGGTAACGTAAGTGGTAAATCGGCCCTTTCCCGCATCATAACCGCCGGTTCGGACGCACTCCACCAGCGCCAGCCTTCCTACGCTCTCCAGTTCGGAGAGCATTTCAACGCATTTTCCTTTTGTCCCCGTTGAATTTTCTCGGATAACTCAGCACTATAATATTCTGCCATGCCCTCCAGCATGGATTCCAGAATAATCCCCTCGGGCCCCTCTGTGATGTTCTCTGTGGCCGATACCACCCGGACCCCGTTCTTTTTCAGAATGTGCTTATAGTGTGCGCTGTCGTACCGACTGCGGGCAAAACGGTCCAGCTTCCAAACCAGCACCACATCAAACAGTTGCTTGCTGCTGTCCTTTATCATTTGGCGGGTATGCAGATCACCGACTTCAATCGGTTGCTCCGGGAGATGAAGCGCAGCAAGAAAAAGACACTTCCTTTTGAGGCTCGCTTGACCGCTGTTTCCGAGATGCTCCCCAAAGCCCTTGCCCTGGTACACCGCAAAAAAGCCCCGGCTCTTCTGGTCAGCTTTATCAAGCACAATCTGGACAATATCCTCGATGATGATGACTGGACTGCCTTTTACAGGCACCTGGAGGCCATTGCGGGTTACATGGTCATTGGGGGGTGATAGCAAATGCCCTCCGTTCAAATCGGGGTGGATAATGAAATACCTGATACAGTGATAGATTCCCTGGCCCAGTTTTTCCTGCGCCGTATTCGGCTGGACCAGGGAAGTGAAGAAGGAGTACAGGAGCATGATTCCAAACAGAACCATTGAACCTACACGTTCAATCAATGCAAAACTCCTGCCCAAGTCAATCCTGGGCAGGAGCTTTCTAATATCTAATCAGGCTTTATGCTCGTCCGAGTTATCTTCCATCTTATCACAATCTTCGATACAGAAATCAATAAATTTATAGGCAATACTTGTTCGAAATAAAACTATGGTGTTATATATTGTGCTTTTCATCTCATAAAAGACCCGAAACGTAAAAGAGAAGTATACCAGTAACCCAATACTCGCCAAAGTATTATCTACATATAAATAAGGGGTTAATCGCATCGACGGGTCAAGACAAGATGATGCAAGCATTAACACACCTGTGATCCCAATATCCACAAAATACAGGAAGAGAACGGATTCATAGTAAGATACGCTGTTTTTTAGCATACTGGTTTTATTTTCTACCTTTATCCTAGAAAGTCGCTTCATGTAACCATCATTCAGAAAAGCCAATAGAATCGAATATACCGTAAAGATACATCCAAACAGAGCAAGTTGCACAGCTATTAATTTATCGGAAAATTCAGAAAGTAATAAAACAGTATCCGGCGAAAAGCCAACCGCAACGGCAAAAAACACTCCTGTTATCATCGAAAGAGCAAATCCAAACCAATTCCCCTTGGATGGTAAAATCTCTTTTATAGCTTTCCTTATTAACTTGCGAGCAGGGGGAGGCGATTTAAACTCATTGATGGTTTCCACATAGTTTTCATCCATTGTTCAAATTCACCCCTACTCTATATTTTATTGCATAAGCTTTACAATTGCCCTTTTGAATCTGTTGTATATTGTGAGGTTTTCCTTACTTACAACATTCATCATTTCGTTCTTTTTCCCTTGATCAATAAAATACTTATCATCTTTGGAAGTGATATTTCCTTCTAGCGGGATTGTGGTAGTTGATTTATAGTTTTTTTCTGTAATCGTTGTTTTATTACCGTTGCTATCAATCACTTCCATCGTGGATTCAGCAAGGCCAGAGGAACACGCAATAAGATTATTTATTTCTCCTTTTGATTCTGGTTTTCTGAATTGAATTGCCGCTCTCTTACAACCCAATTTTTTCATTTCCTTATCAATGTTTTCTGCAACTGGAATTGGATTAATGTCATTATTTAGCGGGAAGAAACGTAGCCTTAACCAATTGATTTTTTGGACATCTTTCAGAACCACTGCAATCTCTTTTTTCAGATGCATATCTACAATATTAATTATTGCAGCCGGAAACTGTTTTTCTTTGTTCTTTTCATCTCTATTGTGCCGATGAATAAATTCGTTCACAATCTCTCGAATTGTGGCCTGAAAACTGCGTATGTCCGGGCTCTGTGCTTCATTTCTTACTAAGATCATTCTGTGATTCTTTAAGAAAATAATAAACCTCGAATACGGCGCTGTAGGAACTGTAATCGGTGTAGATTTAAGTTCTCCATTTTGGATAGTTGTATGAATATCATATTCAGCATCTTTAATATAGTTTCCCACCATTACTAGCTCATTGTCGTAGAGCTTTAGTTCTACGTCATCTAAATAAAAAATTGGACGTTTTCCTTTTATGCTCCGTTTAATGTCAGAACAAAAAGCAGGAAAGATGATATCCTCAAAATGTGTTAACATCGGCTCTTCGTCTTTACCAAAGGTAATATTGAAATTTGCAAAATGCATTCTTTTCTCTCCATCTGCCATTTCAAATAACCCCCCATATATTTTTGTGATTTATATACATTCCCATTCACATTAAAGTCATTAAAGCATCCATGAAATATGATGACACCGTATTCTAAATTATAAGTCATCAGTTTAGAGCAGTCAAGATATGGCAAATTACGCACATAAAATTTTAAAGCAAAACCCCCGCCCGAACTCGGGCAGGGGTTTGTACATCACTCAATATAACCTTTTAGGGAAAAAACAAATCCGAACCCACTCTCCAAGAAGAATAGGTTCGGACTGATTTGTATTGGTGGACGATACAGGACTCGAACCTGTGACCCCCTGCACGTCAAGCGTCAGGGGTACTTTTTTCTAATAATTTTTGCTTGTTTCTAGTACTTTTTGTTCCATTCCATTTGCTTTTCAGCACTTTCCACTCACAGGGTTTCCACGTGTTCCACGGCTGTCTGTGACTGGTTGTGTGGTCAGTTTCCTGCGGCGGCTCAGGCGTGGACACGGTACTTTTTACGCCTTTACGTGGTTTTAGTACGCTGTTAACAAAGAAAAGTGGATGCCCCATTCTTTAGACACCACTGCCGTGGGCTCTTGGGCTTCCCTGAGATCGTCTAACGAGTGGTCCCGACTTCGCCCGAGGATTCAGGTATTGACGTAGTGCATCCAGTCAGCACAATTATAGGCACAATAGGAAGTTACTCCGTTGATTAGTCTGTCTCGAAACCATCAAACTGCGAGACAATATACATTTTCCCAGTAGCTGTGTCGTTTTCGTATAGCCAAAGTCCCCCCCAATCTGTATATCTCTGAATACGGTTATCGTGACCGTGAATTTCTTTAGTTGCTTTTACAAACCAAACCAAACGTAATCCACGTTCTTCTAGGAACTTATCAAGCAAGTCTTGTCTAACAACAATGCCCACTTTTTCTCCCGTTACAGATGTATCAAATGCTGCTAGCCTTCCATTCTCATCATAAAACGCTCCGTCACACTCCCCATATCTCAGTTTTAAGTCATCAATTATTTCCGCACAAGGAGCGTACCAAGAAAGTGTCTCATTTTTTGACGCATCAAATTCCTCTTCCCACACAATATTTACAGAAGCGCTGATCATATAACCCAAATCATCTTCTATATCAACTTCTGTTAGTACAGTTTCTTCCGTTATGGATATTTCCAAGTTGCATGTAACTGAACCCTGTTGTTCCCCACTATTAGCTTCTTGAATCTTTGGGTCGTTCTCTTCTGAAGAATCATCAGTATACCTATACTCAAATTTTGGTTGCATTTGAAAAACAGTTTGCTTTTCACCTGTTTTTATTTTCAAAGGAGTGGAAGTATAGTGCCGTAAGTCCGTGCAGGATTGTGCCCATGGATATTCTCTACAAAATATCCTGTACGTTTCTGGGACATTTGATATATCTCCTGTAAGTAAATCGATTTCCTTATCGACATACTTCATTAAAGCTGTATATTGGTCGTTTGTAACGAAGTATCCATACAGCCAATTCCAGATTTGAAGTTTATCCTGAGTTGAGTGCCTTGTGTCGGCGTGTCTTGATAAGACTACCCAGATTGTTTCATCAGAGTCTTTGAGTACCATTTGTTGCTTTTGAATCTCAAAAAAAGAAGGGTACTCTCTTAGCCAAGAAAATTCCTCTTTCGCAGATAACAGAGGCACCTCGGTTTCGCTTATGATACTCTGTTCTGAATTTGCTTGGTTTAGAAATACCGGAAGATTACCAGTAGCCATAAAATGCTGGCTCAATGATGGATCAAAATCACGTACATATGGATCCCAAGGTCCGCAATATTTCTGTTGTTCACTGTCAGCAGAAAATTGATCTCTTTTTGTGCAATGATCCGCAACCCTGGCTAGTATATGGTACATCGCAATCCATTGGTACTTTTTCCCGATTCTTTCTACTTTACAGGTATTATGACGATCATAATTAAAGCTTTGCAGAAAAGCATCATATTCTCCGAATAATTCATTCTTATACCCCAAATGATTGATAATATAATACACAGAGTAATTAAATACCAAACTGTGATCTACATCAAAATCATTTAATGCAGCTTCATAGACATATCTTCCAAAATCTCCGTACCATCCCGACTCTTGAAATCGCATGGAATGGATCAGATACCATAGGCCTTTCCCATAATCTTTATCCAAGTAGCCCTGATCCTCTATTTGTGGAATAGGATCAGATGCATAAGGAGGCCTTAGAACAGAAATTTTAAAATTGTTATCGCTAGGATTTTCATACATGTATCGTTCGACGATTAGCCGTGCATAGTCACGTAAGAGAATATCAGGATATACTGTTTTGGCAGAAAATATTTCTTCATACACATAATTTGCAAGTGACTGAAACATTGCTTTATCAGTGTGCTCATTCTTGACACAAGCCCCCCACACAACACCGAACATACGTTGAACTACATACGGATCATTTACGAATTGAAACTTGCGCAACAGCCCTTCAGCCATACTAAAATTATGTTTTAAAATTTCTACCATTGCCTTTGAGGTAGTATCTCGTAACCATCTGTTGGACGATGTTAATATCCATCCAAACAAAGTAAGCAGCAATTCAACCTGCCTGGAATCTGTAAACGCTAGTCCGTTCCCTTCACTGTACATTTGGATTACTTGCACTAGTCTGTGCTCGGAGCGACAGTTCATACCATTGATATATGTAGTCCACATGCTGTCCCTTTGATTCAAGGAATAGTTGTTTAAAACAGTATGCAAGCCATCGGCATTAAAACAACTTTCTTTCTTTAGACTGTTCATGATAAACATGTCCCATACTGTTTCGGAATCTGCACTACATTTCTCGCACAGTTGAAAAAAAGTAGCAAGATTCATATTGGCGGTGTTTCTCCACTTAAATGAAGCAATATATGCGTTTAACACATCATCCCTATCCTGTGAATCAGCAATTTTTTCTATTATATCAACACACTCTTCATGATATGTGTCTGCATACAGTGCACACACATATATGAACAAATCTATATTTTGATATGCAGTTAGTTTTTTGTCTTGAATACATAAAACCTTATTTTCCATATATTCATATAGCTCTGCTTTCGAGTGACATTGGCTCATAATCTGTTTTGCACAATAATAGTCATTCATCTGGTCATAAGAGAAGTAAATCATCTCCATTTCTTTGTACACATAACTATGAAGTATGTTCTCTCTCATCAAATATTGAACAAACGGTGGAGCTGTAATCCTATTTTCTTCCCAAATACCAAGGCCACACATTTCTTGCTTAGAAAGTTGGCGTTTCCCTGTCGAAATTATGAATTCTGCTAGGCTCATAATAACTGGTGTAGTTATATCCATAGAAGAATCATACCCAAGGTTATGCAGTGCATTTCGCATAGCTCTGTGTATATTTTTATTCGCAATACTCAGAAGCCTGTCATATAGCAAGGGCAAATCAATGTCATCACCTTGGTATGTTTTGCAATATAGCGTCAAAAACAATGGGTTCGTTATTGCGTGATTGAACATATGTACAGGTGTAAAAGGAATATTATAATAATCTAAAAAACGCTTGGTTGCTTCAAATGATTCCTCTGCAAAACCACTGTGTTCAATTTGGATTACACCAGGCGTTGCTAATCCCGTTGCCTCAATTAACGCCTCTCGATACTCGGTTCTAAACGAAATTACCAACCGAAGATGCCTCAAATCTCGTATGTGGTTAAATAATTTTGGTAAATAAGATTTCCATAAATCATTATGCCATGTTTCGTTTAATGCATCTATGAAGACGGGAACTATATAGTTAGACTTTTCACCTTCGGTGTTTAATATTTCTAGCACTTCGTTGAATGAGCATTTAACCCCAAGTTCTGAACATATTTGTTCTGGAATTGGAGTTGTACCAAAATAATCTCCTCCAAGAAGTAACAAGGCCCATTGGTCACATGACAACAATTTTTGTGTCTCATTAGCAAGAAGGTGAGATTTTCCTACACCGGCCTTTCCCTCTAAAATCAGGACGCTAGATTGAATAAGCGTTTCCTCTCGCTCTGTCAATTTCAAGCTATTTGCAATAGAGCATAGTTTCTCGAACAATTTAATCTTCTCTAATATTTCGTATGTTTCTTTCCTCCGTCTATGCGCCTCCGTTTTCTTGTCATCTGAAGTCAACTCTTCAAGTTCATTATTTAGCTTTTCAATCGATGATTCAAATTCGTACAGGCTTTGACCAATAGCTTTTTGTATGATGTCATCCCACTGCAGGCACGCCGTTATATCTTCACCTGTAATATCTGGGATTCTTAATACTGTTGATTTCAATTCTTTTTTAAATTCAGCAAAACCGTCATAACGCCAATCTAAACTCTCCAAAGTGTTTAATAACGTCTCTTTTTTCTTATTCAGATATCCAACTGCATCACTATCATGCACAAACAAAGAAACGGCTATGGATGGTTGAGTATCAACATTAAAGCAAGCGTTATATCTATCTCCTAGTTTTGCAACAACATCCCGTGTATGCATATTAAACCACATTTGATCGAAGGAATGCTGTTCAAAATAGTAAAGTGCCAAATTAGGGTACTTCCTTACTAGATCGAGTATAGCTGTATCTGTAATTAATTTCACATTTATATTTGCATCGCTAAATATTGACTCAATTCGGATAAAGCTCTTGCTTGTTGAAGTAATAGGTTTATTGCAGAATATGTATACAAGGTCCACCTTTCCCTTATAATACCCTACTGTTTTAACTGCAGAATGTTGGAGCTGACTATAATCTACATCGTGCTCAAAAAATTTTGCTTGATAGCCAATCCATTTACAATTTATTTCATCGTATACTGGTTCGGATTCTATCCCAGGATTATTAGGATTGCTATGGAGATAACGATGTTCTTTGTTGCCATTTAAAAATTCATAAACAAATAGTTGCCTAGATAAATCCTCAAATCGGTGATTGATACTCTGTGCTTCATTGCTACAAACTGCAAACTGTTCCCACGTTATTTTATTTGCCCCCATATGAATTCTCCTTACATCTCTCTATAAATCCACATTCGATGCTATACGCCTGGCTATTTCTATACTGTAAAAATCAACTACAAAGCCTCCAATGCAGCCACCTCAGACTCAGGGATAAACTGTAAAATTATTATAGTGTACATGTTCGAAAAACACAAGGCATCGACGCATTTCGACGTATTGTAGCACGAAAACATTGTAAATCCACCAACTGCATTCCCTGTTGTGCATATATGGCCCCTCAAAATATTTTCGATACACTGTCATCAAAGATAAGCACATCGTCCCTACAACAATTCCAGTCCGGCCCGTCGTTCATTCGGGCCGGACTGCTCTGTGTTTTTCAGTTGTTCCGCGCTGAACCGCCCCCCATGCCGCAGGCCAGCCAACCACTAGATCAGCCCCATTTATGGGATTGTTGCAGCTGCGAAAATAACCCTTGTGTATCATCAAATGGCATAATATAATAATTTCTAGAAAATCGGGAACCGTCTTCCGGCACATCGAGAGATCCGCCAAGGACAGCCAGTCGGAAGGCGATTTTGCCGAACTGTTTGATGATTTCGATGTGAACAGCAACAAGCTGGGGGCCACGGCAGCCAAGCGAAATGAAAAACTGGTAAAGCTGCTGGTGGTCGTTTCCAACATAACCTTAGCTCGGGTTCTCTGCCGTTGAAGACGATGATGAAAAGTGACAAGATTATTGCAAGAATTGAGGTATAACTCCATGCAGGACAAAGACAATAAGTTGATTCGTTCTTCCGCTGCAGAGTACCTGACCTTTGTAGCCGCCACCGGTGACACACAACAGAGCTTTGAAATGCGGTACGAAGATGAAAATATCTGGCTGACGCAAAAGATGATGGCGACACTATATGATGTGACCATCCCCACCGTCAACGAACACATCAAAAAAATCTACGAAGATGGCGAGTTGACGGAGCAGGCAACTATTCGGAAATTCCGAACAGTTCAAACCGAGGGAACCAGGCAGGTTTCCCGTGAGCTGACCCACTATAATTTGCAGATGATCATTGCGGTGGGCTTCAAGGTCAACAACGAAAGAGCAGTACAATTCCGCAAATGGGCAAATGGAATCGTCAAGGATTACACCATCCAGGGCTGGGTGATGGATGAGGAGCGCCTGAAAAACGGTGGAACCGTTCTGACAGAGAAATACTTTGAGAAACAGCTGGAGAAAATCCGGGAAATTCGTCTTTCTGAGCGGAAGTTTTATCAAAAAATCACCGACATCTACGCCACCGCACTGGATTATGACCCAAGTGCCAAAGCCACCCGCAGATTTTTTGCAGCGATACAAAACAAACTGCATTACAGTGTCCATGGACAGACGGCGGCAGAGGTGGTCTACAACCGCGCGGACGCAGAGAAAGAGCATATGGGACTGACAACCTGGGACGGATACCCGGATGGAAAGATCCATAAATCCGATGTGGTAGTGGCAAAAAACTATCTGACGGAGCAAGAGCTGCATCAGCTGTCACGTCTGGTATCCGCTTATCTGGATTTGGCGGAAATGCAGGCTGAACGAAAAATACCCATGACCATGGCGGACTGGGAACAGCGTTTGAATGGATTCTTGACCATGTGGGATCGGGACGTATTGCAGGATGCAGGGAAAATCTCAGCGGAAATGGCAAAAATTCACGCAGAAACAGAGTTTGAAAAATACCGCATTGTGCAGGACCAACTCTATACCAGTGATTTTGACCGCTTCATGCTGGAGCATGGTGACGAAATCATGGAATAAGCCGGTTGCAGAACGATTTTAGTACACTGTTATCAAAGATAAGAAAACCTCGCAAAAAGCAGGAAGGCCCGGCCCGTGATTGACACAGGCCGGGCTGTTCCATTTAGTCAAGTCCTTCGAAATGGGGATTTTGAGTCAAAAGAGAATAGAGACGATTTTTCAGCTCTGCTTCCCCAAACCAGTCGCACGCATCCAATAAATCTTCCTGAGCATCCCCTACATAGGCACTCTGAAATAGCTGCTGGGCCAGACGGTCATCGTGTTTGAGTTGTTTCAAAAGG
>CALWXL010000112.1 GCA_944385485.1 uncultured Oscillospiraceae bacterium
GGGAAAAAAGCGGCAAACGAACGATTTGCGGTCGATCCCGAACTTTTCGATGCCAGACGAGTCATGGATCCCGAAACCGGGCTGACGCTCGTCAACGTGGACACCCCGGCCGTTCAGCTCAACGACCTCTATCCGAAGTTGTCGGCAAACTCCCCCGGAACGCGAAACGCCCGCCGCCCCTCGATTTCTGAGGGCCATCCCTTGCGAGCGTCGTCGGTCGACAGCGTACGCTTCGCACCATGTCTCCCAAAAAAGCTCGTTCAACGGATCGAACGGATTTTCCGGACGGTTCGGGTCTACCCTCTTTCCTTTCGTGAATGCGAAGGGTTGACCTCTCACGGCCCCGAGTTTTCCACCGACACCGCCCCGTCAACCTTCTTTCCCGGCGCCGACGAGCGAACCCTGCTCTCTCGCATGCTCGAGGGCGGTCTGCCGGCCATGCAGGGACTCGCATCGGATGAACGCGACCGTCGCTGGCGCGTCTACGCCGAGAAACTTGTCCCTCTTCTCGGGCGCGGCGATCGCCAGCTCAGTGAAAACGCCGTGGCGCTCCTTCGCGTTTTCGCAAGTCGCCTAGGCGATACCGTCGACTGCAAAGAGCTCTCCCGCAAGTTAGGTATTTCGCTCCGGCAGACAAAGTGCGCCTTCAGCCGCTGCGTCGAACTCTCTCTGATTGAGCCCGTCTATCCCGTCGATGCGACGGCGTTTTCCGAACCCCTGCCGTTTTTCTTCGACACGGGTTTTCTCACCTATCTCATGGGAATCCGCAGTGCAGCGGAACTGCGCACACATCCGGCCTTCACGGCCGTCTTTGCGCACTTCATCGCCGGTGAAATCCGAAAGAGCCGCGCCTACGGTCCCGCCGGCGACCGCACGGGATTCGTATTCGAGGCGGCAAACTCGCCCGACGCCGGCTTCGACGACCATTTTCCGTACCGACTCTTCTTCCTTCCCGGCGATCCCGAGGTTCTGCGCCGCCCGAAGGTTTCCCTGTCGCTGAATCTTGCCGACTGGATTGAAACTGCAAAACGAAAGTACCCTCCGCATCTCTGCGGAGAGGACTCCGTGATTCACTCCGGCCTCTGAAAAACAGGAGTCTTACAAATCGGATGAACGAAGCTTCTTAGAAGAAGAGCTTCGCACCGACGTTGGCGCGCCAGTCGAGATCGATGTCGCCGCCCGCGCTCTTCGCGACGTCGGCGAAGAGATAGGCGTTGTCGGAGAGCTTGAAGTTGCCGCCGACGGCGTACTCGAACCAGTTGTCGTCGAGTTCCTGCGAGAGACTGTAGGCGCCGCCGCCCGTCACCGACGAGTAGGTGCCGTCGATGTCGCCTCGGAAGTCGCGAAGCGCCGAAATCTTCACGTAGGCCGAGCCGCGGTCGTTCGGGCAGTCGATGCCGGCCATGATGCCGACGCGGCCGACGAGCGAATCCATCGCTTCGAGTTCCACGTGACGGGCGGCCGTCGTTTCCGAAACGCTCGAGAGACGGCTGTAGGTCAACTGCAGCTGCGGTTCGACGAAGGCGTTCATCGGGAGAGCAAAACGGTGCCCCGTTTCAATGCCCATCACGAAGCCCGTGTGTTCGAGCGTGCCGTTGTCATAGGCGCCGCCCGTAAGGTTGTAGAAGTCGAAGTCATTTTCCATGCGGCCCGCCTTCATGACGAAGTCGACGAAGGAACCCTTTTCGTGCGTCCACAAGGCGTAGAAGGCGCCCGAGTAAGTGTCCGTATCCGTTTCGCCCTGTTCGTAATCGCCGTCTCCCTTCGTGTAGGCAAAGGAGGCGCCCACGATCCAACTGTCGGAAACCTTCGCGTCCGCACCGACTTCGATCGTGTTGAACTGATGCTTCATGCTGCGGGCGTCATACTGATATTCGCCGCCGTTGTAGCGCGCCCACGCGCCGATCGTCGAGGGGCTCGTGCGAAGGGTCGACATGCGGTCGTTGAGCGTCGTGATTTCGTTGCGCCAGGCGACGAGGCTCGCGGCGGCCAAGTCGTTCGTCATCTTCGTGATGTCGGAGCCGATGACCGTGGCGTTGCCTTTTTCATCGATCCGGACGGTGTAGTTGGTACCGAAGCCGTTGCGCTCACCAGTACTGTGAAAGCTCGAAGAAGAGAACAACAGACCGACGCTTTTGTTGCAAAACAGTCACAACAAAAATCTATTGTTCTGCCGCTACGACGTCGACGACGCGCCTACCCGGCGCCTGTCTCGCCGGCACAGGCCGGACTCTTCTTTCCGCTCTCCCGTGTACCGCTTTTCTGCAGACAAAATGCCCTCCTTCCCGTCAGAGAAATCGAGCCTTCGGAAGTAGGCAACCTAAGCGCCCCCAGTGCGTCTGAATGAACTCGCCAAGAATGATATCTATCATCTTCTCGGGGCTCTTTGCATGCCTGTCCCCACTTCCAACACCGTCCGCGTCCTTCAGTTCGACGAGCCCGTCGTCGAGACCACCCAAACAAACTCGCGTGGAGCAAGAAGACCGCGGTGACCGAGTCGAACCGTTTTCAAACGAAGAAACCCCTACGCATCACAATGCCCAACGACGGCGTCGTCGAGTTTGAGGGCGAAGCTACCGAGTGTTTTGCTTTGATGTTGGCGAGCCGTCGGCGTTCAGTCGCATGAGGCGACTTGACTTCTCAACAAGAACGCCACGCCGGAGATCTGCCCACCGGTCATGCTCCAGGGATTTCGGTCACTGTCCATCTTCAGTGCAAGCCTGAAATCGACGCGATTCGTGCCGCTCACGACGACGGTCCGATCTCCCGCCTTCTCCGCGTAAACGGGTGTTGCGCAGCCTTCACTGAAGTCTCTTTCCTTTTCGAACCGTATCCCTATCCGTATTCCGTCGCGGGACCTCGTCAGTGTCTTGCCCCTCTTTTCGGCATCGGCTCAAGCGGCCCCTAAACAAAACGGCCCCCACCCCGTCGGAGTGAGAGCCGTCAAAGAAAGAGGATTCAGGAACCGATTCCAGATTGTCTTTCTCACGAGAGAATGCAACTTCTCTTTAAGCGAACAGCTTCTTGTGCTTTTTCAGAAAGTCGCGAATGGCTTCCGTGTCGGTACGTCGTCCCGACTGAATGTCGTCGAAAAGGTCGAGGATTTCCGAAAGCAAAGCGCCCTTCTCCAGAGAGCCGCGCGGCAAAGTGACGTCGCACCGAAACTCCGTCTTGCCGGAGTTATTCGTCTTGTTGCCCTTCCGCACCTTAACGAACCCCACTCTCATGCTTTCATTGTCGGAGCTCCTGAATTCCGAAAGATATTTCGCCATGAGAATAGTCAACACTACATGTGCGCTCTCAATTTTGTGAAGAGCCTGGATGAAGTTTCTCAACTGAAGATAAGAAAGCTTACCTTTCCACATTTTCAAAAAAGGCCTCGTTGCAAAGTACATACGGGGGAGGAAAACCATCCCGGTTTTCCTTTCAAAAGACGCGGAACAGCCGGGGTCTCATGAGCCGACATTCCGCACAAGTGATCATATCGATCAAAAAGTCATTTTTATTGATATCAACCAAGAAGGCCGTCTGCAGCTCCACATAAAGTTTCAGTTACCAACGGTAAGCGGCGCTTACCAAACTTTTACCACCCCAATGCTCGGACTTATCCCTTAGGTAAAACCGAGTGGGGCGAGGAGGAACGAATCTTACCGAAGCCGGGAGATTTTGTCAAGAGTCGCGTTGCACGCCGCACTTTTTTGTCTAGCTAATAACATAGCCACATATCTTTTCAGAAAGATTCATAAGCTGAACCAAAACAACCTCTCGACTCGGTTTGAAAAAAGAGATGAGAAATCAAACAGTCTTTCACGAAACATCAGATCCAGCTCCAACCCCGACTCGAGGGCATACATTCTGCCTGAAAATTTCCCGCTTCCGTTCAACTCCAACCCCGACGCAAAGAAGTTTTTTCAGGGTAAATTATTAGGAAATACCCTTAAAGAAAAGCCGTTTTCACAGCCTCGAAAGTGGACCCCATGGGGTACCTCGGGCTTTCCGCACCTCATCTATTTATATCCCTTGTACTAAGCGGCATACATGCAATTTCAACGACAAATAAATTTCAATGAATTTTCCCTACATTTCCCCCGAAAAACCGCTCTTGCGCTTCAAGCCCGGACCCGCTAGAGTTCGTCTTCCCTGCCCCACCCGTTCCGGATTGAGTCGAGCGGGACGGGAACGGAAATTCCACACTCGACCCACAACAAAGGAACAACATGAAAAAACTGCTTCCCCTCGCCGCAACGATGGCGCTCGCAGCCTTCGTTTCGACCGAAGCGGCCGCCGCCACCTCCATGGCCCCCGACGCCTTCGACGCCCTGTACGCCACGATCGCCGGATGGTGCAAGGGCACGCTCGGCAAGTCCATCTCGCTCGCCTTCCTCGTGATCGGGCTCTCGCTCGGGATCATCCGGGGCTCGATCGTCGCGGCGGTGACCTGCATCGCAGCGTCCTTGTCGCTCATGATCGCCCCGACGATCCTCGAAGCGATCTTCACGGTCTCCGGGACCTAAGAGGAGGCCGCCGATGAAGCCAATCCGCGTGCCCCGTGAACTGGATTCCCATCCGCGTTTTCTCCTCTGGCGCGCGGATCTCGTCTTCGTCTGGCTCACCGTCACGGCGATGGGCGCCTTTTTGGAAGAGATGCTTTACGGCAGTCTTCTCGGCGCCTTTCTCGCCTGGCGGTGGCACCGCAAAACGCTCGAGGAGGGCCGCGGTTTTCTTCGCGCCCTCTCCTACTGGCATCTGGGCGACGCGGGCCTCAAAAGGCTCCCTTCGTCCGCCCGCCGCCGCACCGTCGGCTAACCCGTTTTCTCCATAAGACCGTCCGAGAGAGACCATGACCGCAACGACCGAACCGCTTCGTTCCGAAGCCCCCGCCGCGCAAGCCTCCGAAGGCGTCGCCGCCACCGTGGCCGCCCGCCTGGGTCTGCGCCGCGCCGCCCTGGTCGCGCTCGGCGCAAGCCTTGCGACCAACGTTCTCCTGGGGGTGCACGTCGCGACCTGCCGTCCCGTCGTGACGACGGTTCTTCTGCCGCCGGGAGGCGGCGCCTGGAGCGTGACGGACGACCGCGCGGACCGCGACTATCTCGAGCGCATGGCTTTGGACCTCGCGCAGCGCCTCGGAAGCCTTACACCTACGACCGCCCAAAAGCGGCTCCTTTCGATCCTCGACTACGCGGCGCCCGAAACCCATGCGGACCTTTCGGCGCAGCTCCGCAGGGAAGCCGCGCGTCTCGCGAAGGAGCACGCCTCGACGGTCTTTTTCCCGGAGCGCGTGACGGTCGACGTCGAACGCCAGGCCGTGTCGGTGACGGGCCTCTCCAAGACCCTGATCGGCTCGGACGTCACGTCCTCGGCGCCTGCGGTCTGGCACTTCCTCTTCCGCGTCTCGGCGGGACGACTCGAACTCCTTCGCCTCGCGAGGGAAGACGGGGAGCGCGCCGCGGTCGACACGAGCCCCGGCCGCGACAAGCTCCTTCAAAAGAGAGACGCCTCCTAGGCCTTCTTTCCCGTCTCAAGCCCTTCCCGAAGGGCGTTTTCCGGTGCGTCGACGCCGACTCTCCTTTTCACTTCCGCACCCTTCACGGCCGTTCGGAAAAGCCGGCCGGCGGAAGCTTTTCGGGGTCGGCGCACCGGAAAACCAACGCAAAAATCGCCCCCGTCCGCGGGGGCGGCCCACCCACGAGAACCGGAGACCGCCATGCCGGAAAGAACGACACAGACGATCCGCCGCCACCATTCGCATCCAAGCCTTCCACCCTCCGCGAAGCATTCTTTGCGCCCGCTCGCGGCCGCGCTCTTCGCGCTCCTTTCCTTCCCGCCCCTGTCGCTCGCCGATCCCGCCGAGCCCCCGACCGCTCCGTCCGAGCCTTCCGTCGAAGTGCCGGCTCCCTCTTCCTCCACGCCTCTCCCCGCACAGCAGCCTTCCGCCCCGGAAGAGGCCGAAGCGACCCGCACGAACTACGACCAGGCCTTTGCCCGACGACAAGACGGGGACTTCCGTCAAACCGCCTTCGCCCGCCGG
>CALWXL010000113.1 GCA_944385485.1 uncultured Oscillospiraceae bacterium
AAATTATTGTTTATATTTGCGTCACAGATTCAGAGGAAGTGCTACTAAAGATATTTCCACGACATGATGAAAATAAGCAATGGTATTTAGACAATGAGAGTTATAACTGTCTATTTGATGAAACTTCGTTACCAATTTACATTAATATTCTTAAATTAGCGCTCAAATTTTTGGAGGATAAAAACAAATGATTACTTTACCTAAAGTAGAAAAATTAAAACCAAAATCACAACCCCACAATTTCTTTATCTGGGGAGAAACAATGAGCGGAAAAAGCTATTTTTCAAGCTTCTTCCCAAATCCATTGATCTTGAATACTGATGGAAACAGTGAACAAGGACAGGCACCAAGTATTCAAATTAGAAATGTTCGTGATGTAAACGGAAAACTGAAACAATCAGCCATTAAGCAACTAGATGATATCATTGTGGCATTACAGGTTGAGAATCCAAAACGTCCAGCAGATCAACAGTTTAAAACTGTAGTTGTTGATGTAATTGATGATATTTGTGTAATGATTGAACAAGCAATTTGTATTGATGCTGGGGTACAAGCTTTGTCTGATATTCCTTATGGTAAAGGCTATGCAATGTTTAATACTGCGCTGCAGCAATTCGTAATGGATCTCAAAGCTTTGCCAATGAATGTAATTTATATCAGTCGTGAAATTTCTATTACTGATGAAAACACCGGTGTAACCACATTCCAGCCTAGTTTAAAAACTAAGTACTACAACACAGTTAATGGCAATTGTGATTTAGTAATTAGAACTTCAAAAATTGGAGCTGGTCAAAACATCACTTACATGCGTGAAGTAAAAGCTGCTCGAACTAAGTACTTACCAGAAAACATCACAAATAAACGTGTTTTGGATTTGTTACTTAGTTGCAATGGAATGTTTAGCAATGAAGCAATTAAAAACTTTAAAGAAAAACAAAAGGAGAATAAGAAATAATGGGTTTATTAGATGCATTAAATCAAGTTAAACAAGACAAATATGATCCAAAAAACGACGATTACAATTCTGGCTTTCAACCAATTCCAGATGGCACATATACCGTTAGCTTGAGTGGGGTAAATCACGGCGTTTGGAAAAACAGCCAAACTGATTTTATTAGATTTTCGTTTAATGTAGTCACTGGTGAACAAGCAGGTAGACAGGAACATATCACGCCTATTCTTGCAGATAAAAAATCTAATGGTGATCCAATGCCTGAAAGTGTCCTTACTAGAAGCATTAAAATGGTTAAAAAAATTGGTGCAATGGTTGGCTTTGATGTTCCAGATAAAGTTTTCATGGGAGAAAACGAAACTGAAAATTATGAAATGATTCAAGACGCGTTTCAAAATGCTAACGTTATTGGCAAATTGCTTCAGTTAACTATTAAAACCAGTCCTAATAAAAAAGACCCAGATCATCCTTATAGAAATTATAAGTTTGATATGGTCGAACAACCTAAGACAGCTGAAGTTAGTGATCCATTTGCGGCTGCTAAGGATCCTGAAGAAATTACTGATAAAGATTTGCCATTTTGATTAAAAGAAAGAGTTTAAAAAATGAATATTGAAAATCGGCCACACTCTAAAATCTTTGTAAGCATGGGAATGGAAATCATTCAAATTTATGTAGAAGAAACTGTAGATATAATTGAAAGTCAATTAAAGAGTTCAAACCAATTAGATTTTTTAACTTTCAATGTTGCAATGCTACGTGTTAATCAAGATTTTAGATGGACACCAAATTGTAATCAGGAAATTACTTATGTTGAATGGCATATAAGAAAGAACCAGGTAAGAGGTTTTCTAAAAAGATTAAGTCCTAAAAAAGCAGCTCATTTAAATGCTGAAGGTTGGTATGAAGGAGAATAAATCATGAATATTAAATATCCAAGAACTGAAATTATGGTTGTACTGGGTTCAAAAGTTTATCCATTGTATGTAACTGAACCTACAGAATCAGTTAGAACTATCTTAAGCAATACTACTAGAGAAAGCTTATTAACTTTTGAAACTGCAATTAAAGATAACCATGGTCAAGGACTATGGTATCCAGGCTGTGGTGAGAATCCATACTGGACTAATTGGACAGTTAAGAAAAGTGCAATTAAATCTTTTCTAAATTTACCAGAACCTAAAGTAAATATTGATTATGGCTATAATTCAGATGAATTTTAATCATGTTAGTAAATCTAGTAAATTACGCCGTGAGTTATGCAGAAAAAGGCTTTTCAGTAATTCCAATTGGTCAAAATAAGAAACCACTGATCAAATTTGCAAATAAGCCACCACTTACGCCAGATGAAATTAGAAAAATTTGGCAAAAATATCCACTGGCTAACATTGCATTAAAAACAGATAAGTTTTTTGTAATTGATGTTGACCGCCATAGTGGTGAAGTTGATGGAATGGAATCAATCAAAGATTTAAACCATAATGAATGGTTTAAAGATACTTTATGTGAGCGCACCGCACATAATGGATTTCATTTCTTCTTTGCAAAACCTAAAGATATGAAGATTAGTCAAAACATTGGAATTCTACCTAGTGTTGATTTGAAGGCTCACGAAAATAATTATGTTGTCGTAGCACCTAGTAGTTTAGGTGAGAAAAAATACCAGTGGCTTAATTCCAAACCGATTAGACCGGCACCAGCCGGTTTACTGGAATTAATCAAAAGTAAACAAAAAGAGATACCACCAACTAAGGTGGCAGAGATCATGTTAGGGATGCGCAAACGAACTAAAACTACTGGATTGTTTGAAACTATTGTTAAAGGCTTTGGTGATAAAGGTAAACGCAATGATAACTTAGCTAGTTTTATGGGCGGCTTACTTATGCGAAATGTAGATCCATATTTAGCAGCTAAATTAGCAGTAATTGCAAATGATAATACACCGGATCCATTGCCACTAACCGAAGTTGAACGCACCGTTAATTCAATGATTGAAAAGGAAAACAGAAAGAGGGAGGGGGTGCAAAGTGAGTGATGACAAGAAAGTAATCAACATCAACAAAAAAGAAGCCGATAAATTAATAGAAAAAGAAAATGCACCGTCACCATTTGAGAGAAACAACAGCGGAGTCTTAAAAACTACGACTATTAAAAA
>CALWXL010000114.1 GCA_944385485.1 uncultured Oscillospiraceae bacterium
TTTACAAGAAAAAATGGAATTATTCATTGAATTTATAGGAGAAATGTGGTAGACTGAGGTGTATTCGGAATTTGGATGTCTCAGCTCTTTGCTGAGAAGCAAAAGGAGGAAACGAAAATGGCACGTAAGTTCAAAACTATGGACGGCAACACCGCTGCCGCTCACGTGTCCTACGCATTCACAGAGGTTGCGGGTATTTACCCCATCACTCCGTCCAGCCCCATGGCTGACAATGTGGATCAGTGGGCCGCTGCTGGCCGGAAGAACATCTTCGGCCAGACCGTGAAGGTTGTGGAGATGCAGTCCGAGGCTGGTGCTGCCGGTACCGTCCACGGCTCTCTGGCCGCTGGCGCCCTGACCACCACCTACACCGCATCCCAGGGTCTGCTTCTGATGATCCCCAACATGTACAAGATTGCCGGTGAGCTGCTGCCCACCGTGTTCCATGTCTCCGCCCGTACTGTGGCCAGCCATGCTCTGAACATCTTTGGCGATCACTCCGACGTTATGGCTTGCCGTCAGACCGGCTTTGCCATGCTGTGTGAGTCCAACCCCCAGGAGGTCATGGACCTGTCTGCTGTGGCTCACCTGGCTACCCTGAAGAGCCGTGTCCCCTTCATCAACTTCTTCGACGGCTTCCGTACCTCTCACGAGATCCAGAAGGTTGCCGTGTGGGATTACGAGGATCTGGCTGAGATGTGCGACATGGACGCCGTGGCTGCGTTCCGCGCCCGCGCCCTCAACCCCGATCACCCCGTGATGCGCGGTTCTCACGAGAACGGCGACATCTTCTTCCAGCACCGTGAGGCCTCCAACTCCTACTATGACGCTGTCCCCGAGATCGTCGAGGAGTACATGGGCAAGGTCAATGAGAAGCTGGGCACCAACTACCAGCTGTTCAACTACTACGGCGCTGCCGACGCTGACCGCGTCATCATCGCCATGGGCTCCATCTGCGACGTGGCTGAGGAAGTCATCGACTACCTGAACGCTCACGGCGAGAAGGTGGGTCTGGTGAAGGTGCGTCTGTATCGTCCTTTCCGTGCCGACAAGCTGCTGGCTGCCATCCCCGCCACCTGCAAGCAGATCGCTGTGCTGGACCGCACCAAGGAGCCCGGCGCTCAGGGCGAGCCTCTGTACCTGGACGTTGTCACCGCTCTGGCCAACGCTGGCCGCAACGACATCCGTGTCATCGGTGGCCGTTATGGTCTGGGCTCCAAGGACACTCCCCCCGCCAGCGTGTTCGCTGTGTATGAGGAGATGACCAAGGCTGACGCCAAGCGTCTGTTCACTCTGGGCATCAAGGACGACGTGACCCACCTGTCTCTGGAGGAGAAGCCCTCTCCCAACACTGCTGCCGAGGGCACCATCGAGTGCAAGTTCTGGGGTCTGGGCGGCGACGGTACCGTGGGCGCCAACAAGAACTCCATCAAGATCATCGGCGACCACACCGACAAGAACGTGCAGGCTTACTTCCAGTACGACTCCAAGAAGACTGGCGGCGTGACCATTTCCCACCTGCGCTTCGGCGACAAGGCCATCCGCAGCCCCTACTACATCAACAAGGCTGACTTCGTGGCCTGCCACGTGCCCAGCTACATCACCAAGGGCTTCCCCATCGTCCGTGACGTCAAGCCCGGCGGCGTGTTCCTGGTCAACTGCCAGTGGAACTTCGACGAGCTCAATCACCACCTGGATGCCGCTTCCAAGCGCTACATCGCTCAGAACAACATCCAGCTGTACATGATCAACGCCATCGACCTGGCCATCGAGATTGGTATGGGCAAGCGCACCAACACCATTCTCCAGTCCGCCTTCTTCGCTCTGGCCAACGTCATGCCCCAGGAGGACGGCATCCGCTACATGAAGGAAGCTGCCACCAAGTCCTACCTGAAGAAGGGCCAGGACGTGGTTGACATGAACCACAAGGCCATCGACCTGGGCGCTACCGCCTTCGTCAAGGTGGACGTGCCCGCCGACTGGGCTACCGCCGAGGACGCTCCCGTTGCCCACAACTACGAGGGCAAGGCTGAGCTGGTGGCTCAGGTGGAGAACATCATGGAGCCCGTCAACAAGATGGACGGCGACTCCCTGCCCGTCTCCAAGTTCGTCGACTGCGTGGACGGCACCTTCCAGCAGGGCGCTTCCGCTTACGAGAAGCGCGGCGTGGCCGTCACCGTGCCCGCCTGGAACCACGAGACCTGTGTCCAGTGTAACCAGTGCTCCTATGTCTGCCCCCACGCCACCATCCGTCCCTTCGCCATCACCGATGACGAGCTGGCCGCTGCTCCCGAGGGCACCGTGGCTGTGGACTTCAAGGCTGGCGCCGGCAAGGGCGTGTACAAGTACACCCTGGCTGTCTCCGCTCTGGATTGTATGGGCTGTGGCGTGTGCGTGGGCGTGTGTCCCACCAAGAGCCTGACCATGGTTCCCATGGAGCAGGAGCTGCCCAAGCAGCCCACCTTCGACTACCTGGTTGCCAAGGTTGCTCCCAAGAAGGACGTGGAGAGCGTTGCCACCGTCAAGGACAGCCAGTTCAAGCAGCCCCTGCTGGAGTTCTCTGGCTCCTGCGCCGGCTGTGCCGAGACCGCTTATGCCCGTCTGGTCACCCAGGTGTGCGGCGATCGTATGTACGTTTCCAACGCCACCGGTTGTTCCTCCATCTGGGGCGGCCCCGCTGCTACCTCTCCCTACTGCACCAACGCCGAGGGCAAGGGTCCCGCTTGGGCCAACTCCCTGTTCGAGGACAACGCCGAGCACGGTCTGGGCATGCTGGTTGGTGTCAAGCAGCGTCGTGAGAAGCTGGTTGAGGTTGTCACCGGTCTGACCACCGCTGACTGCGCCAGCGACGAGCTGAAGGCTGCTGCTGCCGAGTGGCTGGCCAAGCGCGACGAGGGCGAGGGTTCCAAGGAGCCTTCCGCCAAGCTGCTGGAGCTGGCTAAGGCTTGCGACTGCGACGCTTGCCGTCAGGTGGTGGAGATGTCCGACCTGCTGGTGAAGAAGTCCGTGTGGATCTTCGGCGGCGACGGCTGGGCTTACGACATCGGTTACGGCGGTCTGGACCACGTCCTGGCTTCCGGCGAGGATGTCAACGTCTTCGTCTTCGACACCGAGGTGTACTCCAACACCGGCGGACAGGCTTCCAAGTCCACCAACATCGGCCAGGTGGCTCAGTTCGCCGCTGCCGGTAAGACCGTGGGCAAGAAGAGCCTGTCTGAGATCGCCATGCAGTACGGCTACGTCTACGTGGCTCAGGTCGCCATGGGCGCCAACCCCAACCAGACTCTGGCTGCCATCCGTGAGGCCGAGGCCTATCATGGTCCCTCCCTCATCATCGGCTATGCTCCCTGCGAGATGCACTCCATCAAGGGCGGCATGACCAACTGCCAGAGCGAGATGAAGAAGGCCGTGGCCTGTGGCTACTGGAACCTCTTCCGCTACAATCCCACTCTGAAGGAGCAGGGCAAGAACCCCTTCACTCTGGATTCCAAGGCCCCCGCTGGCGGCTATCAGGAGTTCCTGATGAACGAGGCTCGCTACTCCTCCCTGACCCGTTCCTTCCCCGAGCGTGCTAAGGATCTGTTCGAGAAGAACGAGAAGGCCGCTATGGAGCGTTGGGAGCACCTGCAGAAGCTCATCGAGCTGTATGCTCAGTAATTGATTCCCAGCATTCAAAAGGACGCAGCCATCGGCTGCGTCCTTTTTTATACCAAATGATTCGACGTAATTCGACGTGAAAAGGAGGCGGGGCGAAATGGATGTGGTCCGACTGGTGTTGGATTTGCTCTATCCGCCCCGCTGTCCCTTTTGCGGAAACGTCCTGGAGACGTGGGAAGAGGGCATGTGCCGCCGCTGTCAGACCAACCTGCCCTGGATGCAGACGGACGGGAAGCGGGTGGAGTTTTGCGAGAAATGCCTGTCTCCCCTGTGGTATCAGGACGGGGTGCGCCGGGGGATGCACAGCTACAAATTCCGGGGTGGCCGGGACCACGCCTCCCTGTTCGGCCTGCTCATGGCCCAGTGCCTCACCGACCGCTGGGGCGAACCCATGGACTGCGTGACCTGGGTGCCTCTGTCCGCCCGGGGCCTGAAGCGGCGGGGCTATGACCAGTGCCAGCTGCTGGCCCAGCAGGTGGGACAGCGGATGGAGCTGGAGGTGGTGCCCACTTTGGTGAAAGTGCGGGACACCAAACGGCAGTCCAGCATCACCTCGCCCTCCGCCCGTCGGGCCAACGTGTCGGGAGCCTACGCCCTGCAAGAGGGGGCAGATGTGGCGGGAAAGCACATTGTGCTGGTGGATGATGTGGCCACCAGCGGAGCCACCTTGGAGGAGTGCGCCGCCTGTCTGCGCATGGGCGGGGCAGAGAAAGTAGTGGCGTTGACCCTGGCACAGACCAAGAAATAGGGAAGAGTAGAGCGGGGAAGGCTCCCCCGGCAGACAAAAAATACTGTACTTTGCCATAGATGTATGATATACTTGCTTGAACAAGCTCCTCCCCGTCAGGGTTGAGTTGAGCGGTTTGCTTTGGCGTAAAGCGAGGCATGTGGGCCCGCTTTGGATAGATAGAAGGAAAGATTGGCGCACAGCGCAGGGTAGAGCGGCCGACCATGTATCTGTTTGGCGAGACAGGGCCAAAACAGGGACAAGGACGACGGCGCTTTTCTCCTGCGCCCAAAAGGGAGAAAGATACCCTTTTTCGGTATAAAGACGCTTACTTCCGGGCACATGCATCTCAAGGGGAGATGGGTGGCCTGGCCCCTGCACGGGGGAAGTGTGCCCACAGGCCCATAAATACGCGTAGGAAAACCACAAGCAAGATAAGCTGAAAAGGAGTATTTATGGCAGAAAAATTGAAAATTATCTCTCTTGGCGGTCTCAACGAGATCGGCAAGAACCTGACTGTGTACGAGTATGGCAACGACATCATTGTGGTGGACGTGGGCATGGGCTTCCCCGACGACGAGATGTACGGCGTGGACGTGGTCATCCCCGACTTCACCTACCTCATTCAGAACCGGGACCGCATCCGTGCCATCTTCATCACCCACGGACACGAGGACCACATCGGCGCCATTCCCTACCTGATGCGGGACGTGAACGTGCCCATCTACGCCACCCGCATGTCCGCCGGGCTCATCCGGCTCAAGCTGGAGGAGCACCGCCTGGACAAGAAGGTGAAGCTCATCACCTGTGAGGCAGGGGAGACGGTGCGGGCCGGCAAGTTTACCGTGGAATTCATCCACATCAACCACTCCATCGCCGACGCTGTGGCCTTTGCCATCCGCTGCCCCCTGGGCGTGGTGGTCCACACCGGCGACTTCAAAATTGACCCCACCCCCATCCAGGGCGGCATGGCCGACCTGACCCGCCTGGGCGAACTGGGCCGGGAGGGGGTCCTGGCCCTGCTGGCCGACTCCACCAACGTGGAGCGCCCGGGATATAGCAAGAGCGAATCCAGCGTGGGGGCCTCCTTCGAGGCACTGTTCCGCACCTGTGACCAGCGCATCATCGTCACCACCTTTGCCTCCAACGTGGACCGCATCCAGCAGATCATCAACGTGGCCGCCAAGTATGGCCGCAAGGTGGCGGTGACCGGCCGCAGCATGGAAAATGTCATGCGGGTGTCCACCGAGCTGGGGTATATGCAGGTACCTGCCGGCACTGTGGTGGATGTCAACCAGATCAAGAGCATGCCCAAAAACAAGGTGTGCATCATCACCACCGGCAGCCAGGGCGAGACCATGTCCGCCCTCACCCGCATGGCCTTCAACACCCACCGCCAGGTGGAGATTCAGGCGGGCGACCGGGTGATTTTGTCCGCCTCCGCCATTCCCGGCAACGAGAACGCCATTGGCAACGTCATCAATGAGCTGTACCGCCGGGACGCCGAGGTGGTCAACGAGCGGGAGCTGCCCCTCCACGTCTCCGGCCACGCCTGCCAGGACGAGCTGAAAATTGTCCATGCTCTGGTGCGACCCAAGTACTTCATCCCCGTCCACGGAGAGCAGCGTATGCTGAAGACCCACGCCAAACTGGCTCGGGATATGGGCATGGACCCCCGGAACGTCATCATCAGTGATGTGGGTAAGGTCATTGAGATCACCCCCAAGCATGCCAAAATCAACGGCACCGTTCCCTCCGGCAAGGTGTTTGTGGACGGCTACGGCGTGGGCGACGTGGGCGCTGTGGTGCTGCGGGATCGCCAGCATCTGGCCCAGGACGGCATGATCGTGGTGGTGGTGTCCATGTCTGCCGAGGATGGACAGGTCATCTCCGGGCCCGATATCATCACCCGTGGCTTTGTCTACGTCAAGGAGTCTGAGGCCCTCATGGACGAGCTGCGTCAGGTGGCTGTGGATGCCCTGGAGAGCTGCCAGGACCGCCATGTCCGGGATTGGTCCACCATCAAGTCGGAGATCAAGGGCAACTTGTCCGGCTACCTTTACAAGAAAACCAAGCGCAATCCCATGATCCTTCCGGTGATCATGGAAGTGTAAATAAAAACGGGTTGTCTCAGGGTGTTCATCCTGGGACAGCCCGTTTTTTTGCTGCTTGTATAGGTTTTCTGGGATGTGGCATAATAGAGGTATTCCATAGGAAGGAGATGGCACCATGGTGGAGAATCGGATGTTGACCGCCAAACAGGTGGAGCAGTACGTGGCCTGGCTGGGCCGGGAGGAGCGGAGCAAGGGAACCAGAGAGAAGTATCAGAGAGATTTGACGGAATTCCGCACGTGGCTGCATGGAATGTGTGTAGACAAGGAGCGGGTGACCCAGTGGAAACACCAGCTTTTGGAGCAGGGCTATGCACCCGTCACCGTCAACTCCAAGCTGGCAGCCCTCAACGGGTTCTTTCGCTATGCCCACTGGGAAGACTGCGTGGTGAAGTATGTGAAGATTCAGCGTAAATTGTTTCGGGAGAGTGACCGGGAGCTGACCCGCCGGGACTATGAGAAGCTGCTGGGCACCGCTGCCCGGCTGGGGCGCAGCCGCCTGGAACTCTTGTTGGAGAGTATGGCTGCCACCGGGGTGCGGGTGTCCGAGGTGCGCTATCTCACCGTGGAGGCCGCCCGGCAAGGGCGGGCGGAAGTCTCCTTGAAAGGGAAAATTCGGGTCATCCTCATTCCCTCCAAGCTGTGTCACAAGCTGCTAAAGTACGCCAAACAGTGCAATATCCGATCCGGGGAAATCTTCATCACCCGAACGGGGAAGAGCCTGTCCCGGCGTCAGATCTGGGCGGAGATGAAGGCCCTGTGTGAAAAGGCGGGGGTGGAGCCCTCCAAGGTGTTCCCCCACAACCTGCGCCACCTGTTCGCCACGGTGTTTTACCGCTCCAGCAAGGACATCTCCAAGCTGGCCGACGTGCTGGGCCACTCCAGCATCGAGACCACCCGCATCTACCTCATCGCCTCCCAGCGTCAGCATGCCAGATATCTGGAGGGCCTGGGCTTTGTCAGTTAGGGACAAAATGAATATTTTGTCCTATCCACAGAGCGCTTAGAATACGTTCCGGGGGAGATATCACCGCATAAGCAATCACACGATTCTCGTGAAGAGCGCACCAATCTAAGCCGACCATAAATTGGAATGGTTGGCTTAGATTGGTGCGCCCAAATGCTTTCTTCTGTTGTGATAAAATTTTTACTCTACTAGCATTATGCATAAATGGGAAAGTATGTATATCGGAAAAAGACATCAAAACAGAACGAAATATTCATTTTGTCAACGATGGAAGAGAAATGAAAAACATTTGAATGCCAAAAAATAAATTGGAAAAATTAAAAATAGAACTAATTCTAAAAATATATCTTGCAAGAATTGTATTTCTATTGCATTTTAGTACTTTTTGGAGTAGAATACAATCACGTCCTGAGAAATACTGAGAAAATCTCTCAGGGAAATCCAGTCCTCCAAAACGATTGAGATGGAGTATATGGAGTTATAAGTGTTACAGGGCGGATACATGAGAGGGACCTGGAAACAGGTGGGTCCCATGGGCCGCCCCTTGTTGTTCTGTGGCCGCCGTGCTACATAGGAAATGACTGAGGATGGGAGTATGGTAACCATGAAAAAACGAATGTTGGCGTTGGCGTTGGCGCTTACCATGATCGTAGGATTGGGTGGACATGCCTGGGCGGAAGTATTGCCTGACCTAGTGTCTCCCTCTCCCGAGGTGAGCGCTCAGCCAGAAGATAGCGCTTCCCCTGAGGTGAGCGAGACTCCAGAGGAGACGACTGCCCCAGAGGAGACGGATGTCCCTGAGGAGACAGATACCCCCGAGGAAACCACTTCCCCCGAGGAGACGGAAGCTCCTGCCGAGACAGAGGCTCCCGAGGAGACTGAGGAGCCCCAGGATAGTGGAACTCAGGAGGAGCCCAGTGCTGATGTAGCTAGCAATGCCGCTCCTTTGGCCAATGCCAATCCTATTGATACCGTCTCGCCGGTAGGCACTACCATTAACCTGTTTGACTACTGGTATAGTAGCAGGGACGAGAATGCGGATAGCTTTGATGCATCTATCACGAGTAGTGGTTGGCCTGGTAGCAGAACCTTTAACTACCATAACTGGGCTACAGGTATCAATATGGGGCATGCTCTCAAGTTTTATGGAAGTGCAGGAAATCATTTAAGCAAGGGCAATGCCTACACGGATTCTTCTCAACCGTATGCTGGAATGGTTCAGTCGGTTTTGGTTAATGGGTATCCGGCTTTGAATTCGGATACGATGACAGGAAGTATTACAAGAAATACGGATGGACATTTGTTGGATGACGAGGATGAGGTGCGGGATTATAATATCCAGTTTGATGAGTCTCTGGCCTATCTATTTAATCCTAGTACGACCAACAATAGTCGAGATACCTACACCGATGTCAAGGGGTTGCTAAGTGTCAGTGATGACGGCTACTATATCTATGACTGTACCCAGAACTTTGCAGAGTTCCACCAGGAGACCAACTCCTTTACCGTGTATGATCAACCCAATAGTATGGGGCTGAAGAACAGCGATGGAAGCGACCGTCCCGGTCAGTTTTTCCCCTTTAACAGCTATGAGAATGGAGCTAATGAGACGCTGAATTACTTCATGGGTCTGACCATGACCACTCGTTTTGTGCAGAAGGATGGAGGCACCACAGCCAACGGTTCCCATGTCACGTATGAATTCTCTGGCGATGATGACGTGTGGGTATTCATTGACGGTGTGCTGGTGGGCGACCTGGGCGGCATTCATGATGCATCCTCTCTGAAAATCGACTTCAGCACCGGTGAGGTTTTGGTCAACGATGCACCCAACGGTACCCTGAAAAGTAAATTCGAAGCTGCTGGGAAGAGTACCGATGTGGGCTTTACCAATAACACTTTTGCCGATAACACCTACCACACCCTCCAGTTCTTCTACTTGGAGCGTGGCGCTGGCGCCTCCAATATGAAGCTGAAGTTTAACCTGGTGAGCGTGCCCGAGAGTTCCATCTATAAAGTGGATCAGACGGGAAGCCCTGTGTCGGGAGCTGGCTTTGAGCTGTATGCTGCGACCCAGACATACGAAGAGAGAGCTTTGATTGCGGATGGAACCACAGACAGTGCTGGTCAGATCATCCTGCTGGATGATGAAGGGTTTACCATCAGCTTCCAGGATCTGTGGAACAAACTGGAGAGTGCAAACCTGGTTTATCAGGAAGGTGGATTGGAGCGAGCCAATCTGCTGCTGAAGGAGACCAGCACCCCCTCTGGATACCGTTCTGGAAACATCCAGAAGCTATATCTGGTGAGAAGTGGAAATAACATCATGATGCTCAGTGATGATCCCTGGAGCAACGGCACTTATTCTTACACCAACTCTACCATCAGCATGAATGGTATTTTCACTGCAGATACTGGTACAGATTATAACCTGAAAAATGGTGGAACCCTCTTCGCTGTGGTGTTACGCCGTGACAAGAATGATACGCCAGAAAATGACGATTGGTATCTGATGACCGGAAGTGCTACCGATGGCTGGAAACAAAGTGAAAAGCCGGTGAGCCACAACATTGCTGCGTTGTTGGCTGGGGTGAAGGAAAATTCTCAGAACTACTATGTGATGCGCTGGGACCCCAGTGGAGCCTATAAGACCACCGTCACCAACCTGCCCGGCGATATTATGAAGTATTACTACATGCTGGATGAGGCACATAGAGGAGATGCGGAATACAGCATAGCCTTCTACTACACCACGGCACCAAGCGTGGGGGCTGCTGATGAGAACAATACTTGGATGGTTCGAAATACGGCCCAGTGGACGCGGGAGTTCTCCTCCAACGTGTACGTGCCCAACGTGAAGAACCGCCTGTTTGTCCAGAAGCTTTCTCCCGCTGGCGATGGTGTGGAAGGAGCCGTGTTCGAACTCTATGGAGACGATTACTACACGGGAGATGGAACGACCGTCAATCCCGACGCCGAGTACATATTCCGGGTAACCACACAAAATCTGGAGAAGGATTCCAATGGGAACGGAATCAATCTGAGCGGCGCGGCTGTGTTCCCCACTTCTGGCAATGTGTTACCCACGGGTACCTACTACCTGGTGGAGGCTTCGGCACCCAGTGGTTACGATGTAAACCCTGTGGTGACCAAGGTTGTGGTGGACGATACCGGTGTGTATGCTGATGCAGGAAGAGCAGACGATGGCGTTGTGGTATCCCGTGGTGTGGGCTCCATCGTCAAGAGTATGGCACAGTTTGCCTCTCTGGGTGATATTGATGTGACGTTGAATAACGTTGTGGCCAAATTCTACACAGTAAATAATCTGCCTGCCAGTGGAGATTTTGCAAACTTCCAGTGGAGAGATGAGAGTTTGAACCCCACAGAAGGCGTGGACTATCACCCCACATACTGGGAGAACACCGATGGTACCTACGCCCTGTATGATGCCGAGAATCGCCCCGAGGGAGCGATGGAATCTGGCATGCACCTGAACTTCAGCGCTGCGGCGGCTTTGGAGTACGGCACCAGCATTACCATGGTGGATGGCCAGCAGGCTGTCACCACCATGCGTACGGATACAGGTTGGTCCAAGCTGATGATGGAGCAGTGCTATGATCATAGTCAGGCACTGGCAGAGGGAGGCAAGAATGTTACGGACTTGAGTGGATACGACTTAACCAATCTATTCTCTGGTACCGTTATCGTTCAGGTTACCGATCCTCACTCCACTTCTATCACCATCAACAAGCAAGTGAATGGTGTGACCGCTGATGATATGGCGACTCAGACTTATACGTTTACTGTGACCAAGAAGAATGCCGATAACACCGGGCCGGATGCAAATTACGCAGGCACTGTTCAGGTGAAGGTGGGAGATACCCAGACGGAACAGCAGTTTAGCGGTGGTGTCCTCACCGTAAGCCGCCAGGGTGTTGGTGAAATCCAGGTCCTCAATCTGGAGGACGGTGTGTATGAGGTGACCGAGACGGGCCACGGAGCCGAGTCTGTGACCAGTAACGGTGTTCCTACCTTCTGGCAACGTGTGGAGTATCAGGTGGCCGGAGAGACGCAAAACGTCGTTACCATCAATGATGATGCGCCTGAGACCGCCGTGTATACGGTGACTGCCACCAACTACTATCAGGCCAACCGCACCCTTACCGTCACCAAGACCGTGACCGGAAACATGGGTGACACCACGTTGCCCTTCGGCTTCACCTTTACCTTGACCAAGGGGAGTGACACGTATACCCAGCCTGTGACTGCCACCCTCAGCGGAGGAGACCTGACGGAAGGCCAGGAGCAGACGCTGACCTATAGCAACGATGCTCAAAGCTATTCCTTCCAGTTGAAGCATAGCCAGCAGATTGCCATTGATGTGCCTTATGGTTATCAAGTCACCCTGACGGAGACAGCGGTGCCGGGCTATATGACGACGGCAAACTTCTCCCAGGGAACTGGTACTGTAAATGGAAACACTGCCACGGTCACCATGACCGATGTGGCTAAGGTGGACTACACCAACAACTGTGCGGAGGTCACTCCCACCGGTGTGCAGCCCCCCAGTGAAGGGTTCTCCGTGATGCTGGGTGTGGCAGGTGCCAGTGCGGTCCTGATTTTCGGCTGCTCCTTCCTGGTGTGGCGCCGCCGTCGCAGAGATTGGATGTGAGCCTATGGCAGATAACCAACCGCAGCGCGAAACCTCCGGCTCTGCCATGGAGACCTTGGCCCGCACCTTCCAGGAGATGAAATTTCGTAAGAAACTCCTGGGTGGTGTGGACGAGGCGGATGTATGGCGGAAGCTGGAGAAACTCCAACAGGAGTATGAGACCCTGTACAACCGGCAGGCTGCCCACTATCAGGCCCTGCTGGAGGAACGGGAGAAAGCGTTGGCCCGGCTGACGCAGGACAGGGGCGGTGTTGCCCGTGGGTAAATCCAAGCGTGGTGCCCCCACCACACCGCCCACCCCCCTGGAGGTCATCCGCCTCCGCCGTCGGCGGCTGATGGACCGTGCCAGCATCGTGGGATTTTTCTCCCGGCTGCTGTTTCTGGTCTTGATGCTGGTCATCCTGTTTGCCGGGGTGTTCGGGGTGATGCCCGCACCCAACGACGACATGTCCCCCCGCATCAGCGCCGGAGACCTGTTGCTCTACTACCGCCTCACCGAGGACTGGATCACCGGAGACGTGGTGGTGGTGGAGCAGGCTGGAAACCGCTATGTGGGCCGCATCGTAGCCCGGGGCGGTGACACGGTGGAGGTGACGGAGCAGGCGACCTTGAAGGTCAATGGCTCCACCGTCATCGAAAGCAACATCTATTATTCCACACCCCTCTATGATTCTGGGGTGACCTATCCCCTGACGTTGGCACAGGATGAGATCTTTGTTCTGTGCGACTACCGGGAGGGCGCCAAAGACAGCCGTTATTACGGCCCGGTGAATATCCAGGATGTCCTGGGCAAGGTGATCACCGTGGTGCGCCGTTCCGGCCTGTAACCTTGTTGTCAAAGGCGAGTGCCTTTGCAAAATAATCCTGATTATATTTAAGGAAGAGAGGACGATACTTATGAAAGCAAACAAACTGATGCGCACATTGGCAGCTTCTGCCATGTCCGTAGCTCTGCTGGCTGGCGTGACTGCTCTGCCCGCTATGGCTGCTACACCTGATAAAGGTGTTGCCACTGGTACCACCTTTGAGACCACTAGTATTCTGCAGGTGCCTGAGAAGATTGCCACACCCAATGCCATTCTGAAGTTCGCAGTGACCAAGGGCACCGTGGCCGAGGGCGATAAGCACGATGGAATGCTCGTTTATGAGGGCGTGGATGGCGGCCTGACCGTCACTGAGAGCGTGACTTACACTGCGGCTGAGCCCGGCACCGATCTGAAGGGTGATGAGGGTGCTAAGTATTATGAGGTTTCCCAGAATGTGACCCTGACCGCTGTGGCTGAGAAGTTCACTCACGCTGGTATTTACGAGTACACGGTGACCGTGACCAATGAACCTACTGTGACTGGCCTGACTGTGGATACTGCCAAGACTGTGTATGTTTACGTTCAGGACAATGATGGCACCCCTGCTGTTCAGGCTATTACCATGACCAACGCTCAGGGCGGCAAGGTGAATAACTTTGTCAGCACCTACCTCTTCGACGGTAATACTCCCGACCCCAGCACCCACACCGCCAATATCATTGTGAGCAAGACTGTTGCTGGTACCTTCGGTGATAAGACTCAGGCTTTTAATTTCCCCGTGACCGTTCCCGCCAATCTGTACTATGAGATCACTGGTGGCACTGGTTCTAAGGGTATGACCGATGTCAGTGGCACTACCACCTTTAAACTGACCCATGGCCAGACCCTCACCATCTACGGTGTGGTGGAGAATACCTCCTATACCATTAGCGAGTCTGATTACAGCTCTGAGAATTATGTGACTACCGTTCAGAACACCAACGGTACTGTGACTGAGGATACCACCAATGTTACTGGTACTATTGTTGCCGAGCAGAACGTTCGGGCTGACTACACCAACACCCGTGATGCTGGTAGCATTACCCCCACTGGCATCATCATGAACGTGGCTCCCTACGCCCTGATGGTGATTGTGGCTCTGGCTGGCGTTGTGGTGTTCATGCGCAAGCGCGTGGAGGACTAATTTCTCCCCGCATCTGTAACACGAAGTAGAAAATCCTAAGGAAAGGAGCGCTCCCCTTTGGAACAGGCAGCCAAACTGGCACGGCTGGGAGACCGCTTGGTCAGCTTCCTGGCTGGCGGGCTGATCCTGCTGATGCTGCTCTACGGCGGGTATTCCCTCTGGGATACCGCCATGGTGTACCGTGGGGCCTTTCTCTCGGACGAGCTGCTGGCCTTCAAGCCGGCCTCGGACAACCCCGACAGCAACCCCACCCTCACCGAGCTGCAGGAAATCAACCCGGACACCCGTGCCTGGCTGACGATATACGACACCTTCATTGACTACCCTGTGGTACAGGGAGAAAGTGACTGGGACTATATCAACACCGACATCTATGGGGAGTTCTCCCTTTCCGGCTCTATCTTTCTGGACAGCCGCAACAGCCCCGACTTTTCCGATGCCTATAACATTGTGTATGGGCATCATATGGACAACGGCGGGATGTTCGGCGACGTAGTGGAGTTTGTCAACGCCTCTTATTTCCAGGCTCACCCCACCGGGCGGCTATACCTCCCGGATGCCACTTATGACATCACCTTGTTTGCCTGTGTGCAGACCGATGCCTTTGACAGTACCATCTACAACCCCACCATAACATCCACGGATGACGTGGGACGTCTGTTGGCCTACATCGAGGACAAAGCGGTGCAAAGTCGTGACATTGGCGTGAGAGAGTCGGATCAGATCATTGGGCTGTCCACCTGTGCCGAAGCACAGACCAACGGTCGTGTGATCATCTTCGGTCGGCTGGACCGAGTAAGCCAAGCCGTAAAGGAGTAGAATCTGCTTTATGAGAAAACTTGTGAGAAAATGGAATATCTGTCTTCTCCTAGCCCTCCTGCTGGCGGCGCTGATGATGCCCGCTGCCGCAGCGGCCTATTCCTGCACTGCGTCGATTCCGGTTCGGGTTCACGTTTATGCCGAGACCGATGCGGAATTTACGGTGCAGCTGGAGGCAGAAGAGGGCGTGCCCTTGCCGGAGGATTGCTCCCTGACCTTTACCGGCAATGGAGAGGGAAGCTTTGGACCGATGACCTATGTCAGACCGGGTGACTACAACTACACCATCACCCAGAAGAAGGGGACTGCAGACTATGTGACCTATGACGATACGGTGTATACCGTCACCGTCCGGGTGACCAATGCCGATGATGGTGGCCTGCACGCCGAACTCTGGGCGGTTCGTGACCAGGAGACCCAGAAGTCCGAGGAAGTGCTCTTCTCCAACCGTTACGCTCCCCCCACCCAGCCCCCTGTAACCCCGCCCCAGACGGGCGACCAGGCCAACGTTGGCCCGGTGATCGCCGTGTTTGTGGCAGCAGCCGTGGTGCTGGTGGTTCTGGTGGTGCTGGTCAAGAAACGCAACCACAAGAAGTAAAAAAAGGATGCAGCGTTACGCTGCATCCTTTTTTGTCTGTTAAAGGCCTCCCTTGTGTAAAGGGAGGTGTCGCCGCCGTAGGCGGTGACGGAGGGATTGTGTGCTATCTGGTAAATGTCAACCCCTCAGTCAGCCCATGGGGCTGACGGCTTCCCTTGCACAGGGGAGCCTAAGGGGATTGTGTGCTCACAAAATCTCTCCCAGCAGCAGACCATCTCCAACCCCGGTGATGGTCACCTGCCGCAGCTGGTTGTGGAGCTCCTCACCCTGGGCCCGCACGGCCACATAGTTGGGGGCGTGGCCCTGCCACAGCCCGTCCTTGACCTCTTCAAAGAGGACGGGAAGGGTGGAGCTCACCAGGGCCTGCAAATAGGCCTGCTCCATCTCCCGGGCCACGTCACTGGCCCGGCGTGCCCGGTCCTCCTGGACGTGGTGGGGGATCTGCCCGGCCATGGTGGCGGCGGGGGTGCCGGAGCGGCGGGAGTAGGGGAAGATGTGCATGGAGGAGAAGGCACAGCGCCGAATAAACTCCAGGGTCTGGGCAAACTCCTCTTCCGTCTCCTGGGGGAAGCCCACAATGAGGTCGGTGGTGATGGCAGGGCGGTCAAAGGTCTCGTTGAGCCACTGCACCGACTGGAGATAGCGGTCGGTGTCGTACTTGCGGTTCATCCGCTTCAAGGTCTCGTCGCACCCGGACTGCATGGACAGGTGGAAGTGAGGGCACAGGTTGGGCAGGGCAGCGGCCCGCTGGCAGAAGTCTGGGGTGATGGTGCGGGGCTCCAGAGAGCCCAGGCGCACCCGCAGATGGGGGACAGCATGGCACAGGGCCTCCACCAGGTCAATGAGGGTCTGTCCCTCCTTCAAATCCCGGCCCCAGGAGGAGATCTCAATGCCGGTGAGCACGATTTCCCGGTACCCCTGAGCCTCCAGCTCCTTGGCCTGGGCCACCGCCTCAGGAAGGGGCAGAGAGCGCACCGGGCCCCGGGCATAGGGAATGATGCAGTAGGTGCAGAAGTTGGTGCAGCCGTCCTCCACCTTCAGCATGGCCCGGGTCCGACCCTGCTGGCCTCCGGCGGTGAGCCGCTCAAAGTCCCGGCGGCGCAGGGACTCGTCCACCTGGACGATGGGGGCGGAGTGGTGGGTGAGCTGCTCTTCCAGCAGATCCAAAAAGGCCATGCGTCCGGCGGTGCCGGACACCACATCCACCCCCAAAGCCGCCACGGCCTGGGGGTCGGTCTGGGCGTAGCAGCCGCACACCGCCACCACCGCCTGGGGGTTCATCTTCTTGGCCCGGCGGATGACATTGCGGCACTTTTTGTCGCTGACTGCGGTGACGGTGCAGGTGTTGATGATGTAGGCGTCGGCCAGATCTTCAAAGGGTACCAGGGTGTGTCCACGGCGGAGCAGCTCCTGCTCCATGGCCTGAGTCTCGTATTGGTTGACCTTGCAGCCCAAGGTGTAGATGGCAATGTCCATAAGGGCCTCCCAAAAGTAGCGTTTTCTTAATGATACCATTTTCCTAGGGTTTTGTATAGGTTTACATTTCACCAAAAATGTGGTATGATAGCCGAAAAACGGCTGTCACGTCGGGATTTCGATGGCCGTATTTCTACCTGATAAAAAGAAGGTGGGGCCATGTCGTCCAGCTTTTTTGCCTATATGTTCCGCATGCGCTACATTGCCCGATGGGCCCTCATGCGCAACACCCGCACGGAGAATGTGGAGGAGCACTCCTATGAGGTGGCGGTGCTGGCCCACGCCCTGGCGGTGGTGGGGCAGGAGGTATTTCACAAGGAGGTAAACCCGGACCGAGTGGCCACGGTGGCCCTGTTCCACGATGCCCCGGAGATCATCACCGGAGACCTCCCCACCCCCATCAAGTACTTCAACCCCGCCATCAAGTCCGCCTATGACCAGGTGGAGGCGGTGGCCCAGGATAAGCTGCTGGGCATGCTGCCCCAGGAGCTGGTGGAGGTCTATACTCCCTTGGTGCGGGGCAGCGACCCGGTGGTGAGACGGTATGTGAAGGCCGCCGACAAGCTGGCGGCGTGGCTGAAGTGCATGGAGGAGCGCAAGGCGGGCAACACCGAGTTTGCCCAGGCGGAGGAGGAGACCCTCAGTGCTCTGCGCAGCATGGACATGGAAGAAGTGACCTGGTTTCTGGAGCACATGGGGGAGGCCTTTGGGCTGACCCTGGACCAGCTGGGTTAAGGAATATAGACAGCGGGGACATACCCCGAAGAATAGGGAGGAATTTTTCATGAGAGCAATCATCACAGTGGTAGGCAAGGACCAGGTGGGTATCATCGCCTCCGTGTGCGGCCAGATCAGCCAGAAGAATGTCAACGTCCTGGACATCAGCCAGACCATTTTGCAGGACTACTTCACCATGGTCATGCTGGTGGACGTGTCTAAGTGCACCGTGCCCTTTGCCCAGCTGGCTCAGGAGCTGGCCGACAGCGGCAAGGAGCGCAGCCTGGACATCCGGGTGCAGCGGGAAGACATCTTCAACGCCATGCATCGGATTTGAGGTGACGGGATATGCTCAATCAAAAGGACATTCTCTCCACCATCAATATGATCGACCAGCAGAACCTGGATATCCGCACCATCACCATGGGTATTTCTCTGCTGGACTGCTGCCACTCCGACCCCAAGGTGGCCTGCGACAAGATCTATGACAAGATTGCCACCTCCGCTCAGAACCTGGTGAAGACCGGTGAGGACATTGAGGCGGAGTTCGGCATTCCCATTGTCAACAAGCGCATTTCCGTCACCCCCATCGCCCTGGTGGCCGGGGCCTCGGACACGGACAACTATGTGCCCTTTGCCCAGGCTCTGGACCGGGCGGCCAAGGAGACGGGGGTCAACTTCATCGGCGGCTTCTCCGCTCTGGTGCAGAAGGGTATGACCCGGGGAGACCGCAACCTCATTGCCTCCATTCCCGAGGCCCTGGCGGTCACCGACCTGGTGTGCTCCTCGGTGAATATCGGCTCCACCAAGGCGGGCATCAACATGGATGCCGTGAAGCTCATGGGCGAGACGGTGAAGGCCTGCGCCCAGCGCACCGCTGACCAGGGTGGCTTCGGCTGCGCCAAGCTGGTGGTGTTCTGCAACGCCGTGGAGGACAACCCCTTCATGGCCGGCGCCTTCCACGGCGTGGGCGAGGCAGAACGGGTCATCAACGTGGGCGTGTCCGGCCCCGGCGTGGTGCACTACGCCCTGAAGGCCGTGAAGGGACAGCCCTTTGATGTGGTGGCCGAGACCATCAAGAAGACCGCGTTCCGGGTCACCCGCATGGGCCAGCTGGTGGCTCAGGAGGCCAGCAGCCGTCTGGGCGTGCCCTTCGGCATCGTGGACCTATCTCTGGCTCCCACCCCCGCCATCGGGGACAGCGTGGCCCGCATTCTGGAGGAGATGGGCCTGGAGGTGTGCGGCACCCACGGCACCACCGCCGC
>CALWXL010000115.1 GCA_944385485.1 uncultured Oscillospiraceae bacterium
GACGAACTGTCCGTCTCCCCCACCCGGGTGTTGGAATTGAGAAAGAAAGTTTGCGAAAGCGAGGGTAAACACCAATGACTACTTTTAACTATGTGATTCAGGATCCCCTGGGCATCCACGCCCGTCCCGCTGGCCAGCTGGCCAAGACTGCTGGCGGCTTTGCCGACTGCGACATCAAGATTTCCGTCAACGGCCAGACTGCCGATGCCAAGCGCATCATGGGTCTGATGAAGCTGGGCGCCAAGCAGGGCCACACCCTGACTGTTACCTGTGAGGGTGGCGATGAGGCTGCCGCTGCTGCCGGCATGGAGGCTTTCCTGAAGGCCAACCTGTAATCAATTCATAAAAAGCATACTCCTTACGTTCTTTTTGGGTGTAGAAAAGGTGGCCGTTGTGGGCGACGGCCACCTAAATAAGGGTCAGTGTAAACTGGCCCATACATCTATCGAGGGAGGGTATCATTTATTATGATGCGATTTTTACAACGTCTCGGCAAAGCACTGATGCTTCCCGTGGCCGTACTTCCCATCTGCGGTATTCTGATGGGTATTGGCTATTGGCTCTGCCCCGCCTACATGATGGGCGGCGCTGTGGCTGAGAGCCTGGGCTACGCCACTTCTGGTGCTGCCTACTCCGCTGGTTTCTTCCTGATCAAGGCCGGCGGCGCTCTGATCGACAACATGGCCATCCTGTTCGCCATCGGCGTTGCCGTTGGTATGGCTGACGACAAGGAAGGTACCGCTGGCCTGGCCGGTCTGGTATCCTGGCTGATGATCACCAATCTGCTGAGCACTGCTACTGTTGGTTCCGTGGCTCCTTTCATGCTGCCTCTGGACGCTGAGGGTGTTATCTCCACCACCAGCACCAACTACGTGGCTTTCTCCAAGATTGCTAACCCCTTCATCGGCATCCTGTCCGGTCTGATTGCCGGTCTGTGCTACAACAAGTTCAAGAACACTAAGCTGCCTGACTGGCTGTCCTTCTTCAGCGGCAAGCGCTGCGTGGCCATCGTCACCGGTCTGGTTTCCATCATCGCTTCTGTGATCCTGCTGTTCGTGTGGCCTGTGATCTTCGGTGCTCTGGTTGCTATCGGCGACGCCATCGTGTCTCTGGACGCTGTGGGCGCTGGTATCTACGCTTTCTTGAACCGTCTGCTCATCCCCACCGGCCTGCACCACGCTCTGAACAACGTGTTCTGGTTCGACACCATCGGTCTGGGCGACCTGACCCACTTCTGGGCCGGCGACACCTCCACCACCGAGGGTATCAACTGGAGCCTGGGTATGTACATGTCCGGCTTCTTCCCCTGCATGATGTTCGGTATTCCTGCTGCTGCTCTGGCTATGTATCACACTGCTAAGCCCGAGAAGAAGAAGGTTGCTATGGGTATTCTGATGTCCGCTGCTATTGCTTCTTTCGTGTGCGGCGTGACTGAGCCCTTCGAGTTTGCCTTCATGTTCCTGGCTCCCGGCCTGTACGTTGTGTACGCTCTGCTGTACGGCATCTTCGTGGCTGTGACCACCGTGGTTGGCTTCCGCGCTGGCTTCTCCTTCTCCGCTGGTCTGACCGACCTGATCTTCTCCGCCTCTCTGCCCGCTGCTCAGAAGACCCTGCTGGTCATTCCTCTGGGCATCGCTGCTGCCATCATTTTCTACGTTGTGTTCCGCTTCGCTATCGTGAAGTTCAACCTGAAGACTCCTGGCCGCGAGGACGATGATGATGAGGAGGAGCAGAATGTCGCTCTGGCCAACAATGACTACACTGAGATCGCCAAGCAGGTTCTGGAAGGAATCGGCGGCGCTTCCAACGTGACCTCTGTGGACAACTGCATCACCAGACTGCGTCTGGAGGTTAAGGACTCCTCTCTGGTCAACGAGAAGAAGGTCAAGGCTGTCTCCGCTGGCGTCATTCGTCCCAGCAAGACTTCTGTTCAGGTCATCATTGGACCCAAGGTCCAGTTTGTGGCTGACGAGTTCAAGAAGCTCGTAAAGTAACTTCTATTGAATCCCAAAAAGAATGTGTTTTTCATGAGAGAAATCTCATAGAAAATTCCCTGTCCCGCTGCCCACAGTGGGACAGGGATCTTTTTTGAAAGTGAGAGGGCTGTCCTGTTATTTTGGACAGCCCTCTCGCTTTACGCTAATTAAGTTGTTTTTTATAGCTGTGGATAATGATAGTTTCTTTTCACCCACAGACGGGAACGACACCGTCATGATATCTCCAACTCGATTGAGTACTGTGCCCCATCCATACTTTTTGTGGTGAAGCTTTTCTCCAGGAGCAGTGGTCATGGTTTGCATACGTGATTTGTGTATCTCAGAGTTTGGCTCTGGGAATAACTCTTTGGCAAAACAGGACGTCAATAAGTCAGAGCGAAAGGTGAGCACCCACAAGGTGTCTTTGGCCCGAGTCATGGCTACATAGAAAAGACGGCGCTCTTCTTGATAAAGATCAAAGTCTTCCTCTCCCTCACTGGCTGACACTTGGGGAAGGATTCCATCCAAAACATCCATGAGAACTACGTTGGGGTATTCCAACCCTTTGCTGGAGTGAATGGTGGACAGAATGATGTTTTCCGGAGCTTCGCTCCCACCTTCCCGCATGAGATGGTATAGCGTGCGCAATCGCTCCAGCAGATCCTGTGGTGTGGCCTCGTACTGTCCCAAAGCTTCCAAAATCTCGGCTTTTCGTACATCTCCACCTCGTTCTTCCAAGTATCTGCCATACCCCATATAATGCACAATCCGATGGATTGCTTGATGGGCAGGCTGTGCAACTAAATGGTTGAGATGGGTTTGCAGGGCGGCACATTGCTTCCTGGACCAGGGACTGAGCATAGAGCACTGTGAGAGAAATTCTAAAATGGTCATCCCCTCCCCTGCACAGCGGTCAATGGCTTCAATTGCCGCCACACGGCTGATCCCTGCTCCGAGTTTATAGTAGATGTCCAGGAACAATGCACCGTTCTGAGGCTGAGAAGCAAAGCGAATGATGTTGCCGATGTCACGCACCACTTTATGGCTAAAAAAACCACAGTCCACTTGACGGCAGCTGTACGGGATCCCTTGGCGTTGAAACAAGTCAATGAGTGGAATGGCACTATCATTATCACGGTATAGAATCGCCATCGGCTGGGAGGATTGCTTGGCCATTCTGGTCAAATAAGTGTATTGGCTTTTTCGATCCCACACGGGAATCGCGCGAATGTTGGGGCCGGTTCGCCCAGTGGATACCATGTGTTTGGGGTGTCGATTGACATTCTTCTCAATGAAGGTCTGGGCAGCTGATACAATCTCGCGTGTGGATCGATAATTGGTCTCCATGTACAGGATCTTTGCCGCAGGATAGGTCCGTTGAAAGTGGAGCAGAGCTTGAGGATATGCGGCTCGGAATCCGTAGATACTCTGATCTTCATCCCCAACCAGGAATAGATTTTGGTGACTGTGAGCCAACATAGAGATAATTGAGTGCTGAATTTTTGAGGTATCCTGTGCTTCATCTACACAGAGGTAGCGATATCGCTGCTGAAAATACTGCAGGACGGGAGGACAAAGGCGCAGGATCTTCCGGGCATATACCATTTGATCGTCGTAATCCATCTTTTGCTGTTGCTGTAGGGCTTGGTTATACGCTCGATACAGCGCCGGAAACTCTACCCCATCCACTTCCACCTGATCCAATTCCTCATCTCGAAGCATTTGATTTTTGGCGTATGTGATGGCGGTCTGGATGGACTTGATGGTACTCTCTGTGGCATACTCCTGGGTGTGTTGGTGATATAAGTTACTGATCAAAGCACTTTGCTCTCGACCATCCTCCATGAGCGTATAGGCCTTTCGTCCAGTCATACGTTCGTAGCAAGCGATAATTCGGCTGCATACACCATTGATGGTTCGAAACTCCAGCCTTTTCGCATATTCTGCGCCAAAAATTGTGGCAAATCGTTGCCGCATATCCTGGGCAGCGGAGATTGTATAGGTCATGGTGAGAACAGACTGCGGTGGGATACCCTGAGCTAGGACCATATATCCAATCCGGCAAACCAGAACAGTGGTTTTTCCGCTTCCTGGAACTGCTAACAGAAGCACAGGACCGTCCAAGGTTTGGACGGCCTGCTGCTGCTGCTGATTAAGGGAAAGATGATAGGTTGCTTGAAATTGCGAAAAAGTCATAGTGGTCTCCATATGTACCAAAATTACGGATGACAGGCTCCGCACGGGGAATACCCTTGGGACAATAACGAGTCAAGTTCTCCCTGATAGTCCTGTCGATTTTCCGCTTTGATGGTGGCTACACTGGGACAGTCTGGAAGGTGAAATTTCTTGGATGCCACATTGAGCACATAATGAGCGGTTACGCCATCGGAGGGATGGACGGTCTCTTCCAGCCAACTCTCCCCTGTGGCATAATCAATGGCAATACCAGGTTGTACATTATAAACGTAAACGTTAAAACAGACACCTTCCCCGTTGTCTTCTACGGAATAGGCCTCCATCTGAACGCCAGAGGCCACCAGGTTATCCCCTTGGAAAATCGGGGTAACCCGATAGAGAACGTGATTGTCCGTCTGCTCCACATACTCTGCCACCTGATTTTCAAAGGGAAGCATTCCTTCTACATTCAGGTAGCGGGTGCCTGTGATGAGATTTTGCTTGTTGGCGTTCTCCCCTGCCAACTGAAACCCAATGAGGTGGCAGCGGTTATAAAGATACCGCCCGTCAACGATATCATATGTGACCGTATGCCAGCCAGATGGCTTTACCTGCCCGATGGTGCCTCTTTCTTCTGTAGGCATCAATTCGGTGCAGATGTTGGCATAGGCTACGCCGCAGCGCTCCAACTCATCCAGAGGAGAATAAGTTTCAAAGGCCTGGGTCGTAACATCTTCCTCTTGAAACCCTGGGGCATTTCCTTGAAGGACCACATAGGGGTCATCTTCATAGGGCGGGATGGAATCCAGATCATAAAACTCAGCAGACGTACTAGGTTGAGCGGTGGCAGGTGAAGTGCTCTGGAAAGAAAGACTGTCCAAAGTGGAACAGCCTGTCAACTGCCCAGCCAAAAGCAGCGTAAGACAGAAGGTAGGTAATTTATGCTTCATGGCGAATCATTCCACTGGCGGCCACTGCGGCCACAATTTCCTTCATAATGTCCACAGGTTGAACCAGGGCAAAGCGCACGTGGCCCTCCCCTAACGGGCCAAAGGCAGAGCCTGGTGTACACAAAAGTCCTGTACGCTCCAGCAGTTCAAAACAGAAGTCAACGGAGTTCTGATAACCATGAGACAGCGGAGCCCATACAAACATACTGCCCTGACTGTCAGGCACATTCCAGCCAATTGAGCGCAGGCCACCACACAGCGCGTCCCGGCGAGCCTGGTATTCCTCTCTCTGACGTGCTACTCCGTCCTGGGGGCCGTTGAGGGCTGCGATGGCAGCGTACTGAACCGGGAGGAAAATTCCGTAGTCAATTTGAGAGCGCAGCCGACGGAAGGTCTGGATCAGATCTCGATTTCCCAGAACGAAGGAGATGCGCGCTCCGGTGAGGTTGTACGTCTTGGACAATGAATTGAACTCCACGCCCACCTCCTTGGCTCCTTCGTAGCCCAGGAAAGACTTGCCCTCACGGCCATCGAAGATGATGTCAGAATAGGCGTTGTCGTGGAGAATGATGATGTTGTGAGTCTTGGCGAAAGCGATGAGTTTATGATAAAACGTGTCGGGTGCTGTGACACACACAGGGTTTGCAGGATATGAGACCACCATCATCTTGGCTCTTTGAGCCAACTCCGGATCGATGGCATCCAGGTCCGGCAGATACCCGTTTTCTTCCAGAAGAGGATAGTGAACAATGTTGGCACCACACAAAGCGGGTCCCATCTCAAAAATGGGATATCCGGGATCGGGTACCAGCACCACGTCCCCTGGATCACACAGCGCCCATCCGATATGAGTCAGCCCTTCCTGAGAGCCGTAGATGCTCATCAGTTCATCGGGGGCCAACTCCACGCCATAGCGACGCTGGTACCACCGCTGTACGGCGTCCACCAATTCGGGGAGCTCGGTAAGGGCGTAGCGATACTTTGATGGATCAGATGCTGCTTGAGCCAGGGCCTGTACCACATGAGGCTGTGGGAGAAAATCGGGTGTTCCAATGGACAGGTTGTATACAGGAAGTCCCTGGGCCAGGCGCTCTTGGCGACGTTGATCCAAGACGTTGAAAATACCAGGCCGGAATCCCTCCATGCGCTGGGCAACATTGAGTTTCATGGTAGCTTTACCTCGTTTTCTATTTATCAGTGGTAATGGTGTCCAGAATGGGCCGGTACTGCTGGGGATCATCGCTGACCAGCTGAAGGAATTGCTCTTCATCCAGCACAGGAATGCCAAGTTCATTGGCCTTTCGCAGCTTAGAGCCAGCGGCCTCCCCTGCAACCACACAGCTGGTTTTCTTGGAAACTGAACCGGACACCTTGGCTCCTAAGGCTTCCAGCATTGCCCCTGCTTCCTTCCGGGAGTGGTGGGTAAGTTCTCCGGTGAGAACAAAGGTCAGACCTGCCAGACGATCTCCCACCGGGGCTGCGGTACTCAGAGTATTGACCCCGGCTTGAGTAAGACTGTGCATCAGGTGCTGACTCTGGGGGGAAGCAAACCACTGGGTGAGATACTGGGCTGTAATAGGACCAATGTCGTCGATGGCGGTGAGTTCCTCTACTCCGGCTTGTGCCAATACCTCCAAGGAACCAAAGCGGGCAGCCAAAACCTTGGCAGCCTTTTGTCCTACCTGGCGAATACCAAAGGCATAGAGCAGCTTGGATAGGTCATTTCCCTTGGAGCGCTCAATGGCAGAGAGCAGATTTTCCGCCGATTTCTGCCCCATCCGTTCCAGCTGTGCCACCTCATCCTGCTTCAAAGAATACAGGTCAGCTGCCGTCTTCACCAGCCCCGCCTGCACCAGTGCTTCAATCACAGCAGGGCCCAAACCATCAATGTCCATGGCATCCCGACTGGCAAAGTGCGTGAGATTGCGTAACAGCTGGGCCGGGCACTCGGCTCCAGTACACCGCATATGGGCTCCATCCTCATCGCGTACCACTGGGGCACCGCACACCGGGCACTGCTGCGGCAACTGATACGGGATTGTGCCGTCGGGACGCTTGGATGTGACCACGGAGACGATCTCTGGGATGATTTCTCCAGCCTTTTGAACCACCACCGTATCGCCGATGCGGATATCTTTATCGGTAATAAAATCCTGATTGTGGAGGGTGGCGTTGGTCACTGTAGTTCCAGCTAGCCGCACCGGGTCTACCACCGCCTTGGGGGTCAGCACACCAGTCCGGCCCACCTGAACCACGATATCCCGCACGACGCTCTCCTTTTGCTCTGGCGGATATTTATAGGCCGCAGCCCAGCGAGGGAATTTTGCAGTTTCCCCTAGAGCAGTACGTTCTGCCAAGTTATTAACCTTTACAACTGCTCCGTCGATGTCAAAGGGAAATTTTCCCCGCTCATCTCCTAGCTTTTGAATCTCCCGTTGAATCTCCTCCATGTCGGAGGACTTGAGATAATCGATGACTTTGAAGCGGAGCCCTCGCAAGTAGTCCAAACTATCGCTATCACTTGTGAAGGAGATCCCCTTCACATCCTGAATGTTGAAAATTAAAATGTCCAGGCCTCTGGAAGCGGCCACTTTAGGGTCCAGCTGGCGCATGGAGCCAGCCGCAGCATTGCGTGGATTGGCGAACAACGGCTCCCCACGCAGTTCTCGCTCTTGATTGAGCCGTTCAAAGGTCTTGCGGGGCATATAGACCTCGCCACGAACAATGAGAGACTCAGGGGCCCCTTCCACCACCATGGGGATAGAACGAATGGTGCGCAGGTTTTCCGTGACATCCTCGCCCACCATGCCGTCGCCACGAGTGGCCCCACGAACAAATACACCGTTCTCATACTCCAATGCTACAGATAGGCCGTCTACCTTGGGTTCCAGAAGGTATTCGACAGCTTGATTCTGAGCGATGCGCGCATGAAATTCCATCAGCTCTTCTGGAGAAAAGACATCTTGGAGCGATTGGAGGGGGACTCGATGGACCACCTGTGCAAAACTGTCCAGCGCCTTACCTCCCACCCGTTGGGTGGGAGAGTCTGGGGTGATCCACTCCGGATGAGCCTGTTCCAGCTCCTCCAATTGTCGAAGCATGCGGTCATATTCAAAATCGGAGATGGTGGGCTGATCCAGAACATAGTATTGATAATTGTGATGATTGAGCTCCTGACGGAGCTTTTGAATTTCCTGCAAGGGATCCATATCCGTAGGTCTCCTTTGTGATGAGTTATCCGGTTTGTAGATAGCTGTTTGGGACACTGCCAATGAGCACCGTTTCAGCCAGACATACTGTGCTGTCTACCGTGACAGAGGTAACCTCTCCTGGAATAAACAGATGGACGGTCACAGAAATATCCATGAGCACCTGATGGTGCGTTTGGTTGATGCCTGCACTGTCGAATTGATTGTAGACCTCTGCCACCACATCCCCCACCGACTCAATGGACACCCGCAGTTTGGGTCCCAGGCCGGAGAAGAGCATCCACCCGGTAAGGTTACCCAGAGGAATGCCCAGTTGTCCTGCGTCCAGGTTCTCCAGTTCTTCCACCAGTGTTTGGGTAATTTCACTTCTCAGCTGACTGATGGTGGTGGTACGTCCAGTCACTGTGGTGAGACTGCCGTCTTCTTGTCCCTGGTGTATCTCCATCAGATCATCATACCCCAAGCCTTGCTGACTTATGCACTGCTCTACGACCTCTGACACCGTGACGGTGATGAGGTTGGTGGCTTTGCTCACTGCCACAGTTTCCACCACCGGGCGCAGTTGATTGGAGAAAACACCCACCAGCAGCAGAATGAATAGGATAAGAACCAAAAGTGAGATCAGTATGTGTAGGGCTGAATTTTGTTTCCAACGACGCAGGCGGCAGCGCAATGGTACTGACACGGCATCACCCCCGGGAACATGATATGCACCCGGGGGCTTGACTCATTCAGCGTTCCAACAGTTCCTGGGCGGCCAGCATCAGGCCTGCTTTTCCAGACTCATAGGTGAGTCCGCCTTGTAGGTAGACGGTGTAGGGCTCACGCATGGGAGCGTCGGCAGACAATTCGATGGATGCCCCTTGAATAAATGCTCCCGCGGCCATAATGACTTGGCAGTCATAGCCAGGCATATCCCAGGGCTCCGGTGTGACATAGGAGTCCACAGGAGCGCCGGACTGGATGCCCCGGCAAAAGGCCTTGACCCCTTCCCCGTTGCCCAGATGAATCATTTGGATGATGTCATGGCGAGGAGCCAGAGAGTGAGGCTCAGTAGCATATCCCATCTGTTCCATGAGGGCTGCTCCAAATACTGCAGTCTTCAAAGCCTGGGCTACCGTGTGGGGAGCCATAAACAATCCCTGATAAAGCAGCCTGTTATTGCCCAAGGTGGAACCACACTCCTTGCCGATGCCCGGACAGGTCAGGCGCATGGCTGCCCCTTCAATGAGGTCGTGGCGTCCGGCCAGATAGGCACCCGTGGGAGCCAGGCCACCGCCGGGATTTTTGATGAGAGAGCCAACCACCAGATCGGCACCTACATGAGTGGGCTCCTTCTCTTCCACGAACTCTCCATAGCAGTTGTCCACCAAAATGGCGGCGTTGGGGTTATGGCGACGAATGATTTCACACATCTGTCCGATTTCATCCACGGACAGAGAGGCCCGGGTCGAGTAGCCCTTGGAACGCTGGATGAGGACCGCTTTCACCTTGGAATCGGACACAGCATGGGCCAGTCCCTTCAAATCAGGAGTGTTCTCCGGGGTGAGATCCACCTGGCGATAAGATACGCCAAAGTCCTTCAAGGAACCTGTACCCTTGTCCGTGACACCGATGACCCCCAGCAGGGTATCATAGGGGGCACCCACCGCGGATACCAGCACGTCGCCGGGGCGCAAACAGCCAAAGAGGGCAGCGGAAATGGCATGGGTGCCATTGACAAAGCCAATGCGCACCAGGGCATCTTCGGTGCCAAACAGGTGGGCATAGATCTCGTCCAGCTTATCCCGGCCCAAATCATCGTAGCCATAGCCAGTGGTTCCGGCAAAATAGCTTTCCGCCACCCGGAACTGCCGGAAGGCATCCAGTACCAGCAGGGTATTGGCCTCGGCCACTGCATCAATGCGGGCAAACTGCTCCTTCAGGGTCTCTTCGGCTCGTTGGGCCAGGGTGCGCAGCTCATCTGAAAACTGTAAAGACATATTACTTAACACTCTTTCTCTAGCTTAGTTTGGGCCAGTGCAGCCACCAGATCCACGCAGGCCTGGACATCACTGGCACTCACCAACTCACAAGGGGTGTGGGTATAACGACACGGAATGGAAATGCCTCCGGTGTAGACACCGCTTCGGGTTTGGTGGATGGCTCCGGCATCTGTGCCTCCAGCCTGTATGATATCCCGCTGGGCGGGAATCTGGTGCTTTTGAGCCAGCTCCATGAGAAGAGCCACCATTTGGGGATGGCAGATCACGGAGCGGTCCATCACCTTGACAGCAGCACCCTTGCCAGCCAGACTGCTGGCAGTGTGCTTGGCTCCGGGCACGCCGTCCTCGATGGTGACGTCCACGGCCACACCATAATCTGGATCGATAGACCAAGCGGCAGTTTTAGCTCCACGCAGTCCCACCTCCTCCTGGGAGGAGAAGACAAAATACAAATCGTTGGGGCAGGTCTTCAATTGCTCCATGGCCTTGAGAAGCACCAGGCAAGAAATGCGGTTGTCCATATAAGGGCCCACCAGCATATTCTGGGCACACATGACAGGGGTGTTATAGACAGCCACATCTCCAATCTGTACCATACGCTCAGCCTCCTCCTGAGAGGTGGCGCCGATATCCAGATACAGATCAGCCATCGTGCGCTTGCCCGGTGTGGAGCCCACCTGAGCGGCAATGACACCACATGTGCCATTTTGAAACCGGACCGGAGTGTTGACCACTCCATCGGGGTTCACACCGCCTACGGCCCCTACCCGGAGGAATCCTTTTTCATCGATGTGGGTTACCACCAAACCGATGCTGTCCATGTGGGCAGAGAACATCAACCGGGGGCCAGGTCCTTTCTTGTGACAAATGAGGTTGCCAAGTGTGTCCCGGGTGATTTCATCCACATAAGGGCGAGCTAATTCTTTGATCACCTGTGCCACTTCTCCCTCGGCACCAGAAGGCCCGAAGGCAGTACACAGTGTGGTTAAAGTCTGTATCATATCCATGTTCAGCTCCTTTATCAGCTCTCTTGGGCGATGGCCTGAACAAACAGCCAGGCAAGCTCCAATGTCTGTTCCACATCCCGGAGCTTGGTCACGCTGCCAGGGGCGTGGAGATACCGCACGGGAACAGACAGACCGGCCACACGCACACCAGACTTGGTGCGCTGAATGGCTTTGGCATCGGTGCTTCCAGCGATGTAATGCTTCATTTGCCAGGGAATGTTGTGGGCTTTGGCTTGGTCCCTGAGGACTTCAAACAGAGAGCGGTCGTAAATGGTACCCCGATCCATCCAGGAAAGCACGGGCCCCTTCCCTGGCCAGCAGATTTGAGCCTGGGGGTCTTGGCTGGGAGCGTCTGCAGCGGTAGTTCCCTCTACCACCAGAGCAATTTCTGGGGTGACAGCAAACCCGCTCCCAAAAGCACCACGGGCCCCCACTTCTTCCTGGACCGTAAAGACAAAGGTGACATCCATGGGAAGCTCTCGGCGGAGAAGGTCCAGCAGTACGGCACAGCCCACACGGTCATCCAGCGCCTTGGCCTTAAGGAACCCATCCCCAAACTCTACGCAGTCGCTGACAAACACGCAGGGCTCGCCTACTTCCACCAAAGCCTGGGCCTCTTCTTGGCTGTTGGCTCCAATATCGATATAGTAGTCCTCTAATTTGGGGACCTTTTTGCGCTCTTCCGCAGTGGTCATGTGAATGGCCTTAAGTCCAATGACACCGGGCACCTGCTTGGCTCCGATGCGGACCTGTTTGCCCAGCAGCACCCGGCGGTCAATGCCGCCCACGCAGACAAACTTCAGATACCCGTCCTCGGTGATGGAGCGCACCATCAGGCCTACCTCGTCCATATGGGCGCAGAGCATGAGTCTCTTCCCTGTGGCCTTTGCGCCTTTTTTGAAGAAAATCAAGTTTCCCATAGCGTCCACTTTGACCTCGTTCACATAAGGGGCAGCCTGCTGACGGATGTAGTTCCGCACAGCGTCCTCAAAGGAGGACACGCCGGGAAGGGCACACAGTTGTTTGAGAAGTTCTGTCATACCTGCATCCCCTCCTCTCCCAGACGTCGGATGAATGCAACCAAAAGCTGAGCGGTCTGCTCCAAGTCGGCCAGATCCATCACTTCCACCGGGGTGTGCATATAGCGAAGCGGCAGGGATAGTACCGCTGTGGCAATACCTTCGTTGCAAATCTGCATTCCCCAGGCATTGGTGCCAGTGTCTCCTCCCATAATTTCCTTCTGTACGGGGATTTCTAGCTCAGTGGCTTTCTCAATGAGACGGCTGCTCATCCACCGGGTCATATTGGGGCCAATGCCCGCAGCAGGCCCACCGCCTAGATCATAGGCCCGGCCTTTGGGGCTGTCCGGTGTGGCTCCGTGGGTGACATCCACAGCCACGCAGAAGTCCGGGTTGATGGCGGTGGTACCGACGATGGCTCCGGTGCCTCCGGTTTCCTCTCGGGTACTGCCCATGATGTACAAATCCACGTCCAATTTTTCCTCTTGCAGCAGCTGGGCTGTGCGGAGCAGAGCCACAAAACAGGCTCGATCATCCAGAGCTCCAGAGCAAATACGGCCTCCTGCCAATTCCAAAAAACAATCCCGAAACACCATGGGGGTACCTACGGGAATCTCCCGCTCCACGGTTTCCTGGCTCAGTCCGGTATCTACATAATACTCAGAGAGTGCCGGAGCCTTCTCCCGCTCCTCGGAAGAGAGAACGTGGGGCGGCAAACAGGAAATGACGCCGAATCTGGAAGGCTGGGTGAGGATGGTAACCTCTCGGTTGGGCAGCATTCGGGGATCCACTCCGCCCACAGAGGCAAAGCGCAGATATCCGTCCTCTGCGCCTGTGACCATCAGGCCGATTTGATCCAGATGAGCATCCAGCAATAACTTTTTGGCGTTAGGATTCCCGCAGCGACGTACTCCGATAACGTTGCCCAGCCGATCTTGCCATACTTCATCCATCCAGGGGGCAAGCAGCTCCTGGGCCACTGCAGCTACTGGGGCTTCGTAGCCGGATGGCCCGCCGGTCTGACACAGCCGCTTGAGGCAATCGATGGTGTTCAATGGGTATTCACTCCCTCCAGGGCGTTGACATAGCGTTTGAAGGTGTTGCCACGCTCCTCAAAGTTGCGGAAACAATCAAAGGATGCACTGGCAGGAGATAGAATCACCACGTCTCCACTGGTTGCATAGTTATGGGCTGTTTGAACTGCTTGCTCCAGGTTATCACAGCGAATGATCTCCGGGTGACCAGAGGTATAGCCAGGAGCCTGACGGGTGGCCTGTTCAATCTTATCCGATGTGGCTCCGGTGAGAATCAGGCACTTGACTGACTGGATAATCTGGGGACCCAGCACATCGTAGGGAATGTGCTTGTCGTAGCCGCCGGCAATGAGGATCACTTTTTCCTGGAAGGAACGCAGGCCGGCAATGGTACGGGTGGGGCTGGAGGCGATGGAATCGTTGTAATAGCGTACCCCATCCAGTTGCCGCACCAGCTCGATGCGATGAGGAACTCCGCCAAAGGATTTGGCATATGCACGGATGGTTTCGTCTGAGACTAAGCCATCCACTGCAGCGATGGCTGCCATATAGTTCTCCAGGTTGTGCACACCGGGAATGAGAATGTCGTCAGCAGCCAGAATGGGACGGGTGTGATAGCACACCATGCCATCCCGCACACATACGCCTCGCTCCAGGTTTTTCTTCCGGCTGAACAGAGTGACCTCTCCCCGAGCCTGCTGAGCAAAGCTGGCGGTAATCTCATTGTCAGCATTGAGAACCAGTTTATCTCCAGTGTCTTGGTAGGCAAAAATATTGCGCTTAGCTGCAATGTATTCATCCATATCCTTGTGTACATCCAGATGATTGGGGGACAAGTTGGTGATAACCGCGATGTTGGGGCTCTGGCGCATGGTCATCAGCTGGAAGGAAGACAGCTCCAACACCACCATATCGTCCGGTCGAATCTCATCCACCTCACACAGAAGCGGGTGTCCAATGTTGCCGCCTACAAAGGTGCGATATCCCGCTGCTTTCAGAAGGCCGGCAATAATGGTGGTGGTGGTGGTTTTTCCGTCCGAGCCGGTCACCGCGATGACGCTGCACGGGCACAGTTCCAGGAACGTCTCCATCTCTGAGGTGAGTTGTGCTCCGCGCTCCACAGCCTGTGTAATCTGAGGCACGTCCGGCCGTACTCCGGGGGTGCGGAAAATCACATCAGCCCCCTCCAAGCCGTCCAAGTAGTTGGCCCCCAGGCTTACCCGCAGGCCTTTGGCCTCCAGTTCGGGCAGGCCGTCAAACGCTTCCCGTTCACGCTTATCACACACCCGGACCTGTAGTCCAGCCTGTAACATCCGCTTCACCAAGGGAGCGTTGGACACTCCCATGCCGATGACGGCAATCTTTTTCCCCTTGAGAGAGTTCAAATAATCCGTTAATATTGAATTCATTGATCTCTGCCTCCCTTTCCATGTAGGAGTAAATGACATCAGAATATTATAACGCATAAACTCCCATTTGACAATCATGCAAAGTTGAAGTACAATGATACAGCAAGTAAGCTGGACAGCCGCGTGGGCAGGTCGAAAGGCCGTTCATGAGGAAAGTCCGGGCTCCGTAGGGCAAGGATAACGGGTAACGCCCGCCGAAGGCGACTTCAGGAAAAGTGCAACAGAGATATACCGCCTTGCTTTTGCAAGGTAAGGGTGGAAAGGCGGAGATAAGCGCCCGCCCGATGACTGGGAACTGCTCATCGCTGTAAACTCTATCCGGAGCAACACCGTGGAAACGCACAAAAGCTGGCCCGGCTGCGTTGAGGAGGTGGCTGGAGCGTAGTGGCAACGCTGCGCCTAGATAGATGGCTGTCTTAAAGGACAGAACCCGGCTTACAGGCTCACTTGTACCAAAAACAGCTCACTCTTATAGGGTGGGCTGTTTTCTTTCCTCTTGACACACAAGAAAAAGGCGATATAATATAACCTACAATTCAAAAACAGACAGTTCGGAACCATCCTGTCTCTAAACAAAACTACGGGAAAGCCACAGCCAAAGGCTGTGGTATGATTTTGTGTGTAAACAATGGGATGGTGTGCTCTGGGATCGAGAGCACACCTTATTTTTCTCCATGGAGGGGTTACGGTGGAACTCAGTCGTTATTCTGTCATTGAAGATAAAAATCCACGGGAGATTGTATTGCTGCGTGGACGGGGGTGTGCCTGGAAACGGTGTCGGTTTTGCGATTACCACCTGGATGCCTCGCTGGATGAACAGGATAATTTGGCGTTGAACCGGGAAGCTTTGTCCCATGTGACCGGTCAGTATCACCGCTTGGAGGTCATCAATTCCGGCTCCTTCGCCGAACTGCACCCCTCCACCCTGCTGGAAATTGACCGCGTCTGTCAGGAACGAAATATCCAAGACCTCCATGTGGAGAGCCATTGGCTGTTTCGCAAAACCTTGCCTGGCTTGCGAGAGCATTTTGATGCTATGGGGATTCGCCTTCATGTCAAGATCGGCGTGGAGACCTTTGATGCCGTCTATCGAGAGCAGGTACTGGATAAGGGCATCGACGAAACGGACCCAGCAGTCATTGCCGCTCCCTTTGACGACTGCTGTCTTCTCTTTGGCCTATCTGGGCAGAGTGTGGAGAGCATGAAGCGAGATGTGGAAACGGGGCTAGCACACTTTCACCGAGTTTGTATCAACATTATGGTTCCAAACACCACCTCCGTTCAGCCGGATCTGGCGGTGCGGGAGGCTTTTGTGCGGGAAATCTATCCCCTGTACAAAGACAATCCTCGGGTGGACATTCTGTTGGAGAATACAGACTTTGGAGTAGGAGAGAAACTATGAGAAATGAAGCCCTTTTGATTGTCACCCTTTTGGTTCTGTATGGTTCTGTTCTGTTGTGGTTTGCCCTGTTTGGTACCAGCGGCCTCATGTCATTTACCGTCTTTGCCACCATCGCCGCCAATATTGAGGTGTTGATTCTGGTCCAGGCCTTTGGCATGGAGATGACTTTGGGGAACATCTTGTTTGCCACTACCTTCCTGATCACCGACATTCTCAGCGAAATTGCCGGCAAAAAGCAAGCTCAACAGGCGGTATGGATTGGCATTGCTGCCAACATCCTCTTTGTGCTGGTCTCCCAGTCCTGGCTGATGTATGTACCTGCGGTCAACGACTGGGCAACCCCATCCATGAGGGTTATTTTCACCAACACCCCTCGGCTGATGCTGGCGTCTCTGGCCGTGTATGCCATTGTGCAGGTGTTCGATGTGTGGCTGTACCACAAGTGGTGGGCATTGACCCAACGCATCAGCGGAGATCGCCGCGGGTTTCTTTGGGTACGCAACAACGGTTCCACCCTGGTCTCTCAACTGCTCAATGCGATTTTGTATACAATGTTTGCCTTCTATGGGATGTACGATATCCCCAGCCTGGTGTCCATCGTCCTTTCCAGCTATGTTATTTTCATCTTTACTTCCCTGCTGGACACTCCCATCGTCTACTTGGCCAGACTCATCCATGAAAAAAAGCAGGTGTCTGAGACCTGAATGTTTCCCCTTCACAAGGTTCTCTTGTGAAGGGGTTTCTCTTGTCGAAACCCTGGCGATATGATATAATCACCGGGATTTCACATAGTTTTCACATGGAGGAATAACGAATATGATTCAACTGGTGGTCAGCGATATTGACGGCACCCTGTTGCCCTACGGAGACACGGTGTTATCTGACGAAATCTTTACGATCATTGAACAGCTCAAAGCCCGTGGCATTCCCTTCTGTCCCACATCCGGGCGGCAGTACCATTCTCTGCGTACCCTTTTCCCTGGAATTGCGGATGAACTGTCCTATGTGTGCGAAAATGGTGGCGTCATCTATGGTCCTGGCACCGAGGACGAAGCCCCCATTCTGACCTCCTTCCCCATGGATCGAGAGCAAGCGCTGGCTCTGGCCCGGGAGATTTTGCAATTGCCAGACAGTCAACTACTGATCACCGGAGCCAAATACGCATATCTGTGCCAGTGTACCCAGGAGTATGTGGAGCATATGCGGGATTTCAAGGGCTTTCAGCTGAAAATCGTAGAGGATGTGGCGGAGATCCCGGAAGAAATCTTGAAGGTGTCCGCTTACTGCCCATTGGGTACCCGACCTGCGGCAGAAAAGCTGGGCCCCACCTGGTCCCGGGTTTTCCAGATGGCTGTGGCTGGTGAGGATTGGTTGGACTTCACCTTAGCCGATAAAGGACAGGGAGTTCTGGGTCTGTGCCGTGTGATGGGTATTCCGCCTGAGAACGTCCTGGCATTTGGAGATAACTGGAATGATGTGGCTATGCTCTCTGTGGTGGGGCATCCCTACCTGATGGCCTCCGCTGAACAGGGGCTTCTGGATCAGTTCCCCACTACGTGCCACCGAGTGGAGGATGTACTGCGCCACTTCCTGGACACCAATCAACTGCCCTGATTTCACAATAAGACGGAGGAAAATCCATGTTTCCAGAAGGTTTTCTCAAGCGGCTGGAAGATCAGCTGGGCCAGGAAGAGCTGGCGCAATTTCTAGCAGCTGCAGAACACCCCCGGTGGGTGGCACTGCGTCTGAATAAACTAAAGACCCATACACCGCCCCCTTTGCCGCAATTTGGCCTCTCTCCGGTTCCTTGGGCCGACAGTGGTTATTATTATGACCCTATGACACGTCCTGGTCTGTCTCCCTATCACGAGGCGGGGCTGTACTATCTCCAGGAGGCCAGCGCCATGGCCCCTGCTGGACTTTTGGATGTTCAACCAGGCATGCGGGTTCTGGATCTGTGTGCCGCACCCGGCGGTAAATCCTCTCAGCTGGCAGCGATGCTGGATGGTCAAGGACTGCTGGTGTCCAATGAGATTGAGCCCAAACGGGCGGTGATCCTCAGCCGCAATCTGGAGCGGATGGCCGTGGCCAATTCCCTGGTGCTCAACGAGCATCCCCGCAAACTGGCAGAGCGGTTCCAGGGGTATTTTGACCGGATTTTGGTGGATGCCCCATGCTCCGGCGAGGGCATGTTCCGCAAAGAGGAAGCCGCCGCCACGGGCTGGAGCGTGGAGACCGTGCAGATGTGTGCCCATCGCCAAGGTGAAATCCTCCACTCTGCGGCTCAAATGCTCCGCCCTGACGGACGCATGGTATACTCCACGTGTACCTTTGCCCCCGAGGAAAATGAGGGAGTGATTGCCTCCTTTCTCCAGAGCCACCCGGAGTTTCATCTGGTATCGGTGGAGGCACCCTGGTTCTCCCCTGGACGGCCGGACTGGGTAGATGCTCCGCCCTGCGGGTTGGAACGCACCTTCCGTCTCTGGCCCCACCATCTCCATGGAGAGGGGCACTTTGCAGCGGTTCTGGAACGTCAGGGAGATGTAGTCTCCCAAGAACAGCCCTTGGAGCCTGCCGTTCCTACTCCAAACGAATTGAGTGAATTTTGTGACTCTGCGGGGGTTGCTCTTCCCGAAGGAAAACTAATCAGCTTTGGAAAAAATCTGTGGATGGCACCAGAGGAATTGCCTGCTTTGAAGGGGTTAAAGGTGCTCCGTGCAGGGCTGGAGCTGGGACAATTGTTGAAAAACCGCTTTGAGCCCGCCCACGCCCTGGCCCTATGGTTGAAAGAGTCCGCATCCCAGGTGGATTACCCTGTGGACAGCCCGGAAATTGCCGCTTATCTTTCTGGAAACACCATTCCAGGCACACAGACTGGGTGGACACTTCTTAAAGTAGATGGTTTGTCCCTGGGCTGGGTGAAAGGAAGTAACGGAGTACTGAAAAACCACTTCCCCAAGGGGTTACGACGTACCCTTCGATAACATCAGAGAGGAGAATCTCCATGGCTGAACTGATGCTTCGCCCTGCTGTAATAGGGGATGCCCCCACCTTGGCATACATTCAAACCCAAGCATGGAAGGCTGCCTTTGGGGACATACTGACTTCCGAGGTCTTAACCCAGGCCACCAACTTGGATGAAAGTGAGAATATGTATCGGTACGTGCTGGATCAGCGTTTGGCACACGTGTCTCTCCAGTGTGTGGATGGAATTCCCCAGGGCATTACCGCTTGGAGCAAAAACCGTGACAATCTAGGGGTGGACACAGCAGAACTTATTTGCATCCACAGTTTGCCCCAATTCTGGGGTCAAGGATATGGCTCTCATATGATACAGCATGTTTTGAAAGAGGCTAAGAACGCTGGGTATGATCGACTTGTGCTGTGGGTGTTTGATTCCAATGAGCGTGCACGCCGTTTCTACGAAAAGCATGGGTTTTGTCTAGCTGACCGGGTAAAAGAGACTTTGGGCGCAAAAGAAGTGATGTACGCAATTAGCTTGTAAGGAGGAAAAACTATGGGGATCAGCTGTATCATTCTGGCTGCCGGGCAAAGTACACGGTTTGGTGGAAACAAGCTGCTGGCCCCTCTGGCTGGCAAGCCGCTGCTGGCCCATACTTTGCAGGCTATCCCCAAGGAATTGTTTGCTCAAGTACTTGCGGTTGTCAGCCATTCGGATGTGGCCCGGCTCTGTCTGAATTGCGGTGTGCAAGTTCGGGGCTATGAGGGAGGTCCTCAGAGCCAATCCATTCGGCTTGGATTGAAGTCCATCAAACAGACAGATGGATGTCTATTTGTCATGGGGGATCAGCCCTTGTGCAGTTCAGACAGCATCCGCCGTTTGGTGGCCGCCTTTCAACAGACCCCCCAAGAAGTCCATCGACTGTCCTATCAAGACCAGCATTCCAGCCCTACCCTCTTTCCTGCTCAACTCTTCCCTGCTTTGATGCAGCTGACTGGCGAGCGGGGAGGTATGGCGGCGGTGGGTGACACTCCGGTCCATTATGTGGAGGCAGCAGGTGCCCATGAGTTGTGGGACGCAGATACGCCGGAGCGATTGACCAGAATTCAGCAGTATTTGCAAGCACATCTTTGATGTATCAGAAATATGAAAATATGCTTTGCACTCCTAAAAACTCATGTTCATGCAAGATAAAGTCCAGTATAGGCAAGAGCTTTGGAGTAGAGTTTTTCCGCCTGTGGGCGGGAAAACAAATTGAAATCCGTTTTCCACGAGGACATGCGCATCGGGGAAAACACTTCTCAGCCCGCCAGTGTAGCCTTGGGTCGTCCTTTGACCCGAGGATGCATGCAGCGGGCTGCATCTACTCTCAAAAATGCTGGCATTTTTGAGA
>CALWXL010000116.1 GCA_944385485.1 uncultured Oscillospiraceae bacterium
GTATCATATTATTTGTTCAAGGAGAGCGTTTTGAATACGCTCTCCTTTTTTGATAGGGGGTGATCGTTATGGCTTCTATGGAACTTTCCTATTATTACGGTTATGAGGCAGAACAGTTCTCGTTTTACCGCATCCCCAAGCTACTCTTTACAGACAGTCGGTTTGCTGGCATATCGACAGATGCCAAGCTGCTCTACGGCATCCTGCTTGACCGCATGAGCCTGTCCATGAAGAACGGGTGGCACGACGAGCAAGGCCGGGTATATATCATATTTACCCTGGATGACGTTGCGGAGACGCTTGGGTACAAGACAGAGAAGGCAATCAAGCTGTTCAACGAATTGGACACCAAGAAAGGAGTTGGTCTGATTGAGCGGGTAAGGCAAGGTCAAGGACGGGCCTCCCTGATCTACGTCAAAAACTTCGCCGGAGAAAAACAGACTTCGGAAAGACCGAAATCAAGACCTCGGAAAAACAGAGGTCAAGACTTCGGATAATCGAAGGTCAAGACCTCGGAAAAACAGAAGTCAAGACTTCCGAAAAACAGAAGTCAAGACCTCCGAAAAGCAGAACTCTAAACCTCGGGAAATCAGAGGTCAAGACCTCGGAAAAACCGAGGGTAATAAGACTGAGTATAGTGATACTGACTGGAGTAAAGAAAGAATACATACCGAAAAAAGAATAAGAGAGCCTGCCCTTCAAAAGGGCAAGCTGACAATCGAAACGGAGGTGTTATAAATGCACACAATCGCACTGGCCAATCAAAAGGGCGGCGTCGGCAAGACCACTACGGCGGCGAGTTTGGCTATTGGTCTTTCTCGGTAAGGTAAAAAAGTTCTTCTGGTTGACGCAGATGCCCAGGGCAATCTCACCCAGCTTCTCGGTTGGGAGCAGCCGGACGAGCTGAACCCTACCCTGGCAACGGTCATGGGGAAGATCATCACCGATAAGCCCATTGAGCCGCACGATGGCATTCTGCACCATCAGGACGGCGTGGATCTGATGCCTGCCAACATAGAGCTGTCCGCCACCGAGGTAACGCTGGTCAACACAATGAGCCGGGAGACGGTCTTGCGGCAATATCTCTCTACCGTCCAGAGGGACTACGACTATGCCATCGTGGACTGTATGCCTTCCCTGGGGATGCTGACCATCAACGCACTGACAGCAGCCAACAGCGTTATCATCCCGGTACAGGCTCACTACCTGCCCGCCAAGGGCTTAGAGCAATTACTTAAAACCGTAATGCGGGTAAAGCGTCAGCTGAATCCCGGACTGGAGATCGGCGGCATCCTGATGACGATGGTTGACAGCCGCACCACTCTTTCCCGTGGCGTTATTGAGCAAATCCGGGTAGCCTATGGAGGCAGGGTGTTCCACAGCGAAATTCCCCGTTCTATCCGTGCCGCTGAGATCAGCTTGGAGCACAAAAACATCTTTGAACACGACAAGGAGGGACGGGTAGCAAGCGCATATGAATCTTTTACCAGGGAGGTGATGAACCTTGGCAGGCAACGTCAAAAACATGGGCCTGGCCTCACTCGATGATCTGTTCAAAAGTGAGCAGGAACGGCAGCAGGACACCCACGAGCGCATCCTGAACATACCCGTCGGTGAGATCTACCCCTATGCCAGACAGCCATACTCCATCAAGCGGCCCACGCCGGATCTGGTTCGGCTTATGGACAGCATCGAGCAGGTGGGGGTTGCGGAACCGCTAATCGTCCGCCCCCGGACGGAGGGCGGCTACGAGATTATCTCCGGCCATCGCCGTGACTATTGCGCCAGGACGGTGGGTCTGGAAAGCCTGCCGGTTATCATCCGGGAGTACACGGACGATGAGGCTGACATTCTGGTGGTGGACTATAACATCACCCGTGAGGACTTGCTGCCCAGTGAAAAGGCCAGGGCGTACAGCCTGAAGTTGGAGGCCATGAAGCGACAGGCCGGACGACCCTCAAAAGAAAATGGGGGCCAAGTTGGACTCCATTTTATCCGTGGAAAATCGAAGGATATTTTAGCTGAGCAAGTTGGCGAAAGCGCAACCCAAATACAGCGGTATGTAAATCTAACAAAGCTGATCCCTCCCCTGCTGGAGCAGGTGGACAACGGGATTTTGAAGGTCACGCCCGCAGCGGACTACATTTCCCATCTGAGCGAAAAAGAGCAAACTGCCCTGTTGGTCATCATGGAACGGGATGAGGTATCTCCCAGCCTGGGACAGGCCAAGCGTCTTAAGGAACTGAGTGAGGAGGGAAAGCTGGATGCCAATGTCATGGAGGTGCTTCTTCGGGAGGACAAGTCCCTGGCCCGGAAAGTGACCTTAAAAAATGATCGCCTGCAAAAATACTTCCCGCCCAGCTATACCCCCAAGCAGATGGAAGAAGTGATTATCCGGCTCCTGGATCAGTGGCAGAGAAAGAAAATGCGGGAACAGGAGCGATGATATGAACGAGATGGATCAGATTCTTATGCGGGAGCATCATTTAGAGAACGAAACCCTTTCCTTGAAGGCAAAGGGTTTATTCTCTATCATGCTGCTTCAGGAACCGACCTGGAATTTCACTGTCCGCAATTTGGCAGAACTGAGCCGGGATGGGATCGAGGCGGTTGGCAATGCCGTTCGTGAGCTGGAGAAAGCCGGCTATGTGGAGCGGCACCGGGAATACAGTCCGGAAGGGCATATCAGCGGAGTGCGTTATATACTGCACAGAACCCCATGTCAGGGAAAACCGGCACCGGAAAATCACCAGCCGGAAAACTAAATCAAGTTGTGATAAGCGGCTCGTAGGGCCGTTTTTTGTTGCCTAAAAGGAGGTCAAAATGAGCGGAGCACTACCGGAACAATGCTGTTCTATCCTGCCCAGCACCGGGGAACTGATTGTGATTAAGCGAGGCGAGCGTGGGTACTACCGCAGCGAGTGGAACACAGACAGTCGGGAGGAAAACAAAAACATTGCGGACTTCACCAACAGCCGCATGGGGATCACACTGGCGCAGCTGGAAGCCATGATCTGCGGCTCCATGTGCGGCTGGGATGTCCCCGGCGCACAGCCCCAGTTCTATCTCGACAGGGCATCCAAGGAAAAGAGCGTTGCCATCACCGGCCACATCAAACATCCCGTCTTGTCCACCTATTTCCCAGTGAAGGGGAAACTTCACACCTACCACATCATGGGGGCGGATGCCTATTACATCGACTTTTCCTCTATGCCCAAGATGATGATGGAAGAACGGCTGGGTTACACCTACCACCCCAACTTGGTCACAGGAGAGCTTATGATCCCCGTCTCTTATCAGCAAGGGCAAAACGGAAGCTATACCCTGTACCTGGGGAACGGCTCTTTCCATCATACCACGGAACAATATAAAGGCTACACGATGATGGCATCTGTGAGCATGGAAGATCGTGAAATTGCAGTGGGGTTCCACTCTCAGGATTCCCACCAGTATGCTGTTTGGGACTGGCAACCAAATCACAAGCCAAATCCTGCACATACGAGCTTTACAGAGTACGCAGAAGCCATGAAATGCTTTGAAACACACGTTACCATGCTTTACGCACTGCATCGCCATTTGCGGCGGGAAACTCATAAACAGAAAGATTCCACAGGAAGGGAGCGATAAAGATGGCTGTCCCCGAAATGGCGGGGGATTACGAAATCGTCCAGTCCATCCGTTTGGGCGGGCGCAGGATGCTTCTGGGCTACAATCCCAGGG
>CALWXL010000117.1 GCA_944385485.1 uncultured Oscillospiraceae bacterium
ACATACTGGATTCGTTTTTGCTGTTGAGAGTAAAAAAGGATGTGCCACAAAACTTACGTTTTGCGACACATCCTTGCGATTTTTCTTATCGAACTCCTCGAATATAAGGCGTTCCCATGCTCTCGGGCTGCGTGTTTTTACCAGCTGCGCCCATCATAGCCAGCAACGTCACCACATAGGGCAACATGGCCAGCAGATAGGGAGATATGGTTACACCAATGGTCTGAAGACGAATCTGCAGCGCATTGGCCACCCCAAAGAGTAATGCAGAGCCAAATACACCAAACGGGGTGTAACGTCCCAAAATCACTGCTGCAAGGGCGATGTATCCTCGACCAGAGATCATATTTTCAGTAAAGACACCCAGCTGCACCAGTACCAGGTAGGCTCCTCCGATGCCGCCCAACACACCATTGAACATCATGGCAACCCACTGGTAACGATGTACCGGGACACCAGCGGACTCCGCTGCTCTGGGGTACTCGCCTACCGCAATCAGATTCAGCCCACAGTTGGTAAATCGGAAAAACAGCACACACAGGATAACCAGAATGTACAACAGATAGGTCAGCAAATCCCTCTGAAAAAAGACTTCCCCAATCACGGGAATCTGGGACAATCCCGGAATCGGGATCTCCGGCATGGTCTCTACCTGCTGATAGTCCTGTCCTTCCGACATCAGTTTATAGAGAAAACTGGTCACACCCAACATGAGCATATTCAGGGCCAGGCCACTGACAGACTGATCCTTGGCCAAGTGAATGGTCAGCACTCCGTGTACCAGGCTCACCACCAGGCCTCCCAGCATTCCACACAGCAGGCCAATTGCTATGTTGTGAAAATACCATGCCCCAGCAAAGGAGAAAAACGCTCCGCTGAGCATCACGCCTTCCATCCCGATGTTGAGAATGCCAGCCCGCTCTGCAATCAGCTCACCCAGTCCACCATACAAAAGCGGGATGGCCAGACGTACTGCTGCTGCCAGAAATACCGTCAGAAAGCTGAGGGTAAAAATCTCTTCCAACATACCTACGTCCCCCTTTACGCCTTTTTCTTAGACCGTTTATACCACTGCAGAAGCTCCCGGCCCAAAATCAGAACGACTACCACACCAATGATGATATTCACAATGGCAGATGGTACACCCAGCTGACGCTGCATGGAGCCAGCACCCACCTGCATAGCTGCGTACACCACAGATGCAATCACCACACCCACAGGACGGTTAAAGGCCACCAATGCAATGAGAACAGCGGTATAACCACAGTTTCCGGAAATACCCTCCAGCAATTTCTTCTGGATTGCCAATACCTCAATGGCACCGGCTACAGCCGACAGACCACCACTGAGTACTGCAGAGAGTACCATACTACGCACCACAGGGATGCCGTTGCAGCCAGCTCCCCGGCGATTGAGCCCCACCGCTTTGAATTCAAAGCCCAGCGTGGTCTTTTCCAGCACAAACCAAACCACCGCCACCAGAACCAAGGCAATCAAAATTCCCACATGGAATCGGGTGGACGCAATCAGATTGGGCAGCTGCACACTCGCCTCGATCTTGGCCGACTGAGGTACGTTGCCAGAGGGATCCATGAGAAATCCTCGCACAGCGTATCCCAGAAAGTAAATCACAATATAATTGAGCATGATGGTGACAATGATCTCAGAAATATTCCATTTGGTCTTGAGAAATGCCGCCAAAAATGCCCAAATTCCGCCGCCTACAAAGGCAGATACAAAGCACAGCACCAGACGCACTCCGCCGGGCACTTGGGGCAAACCCAGAGCCACCATAGTGGCAGCAATCGCTCCCACATAGAACTGGCCCTCTGCACCAATGTTAAAAAAGCCGGTCCGGAACGCCACCGCACAGCCCAAACCCGTGAGCATCAGCGGACAGGCTTTCACGAAGATTTCTGCAAAGCTGGCCTTGTTGCCAAACACGCCCTTGAAAAACAATCCAAAGGCCTCCATGGGATTTGCGCCACAGGCCAAAATGAGGAGCGCACTCAAAAGAAGAGTCACCACTGCAATGGAAATCCCGTCCAGAACTCCACGTTTTTTCTCACTGAGCATCATGACACCCCTTTTTCTCCTGCGCAATGCCGCCCATCAGCAGGCCAATTTGCTCTACTGTTGCCTCTTTTCGGGATAGAATCCCCACTACTCTTCCATCAAACATCACTGCCACACGGTCACTGAGAGCCATGATCTCTTCCAGGTCAGCGGAAATCAAAATGACACCCTTTCCCTGATTTCTCTGCTCCACCAGACGCTCCCGCACAAATTCGGTGGCACCAATGTCCAAACCTCGGGTAGGCTGGCTGGCCACCACTACCTTGGCCTGCTCATTCACTTCCCGAGCCACGATCAATTTCTGTTGGTTGCCACCTGAGAGCAGGCGAACCGCAGTGGACTCACCGGAAACTCCCGATGCCCGCACTTGGAACCGTTCCATCAACATCCGGGCAGCCTGGATCATCGCACGTCGATTCAACAAACCCTTCTTAGCGTAGGGAGGGCGGCAATACTCCCGGAGCATCAAATTGTCCGTGATGTCCATATCCACCACCAAGCTGTCCTGCAACCGATCTTCAGAAATGTACACAACACCCTGCTCATAGCGTTGGCGCACAGAGCAGCCCCGCATGGGTACTCCCTCCAGCGCAATGCTTCCATGGGTTGCCTTCTGAATCCCCACAATCAGCTCAGCCAGCTCCTTCTGTCCATTGCCTTCCACTCCAGCAATGCCCAGGATCTCCCCTCGATGCAGCTGGAGGTTGATGTCATGCAGCGCATGTCCCCTCCGCCGGGCAGGCAAGGATACACCTTCCAACTCCAACAGCACCTGCTGCCCTGCAGGCTGATCCATATCGTAGCACTCCTTCAGCTCTCGACCGATCATATGGCGGGAAAGCTCATCGGGAGTGGTTTGATTGGTCTGAAGCACAGCAACCTGCTTTCCATCCCGCAGAATGGTCACACGGTCACTGATGGCCATGATTTCGCTCATGCGGTGGGTAATGATGATGATACCATACCCCTCCTGGCGCAGCACCCGGAGGACATCGAAAAACTGAGCGGTCTCCTGAGGCGTCAGCACACCAGTGGGCTCGTCCAAAATGAGCAGCTCCACATCCCGGTACAGGGCTTTCAGAATTTCCACCCGCTGCTGCTCACCCACAGACAGGTCACATACCATGGCATCGGGATCTACCTTCAATCCGTACTTGTCTGCCAGCTGCAAAACCCGGGCTCGAGCAGTCTTTCGATCCAAAACAAACCGATTTTCTCGTAGGTTCAGGATAATGTTATCCAATACTGTCATCCGACGCACCAGAGAAAAGTGCTGCTGTACCATGCCGATTCCAGCGGCAATGGCATCCCGAGGGGAGGAAAAAGAAACCGGCTGGCCCTTCCATGAAATGCTGCCGCTGTCAGGGGCGTAGATTCCAAAGAGGATGTTGACCAACGTGGTCTTTCCCGCGCCATTTTCACCCAACAGCGCATGGATTTCTCCCTTTTCCACCGTCAAGTTCATGTGGTCGTTGGCATACACACCGGAAAAAGACTTGCAGATATCTCGCATTTCAAGGAGGGCCATACCGTTCACTCCTGTTCTATGTTTTTTCTATGTGAAACGAATTACTCCACCGTGAAGTTGGGCACGATCTCCAACTCACCGGACTTGATGGCATCAATGGCAGCCTGAGCCTTGTCCACAACTTCCTGAGGCAGGTTGTCAGACAGCAGAACCTCCACGGCACCGTCAGACATACCCAGGTTGTACACATCGCCCTTGAAAGAGCCGTCGGCTACAGAGCCCAGAGCGATATCCAGCACCACATCCATGTTATACAGAGCGGAATCCAGAATGTTCTTGGGAGCCAGAGAACTCTGGTCATAGGAATCGCCCTGGCACCAGATGTTGGCAGCCACAGCAGCATTGATGGCACCGTTGCCGCAGGCGTTGGCGCAGTGCTTGATCACATCCACGCCGCTCTCGATCATGGCATTGGCAGCCTCCTGAGCCAGCTGGGTATCTACATAGGAGTTGGTCCAGGCAGTCTGAACCTCAATGTCGGCGCTCACAGAACGAGCGCCCTCCACATAGCCGTTGATGATCTTCACCAGAGAATCACCCTGGATGGGACCGATGGCACCCAGCTTACCGCTCTGGCTCATGGTAGCAGCGATGACACCTTCCACATAAGCAGTCTGCTCACAGGCCATGACATAAGAGGCCACATTGTCAGCGGAAGCGCTGGCCTCGGTGCAGATGAACGTCACGTCGGGGTAGGTCTCGGCAACCTCCAAAGCGGGATCGCCAAACTCAAAGCCGTGGCCGATGATGACATCATAACCAGCGATGGCGTAGTCTGCATAGGCAGCAGCAATGTCAGCAGCCCCCAGGTTCTCGCTATAGGACAGCTCATAGCCATACTTCTCACAGGCAGCTTTGGCACCCTCGTAAGCAGACTGGTTCCACCCCTGGTCATTGACGGGGCCGGACATACACAGGGCAACCTGCAGCTTCTCTTCCATACCGCCCTCAGGGGTCTCTCCGCCACCCTGGCAGGCAGTCATAGACAGCATCATGGTTCCAGCCAACAGTACACTCAACATCTTTTTCATAATTCTCTCTCCTCAAATATACTCTAATTCCACTGTATTCGCTTCGTATCTTCCGTTTCAGCCCAGGCTGTGAAATGCCTCACAGGGCTCCCGCAGCACCTTGGTACACACAGCCTCTCCCTCTCGAGCCAAGGCGTATTCATCCACTCGGGTCAGCTTACCATCCTGGAACACCACTTCTCCGTTGACCATGGTCAGCCACACATTCCCTGTCACACCAGTGCGAGCCAGCAGGTTCCGGGGATCGTGGAGGGTTCCGGTCAGTTCCAGAACTCCGGCATCTACCATAAACAGGTCCGCCCCCTTCTCCGGCTCCAGGGAACCCAGGTCGTCACGACCCAGGGTTTTAGCACCGTTGACGGTAGCAATTTTCAGCATCTCATAGGGAGAAATGCAGCCGTTGCGCTGCTTGCTGTGCCAGGCCTGCATCATCCAGGCGGTACGCATGGAGTCCAGCAGACTAGAACTGTCGTTGGTGGCCGAGCCGTCGCACCCCAAGCTGATACACACACCGGCCTGCTGCATCTCCTTCATAGGCAGAATGGGGAATCCACCCAGAATGGCGGGGCCAGGACAGTGGGACACACCAGTTCCGGCCTTGGCCAGCACCTCATATTCCTGAGGCAGCAGCTCCCAGCCGTGGGCAAGCCACACATCAGGGCCCAGGAAGCCGATTTCCTCACACCAGTCCAGAGTACGCTTTCCCCAGCGCTCCATCATGATCTCGTTCTCGCCCTCACCCAGATGGGTGTGCATCCGCACCCCATACTTACGAGCCATAGCCACCGTCTCAGAAAAAGTTTCCCGGTAGCTGTTGATAGGCTGGCAGGGAGCCATGACGATCTGAGACATGGAATAGGGGTTTGCGTCGTGATACTGGGCAATGAGTCGCTCACAATCTGCCAGATACTCATCGGTGGTCTCCAGCATGTTCTCGGGGATGGTACTTCCCTTGCTGCGGGGCAACGTATTCACCCCTCGTCCAGCATGGTATCGGATGCCCAGCTGGCTGGCCGCCTCCATCTGCCGATCCACAGGCAGCTTTCCTGTTGCCTTGGTGAAGCAATACTGGTGATCGAAGGCACAAGTACAGCCATGCTTGAGCAGGTCGGCCATGGCGGTCAACGAGGAGTAGTAAATCACCTGGTCGTCCACCATCTGAAAAATGCGATAAATCTTATCCAGCCACTGAGGCACCGTCATATTGGGGTAGTCAATAGTGCGAAGATTTCGCACAAATGTCTGAAAGAAATGATGATGGGTGTTGATTAAGCCGGGATAAACAAATTTACCAAAAGCATCAATCACGCTATCGTGCGCATCCTGAAGGTTTTTCCCTATCTTGACAATCTTCGGTCCCTTAATCAGCATATCAGCATCATAATAGACATGATCCTCTGTATCACAGGTGACAATAGCCGCAGCGTTTCGAATCAGTACGGTCTGTTCCATACCATTTCCTCCTTTACCTCTGAGACGAAGTGGCCCTTATTTCGACAGGGCAACTATAAAACATATAGTTACTATAGCTTCAAGAGGAACTTTTTCATATTTCTATTTTTTGTAACATTCTACAATGACAGCGGGTATCTTCCCTGGCTTTTATAGCAAGTCCATGCACTCGGGGGCTTGGGGTCCACCCCCAAACTTGCCTTTTGCCGTCAAAAGGCGATGCTTGCTGAGAACATGCCGCGCATGTTCCTCCAGGTTTCTTTTTCTCGTTACCCCGGCCTCTCAACATAGGCCACAAGCGCAAAAACAGCGGTCTAGGCTGCCATCAGCAAACCTGGACCGCTGCTTTCTCATTCTTTACAATTCTTCTGAAGCTCTGTTGCATCCCGGGACATCCGGCTGCAAATCATCTCCCGCAACTTGCTGTCATAGCTTTCCCTGGCTCCCTCTGCTGGTCTGACGTTGACCACGTAGAGAACCCGTCCGATTTTTCGAACAAACTTTGAATAGGGTTTTCGAGCATCTTCTCGAAACGACCCATAACCGCTGGACCGCTATGAGAAGCAGCTCTTCCACGGCCTGGGCGTTGATATAGTGCCCGGTACATTGGCCTGACCCGTTTCCATAGGCACTGCATCGAAACAGATAGTCCAGTTCCTCGGAATTGCGCTTTTTATGCACTTGTAGTGCCAACCGTGCGCCGCAATCAGCACAGTACAAATACCCACTCAGGCGGTGATGGTGCCTCCCTCTGGGGGTTGTTCTGGCACTTCGTTTGAGCCTGGCCTGCACCCGCTCCCACAGGTTCTGCTCCACAATGGCCGGATGGGTATAGGGAAACACCAGACGCTGATCCCTAGGTGTGGGTCTGCGCTGGTCTGTTTTAAAATTGGTACACACCGTCTTTTTCAGCACGGTATGCCCCAGGTACTCCTCCCGGCGGAGAATCCCGTCCACGGTGGTACTCCTCCACCGAAATCGCTCGGCATAGGCTCGCCCATTGCTCTGCTCCGGATGGTACATCTCGGTGTAAGCCGCTGGAATCAGCACCTGACGTTTGGAGAGAATCCGGGCGATGGCGGTGGGGCCATACCCTTGGTCGGCCAACTCAAAAATACTGCGCACCACATCCGCCGCCACGGGGTCCACCACCAGCCTTTGCTTGTCCTCCGGTGTGCGGTTATAGCCGTAGGGAATGCTGCCGCTGCACCGCAGGCCCTCTGCCATGCGGGCGTGGAACACCGCCTTGATTTTGTTGCTGGTGTCCTTGGCATGCCACTCATTCATAATGTTCAGAAATGGGGTGAAATCGTTGTCCAATGGTCTTTCACTGTCCACGCTGTTGTTGATGGCGAGAAAACGCACCTTTTTCTGAGGGAACAGCACCTCAGTATAGAAGCCCACCTGAAGGTAGTTTCGCCCCAGGCAGCTCATGTCCTTGACGATGACGGTGGATACCCGCCCAGCCTCTACCTCCTCCAGAAGGGCCTGAAAGCCAGGTCGATTGAAGTTTCGCCCGGTGTATCCGTCGTCGGTGAAGTGGCGGATGTTGCGAAAGCCATGCAGAACCGCATAGTGTTCCAGGTACATCTTCTGGAAAGTGATTTGTCAAGGGTGTTTTCTCCACGATATATCACCCTATATCAAAAAGCCAAATAAACATGTCAAAATATCGCTCAATATTACATCGTTCGCAAACACAATAATTGAGAAACCGACAAATTTCTGCTATACTTACTTTTATAACTGATTTTATTTTGACGGAGGATTTTTATGAAAGTCAGCTATAAGAAACTTTGGAAGCTATTGATAGACAAAGATATGAAAAAAAGAGATTTAGAAAGGTGTGCTGGAATTAGTCATTATACCATCAACAAATTAAATCATGGTGAAAATGTTACAACCGATATTCTTGGGAAGATTTGCAAGGCATTAGGGTGTACAATGAACGATATTATGGAATTTATTGATGACGATTCTGCACAGTAAAAGCCTATTTTGTAAAAGCATCTCAAATTTTCAATATCTGATTATTCAAAAATATCCTCAAGTATAGGAGATGAAGATATGGCATACCAAAGCGAAGCAGCCCTTGAGCAACAGTTCATAGACCAGCTCAATAAGCAAGGCTATACCAGCGTCTCTATACCAGACTATGACGCACTGGTAGAAAACTTCAAAGCTCAATTTGAAACCTTTAATTCATCGAAGCTTGACCGCCCCTTGACCGACAAAGAATGGGAGCGTGTAATGAATATCATGCTCGGAAAATCTGTTTTCCAGAGCGCAAAGATCCTTCGAGATAAGTTCGTGTTGGAGCGTAAGGACGGGACGAAGGTGTACCTCTCTTTCTTCGATGCCGACCACACAAAGAACATTTTTCAGGTGACAAATCAGACAACTGTTGTCGGCAAGTATGTCAATCGCTATGATGTGACAATACTCGTCAATGGTCTTCCGCTTATTCAAGTGGAATTGAAACGGCGTGGCATTGACATCCGAGAAGCTGTCAATCAAGTGATGCGCTACAAAAAGCATTCCTACAATGGATTGTACCACTTTATCCAACTATTTGTAGTGTCCAATGGTGTAGATACAAAGTATTTTGCCAACTCTGACAGAGATATGCTTCATAGCCTCGCCTTCTTCTGGACGGACTTCAATAATGTTCGTATTACCAACTTGAAAGAGTTCTCCATCTCCTTCCTTGCAAGGGATCACATCATAAAGATGCTGACGAGATATACCATCCTTAACGACACGGATAAACTGCTCATGGTGATGCGTCCTTATCAGGTATATGCGGTGGAAGCCCTTGTCCGGCAAGCTACACTTACTAACCGCAATGCCTACGTATGGCATACAACCGGCGCAGGAAAGACACTGACTTCCTTTAAAACGGCACAGATTCTCGCAGCCAACCCCAACATTAAAAAGGTCATCTTCCTCGTTGACCGGAAGGACTTAGACTCTCAAACAACGGAAGAGTTCAACAAGTTCGAGAACGGCTCTGTTGATGCAACTGATCGTACCGATGTCCTTGTAAAACAGATGCAGGATAAAAACCGACAGCTTATCGTTACTACGATGCAGAAAATGGCCAATGCGGTTAAGCGTCCTCAGTATTCAAAGATCATGGACACCTACAAAAATGAAAAGGTTGTCTTCATTATTGATGAGTGTCACCGTAGTCAGTTTGGAGATATGCATAAGGACATCGTTCGGCACTTCCAAAAAGCGCAATTTTTTGGTTTTACCGGCACACCCCGTTTTGAGGTGAACGGAAAGACTGAGGGGAAAATTACGCAGACAACGGAAATGCTGTTCGGAGAATGTGTGCATAATTATCTCATCAAGGACGCTATCTTCGATAATAATGTTCTCGGCTTCCATATTGAGTACATTAAAACAATGGAAGGTGATTTTGACTGGGACGATCCCACAATGGCGGATGCGATTGATGTAGGTGAACTCTATATGTCCGAGGAACGGATGTCTCTGATCTCAAACCATATCGTTCAGAATCACAAGGCAAAAACGAGAAATGGTCAGTACACAGCCATCTTTGCTGTCTCTTCGATTGAAGCTCTGATTAAATACTACGACATCTTCAAGAAGATCAAACATGACCTGAATATTAGCGGTATCTTCTCTTATGGGCAGAATGAAGAGGCTGAGGGCAAAGATGAACATAGTCGGGATGCCCTGGAACGGATCATCAAGGACTATAACGAGAAGTACAGCACAAACTTCTCGACAGATACATTTGCTGCATACCATAAAGATATTTCCGACCGTGTGAAGGGCAAGAAGACAAAGCCCCTTGACATCCTTCTGGTTGTAAATATGTTCCTGACCGGCTTCGACAGCAAGCAGTTGTCCGTTCTCTATGTAGACAAGGACTTGAAATACCACGATCTGCTCCAAGCCTATTCCAGAACAAACCGTGTGGAAAAAGAAACCAAGCCCTTCGGTATTATCATCTGCTATCGAAACTTGAAGAAGAGAACGGATGATGCTCTTACGCTCTTCTCAAAAAGCCACGACACGTCGGGCATTGTCGTTCCCGAATATCCCTACTTTGTAGAGAAATTCAATGAGATGGTTACTCGGTTGAAGCAACTTGCGCAGACACCGGCTGACATCGACACTATGCAGAGTGAGGATGACCAGAAACTTTTCGTTGAGACCTTCCGTGAGCTTACGAAGTATCTCCAATCTCTGCAAACTTTCATTGAGTTCAGCTTTGACCAGGACTCACTTATCATGACAGAGCAGGAATATCAGGACTATAAGAGTAAATACCTGATGCTCTATGCAAAGCACAAGAAAGATCGAGAAGTTGTCTCTGTCCTGAACGATGTGGACTTCTGCATCGAGTTAATGGAGAGCGACAGGATTAATGTTGCCTATATCATGAACCTCATCCGTAACATCCACTTTGATGATGTTAAACAGAAGGACTATGATATTAAGCACATCAAGGAAGAACTGGGACGAACCGATAATCCGCAGTTGCTTCGCAAGGTTGAGATCCTGCAAGCCTTCTTAGACCGTGTTGTTGTTGGCCTTGAGAGTGCAGACGAAATTGACGCTGCTTACAACGACTTTGAGAATGAGGCAAAGCGTGAGGAAATCGTTGCCTTTGCGCAAACAGAGGAAATCGACCTCGCTATGCTTACTGACTTCATCTCGGAATACGAGTTCTCCGGTACAATGGATGCGGGTAACATCCGTGACCGTATCGAAAAACCGATGCCGCTGCTGAAAAAACGCTCCTTAGTCAATAGGATTGTAGACTTTATCCGGCAGCATACCGAAAAATATCAATAAGGAGAATGTGAAATGGACAACAGTATTCAGGCTCACCAGAAGGAGCTTTGTAACAAACTTTGGGCAATGGCAAACGCTCTCCGGGGCAATATGGAAGCCTACGAGTTTAAGAACTACATCTTAGGCATGATTTTCTACTACTACCTTTCGGATCGCACCGAGAAGTACATGACTAATCTGCTGAAAGATGATAATATCAGCTATGAGGATGCTTGGACTGATGAGGAATATAAGACCGCAGTTGTAGAGGAAGCTCTTCGTGACTTAGGATTTATCATTGAGCCACAATTTCTGTTCCGCAAGATGGTCAAAATGGTTGAAAATCGTTCTTTTGATATTGAATTTTTACAGAAAGCGATTAACTCCCTGATGGAATCTACTCTTGGCAACGATTCGCAGGAGGATTTTGACGGACTGTTCTCCGATATGCAGCTCGATTCTACTAAGTTGGGGCATACAGTTAAGGATAGAAGTGCTGTTATGGCAAAAATCATTGCCTCTTTGGATGAGATCAACTTTAGTGTGGAAGACACGAAGATTGATGTCCTTGGCAATGCCTATGAGTATCTGATTGGGCAGTTCGCAGCAACAGCCGGTAAAAAGGCTGGCGAGTTCTATACTCCTTCAGGGCCTGCTGAACTGCTGTGCCGTTTGGCTTGCCTTGGGCTGACTGATGTTAAGGATGCAGCCGACCCCACTTGTGGCTCTGGCTCTCTTCTGCTTCGCCTCAAGAGCTATGCTAATGTCCGTAACTACTATGGTCAGGAGTTAACTTCCACGACCTACAACCTTGCCCGAATGAACATGATTCTCCGTGGCATTCCTTACCGTAATTTCAATATCTACAACGGGGACACCTTGGAGCATGACTACTTTGGTGACATGAAATTCCGTGTTCAGGTTGCAAATCCCCCGTATTCTGCTAAGTGGTCTGGCGACCTGAGCTTTATGGAAGACCCCCGTTTTAATGAGTACGGTAAGCTTGCCCCGAAGAGCAAGGCTGACTTCGCTTTTGTTCAGCACATGGTACATCATATGGATGAGGACGGACGAGCTGTTGTGCTGTTGCCTCACGGTGTTCTGTTCCGTGGTGCTGCGGAAGAAGTGATCCGCAAACACCTTATCCAGAAGTTGAATGTTCTGGACGCTGTGATTGGTCTTCCTGCCAACCTTTTCTTCGGCACAGGCATTCCGGTATGTGTCCTTGTCCTCAAGAGGGAGAGAAACGACAATGCCGACAACATTCTGTTCATTGATGCCTCTGGCGATTTTGAAGCCGGTAAAAACCAAAATATTCTCCGTGAGTGCGACATTGACAAGATTGTTGAGACCTACGAGCGTCGTGAGGATGTGGACAAGTATGCCCATGTTGCCACGATGCAGGAAATTGCAGAGAACGGCTTCAACCTCAATATCCCCCGGTACGTTGATACCTTCGAGCCGGAGGAAGAGATTGATCTGAACCAAGTAGCTGCGGAAATCCGCCAGCTCCAGAGCGAGATTAAGGGCATTGATGCAGAACTGAAACCGTTTTTTGACGAGCTGGGACTTGATTTCCCGTTCGAAGTGGAGGGCGAATAATTATGGCAAATGTATCCTCAAGTAACGGTCTCGAAAAGC
>CALWXL010000118.1 GCA_944385485.1 uncultured Oscillospiraceae bacterium
TAGAATACATATCTGCGACGGGAAACTGCGCAAAAACATAAAATCACATCGGAGGAGGTGTTTGGTTTGCCCAATATCAAGTCTGCCAAAAAGCGTGTTCTGGTGAATGCTACCAAGGCGGCTCAGAACAAGGCTCAGAAGTCCGCGCTGAAGACCGACCTGAAGAAGTTTGAGGCCGCGGTGGCCGAAGGCAACCGCAGCGAGGCCGATGCCGCTTATAAGGTGGCCGTTAAGGCCGTGGATCAGGCTGCTGCCAAGGGTCTGCTGCACAAGAACAATGCCGCTCACAAGAAGAGCGCCATGACTGTGAAGCTCAACAAGCTGGCCTGAGCAAGTGGCGTCTGATCGCTGAAACCAAAGCACAAAAAGCCGTCTGCCATGCAGACGGCTTTTACTTTTTCTCGCAAAGGAGTGTTTTTCCGTGATTCGTTGGGAATGTGACTATGCCGAGGGGTGCCACCCCGCCCTTCTGGACGCCCTGACCCGCACCAACATGGAGCAGACCCCCGGCTATGGGGTGGATGCCCACTGTGACCGGGCCCGGGGTCTGATCCGGGACCTGTGCCAGGCCCCCGAGGCCACGGTGGAGTTTTTGGTGGGAGGCACCCAGACCAACACCACCGTCATTGCCGCCGCCCTGCGGCCCCATCAGGGGGTGCTGTGCGCCCACACCGGGCACATCAACTGCCACGAGACGGGAGCCATTGAGTCCACTGGGCACAAAGTGCTCCCCCTCCCCTCCCTGGACGGAAAAATCACCGCCCAGCAGGTGCGGGATGCGGTGGAAGCCCACGGACAGGACGCCACCCACGAGCACATCGTGCAGCCGGGCATGGTGTACATCTCCCACCCCACCGAGCAGGGCACCGTATACACCGCCCAAGAACTCACCGCCATCTCCCAGGTGTGCCGAGAATTTGGCCTCACTCTGTTTGTGGACGGGGCCCGGCTGGCCTACGGCCTGGCCGCGGAGAAAAGCGTCACCCTCCCCCTGCTCTATGAGCTGTGCGACGTGTTCTACCTGGGCGGTACCAAGGTGGGGACGCTCTTCGGAGAGGCGGTGGTGATCTCCAACCCCGCCCTGGCCCGGGACTTCCGCTACCTCATCAAGCAGCGGGGCGGCATGCTGGCCAAGGGCCGCCTGCTGGGGGTGCAGTTTGAGACGCTGCTGGAGGACGGCCTCTACTTCCACCTGGGAGAAAACGGGGTGGAACAGGCCCGGAAGCTGGCCCAGGCCTTCCAGGCCAAGGGCTACCAAATGCGCTACGACTCCCCCACCAACCAGCTCTTCCCCATCCTCCCCGACGCCCATCTGGAGCGTTTGGCGGACAAACACGCCTACTCCTTCTGGGAGAAGGTGGACGAGAGCCACACCGCCGTGCGCTTTTGCACCAGCTGGTGTACCACACCGGAACAGGTGGCTCAGCTGACCGCGGATTTGGAGGAGCTGTAAAAAGCCTCCCTTGTGTAAAGGGAGGTGGCACAGCGTCAGCTGTGACGGAGGGATTGTCGGTTTCCTGGGCAGCGTCAACCCCTCAGTCAGCCTACCGGCTGACAGCTCCCCTTACACAGGGGAGCCTTTGGGATTTGCCTCCTATTCCCTCCCCCAGATACATAAAATCCCCTTGGTGGCGTGCACCAAGGGGATTTTTATGTATCTGGGTGTCTGGGTTAGGCCAGAGCGGCGGTGATGATGGCCATGGAATAGACCTCCATGGCGTTGCAGCCACGGGACAGGTCGTTGATGGGGGCGTTCAGGCCCAGCAGGATGGGGCCGTAGGCGTCGAAATTCCCAAGGCGCTGCACCATCTTGTAGCCGATGTTGCCGGCGGAGATGTTGGGGAAGATGAAGGTGTTGGCGTGGCCAGCCACGGGGGAGTCGGGGCACTTCAGGCCGCCCACGGCGGGGGACACAGCGGCGTCAAACTGCAGCTCGCCGTCCACGGCGAAGTCGGGGTTGGTGGCCAGCAGCTTCTCGGTGGCGTTGCGCATCTTGTCCACGTCGGGGCCCTTGCCGGAGCCCTTGGTGGAATAGCTCAGCAGAGCCACCTTGGGGTCGATGCCGAACACCCGAGCGCACTGGGCGCACTCCCGGGCGATCTCCACCAGGTCGTCCTCGCTGGGGTCGATGTTGATGGCGCAGTCGCCCATGGCCAGCACCTCGTTGGAGCCGGTGGCGGCAGCACGCACCATGATAAAGCAGGAGGACACAATCTTGTTGCCGGGCTTGGTCTTAATCAGCTGAAGCGCAGGGCGCACGGTGTCGGCGGTGGAGTAGGTGGCGCCGCCCAGCAGGCAGTCGGCCACGCCCATCTTCACCAGCATGGTGCCGAAGTAGTTGCCCTGGAGCAGCAGCTCCCGGCACTGCTCGGGGGTCATCTTACCACGGCGCAGTTCCACCATGGCAGCCACCATTTCCTCCATCTTGTCATACTTGGTGGGGTCCATGATGATGGCGCCGTGGATGTTGAAACCGGTCTTCTCAGCGGCAGCCTGCACCTCTTCCTTGTTGCCAATGAGAATGGGCTTGAGGAAGGTGGAGGACAGCAGACGGGCAGAGGCCTCCAGAATGCGGGCATCGGTGCCCTCGGTAAACACAATGGTCTTGGGGCTGGCTTTCAGTTTTTCAATCAATTGACCAAACATAAGTTGGGTTCCCTCCATACTCGTTTTCATTCAGTAATGTCGCTACTAATGTAGCACCATCCCACCAAGATTTCAAGGGTCTGGAAAAAGAAATGTAAATAATCTGAGGATTTTCACGCTAAATCGGGAATAAACTTTGTTAAAGAATTCTCAAATAGCGGCTGCTAACCAGTTTCAGGAAAAAAGTTTCCCCTCTCCCCGGCCATATGGTGGAAAATCACAAAAATACTCTCAGCAATTTTTCTCCTTCCGTGGGAACCCATTATTTACTTATTGTAATCATTTCGGTATACTATACACAATGTGATTGGAGAACCAAAAG
>CALWXL010000119.1 GCA_944385485.1 uncultured Oscillospiraceae bacterium
CTGAAGATTTGATCAAGTCACTGCAGACATCACTCATTGATCAGTATCTTGCAACGGTCAAGCAAACGATCGCTGACAAGCTCGATAATTTACTTGTACGACAACATAATCAACAAATCGATCGTGAATTTACACAAAAGCTGCATCAGGCACCAATATATGATCCAACTGATCGTCTCCAACAACAGTATATTGACGAGTTGTCAGTGCATCAAAAGGAATCATTCCTTAACGAAAATAACTTCGATGCAGCAATTGCAGCAGCAATCACAACTGGAGTTGCAATCCTCGCAGCAAATGCATCCGAGAATTCGAGTGACCATCAGTCACATTGGCATGAGTCATCAGCATCCATGCATTCAGGGAGCAATGATGATTCGAGCTGGTTTGACGATGATGACGATTCATTCTGGGATGACGACAGCAGTTCATCGAGTGATGATGACGACTTCTTCGGTGGAGGCGGATTCTTTGGCGGAGATGGCGGCTTTGGCGGAGATGGCGGCTTTTCCGGCGGCGGTGGCGGCACTGCGAGCTGGTAGAAAGGACTGATAAAAATGACAAAAATTCAATATTGGAACTATCAATTGCCTCAACGAGCGGTTGATTTACCCTATGCCGATCGATCGGACACATTACGAGCAATTGCTCAAAACATTGACTGGGTGTGTTCACACCTTCAGCCAAACACTGCAGCATTGACAAGTGAACGAGATGACGGCTTTATCGACATTACTGACTGGGATACAGAACTTAGATATTTTACTGACATTCCTGCATCGAACATGCAGGTGTGGTTGTTCAACTGCGCTGAGCATAACACTCTTGATGCAGATGATTTTGCTGACGAGTGTGTCATTGATTGGTGCGGCAACTTACAGTATCAAGACAAAAACGGCAACTTACAGTATGTTACAGACATGATTGAAGCGATTACTGACTGCTGGGAAAGTTACGATGATGACGAGCAATCTGAGGATTACCCTGACATGCCGATCGGTGTTGCAGAAGATACTCATGCATTATGGCAATTTTATCTTGCTGATCATTTAGCAACAGCATTGACTGATTTGCTCCAAGCAAGCCATCCGCAATTAAATTTTGAATTGCATCACGATTACGAAGCATTGAACTTAATTCTCGACATTTCAAAACCAAGTATGAAATCGTCTCGCAACAAACATTAGAAAACTACGGAGGTACTGACGATGCTGGTAACAACCACAGAACGAATTCCGGGACACAACTATGAAATCATTAGCGAAGTGTTTGGAGCGACGACGCAATCCAGAAACGCTGTATCTGACTTTGGCGCTGGTCTCAAAAACTTCTTCGGCGGAGAAATTAAAGGCTACACAAAGATGCTTAACATATCACGAAATCGGCTGATCGAGCGGTTAACGCAAGAAGCTGAAAAACTGAATGCTGATGCAGTCGTCATGATGCGGTTTGACTCATCGCTTGATGATGCAGGGATGCAGTCAGTTGTTGCTTATGGGACCGCAGTCAAATTTATCGATTAAGGAGCGACATAACAATGAACAAAAAATCGTTAGGATTGATTATTACTAGTTCAATCCTTGGTGTAATTGCCCTTCTCGGGTTATTCTTTGGAATCTGGTGGATCAGCGTCAGCAACCAGATCAACAATCGATACCAAGATTGTGAGCAGCAATGGAGTCAAGTTGAAAACGTCATGCAACGGCGAGCAGATTTGATTCCGAATTTAACCGCTGCAGTCAAAGGATCAATGACTCAAGAGCAAAAAGTATTTGGCGAGATTGCGAAAGCTCGTCAAGCATATCGATCAGCAGATACGCCAGTTGATAAAATGAAGGCTGATGCAGAATTGAATCAAAGCACAGGCATGCTGATTAATGTCATTCATGAACGCTATCCCAAGCTTGCATCAGATCAGCGAGTTGCTGACTTAATGGTTCAACTTGAAGGCAGCGAAAATCGAATTGCTGTTGAACGTCGAAACTATATTCAAGACGTTCGAGCATACAATCAGTTGATTGTCAACTTCCCAAGCTCAATCGTTGCGAATGCCAAGAATAAGAAGACTCTGCAGTATTATCAAGCTGACAAAACAGCTCAAAAAGCGCCAAAAGTTAAATTTGCATTTGGCGATAATTAACATAACGGACATGATTAAGCACTAGAAAGTCTAGTGCTTTTTCTTTGTGTTTGTGGTACAATAAAACTTATGAAAAAAATTTTAGCATGAAGGTGAAAAGAACTGTGGTACATCTATCTCATCGAACGTTATGGCAGCGAGGAACATCAATCACGCTCGCTGTAATGTTCATTGTCAATCAACTATACTGGTTGCTGCAACCGCATTTAATCGCATATCAAAATAGCGGATTGCACGCTCGGGCAAACGTCTTGCTCCATAGCGGATTTGCATTTGGCGCAGCAGTGTTTGTCATTACACTCGGGATGTTTTTGCAGAAACAGCGAAAATCGCCAAGTGTAATTATCAAGCTGTGGTTGAATTTGCT